>JANOBS010000270.1:0-16288 GCA_031411755.1 Luteolibacter sp. | reverse complement strand
ACAGATTCAAAAAGGGCACAAGGTTTCCAAGATACCACCAGCGACTCATGCCGACATTGATCAGACGTTGCAGGCCGAGCCAGATCGACAACAAAAGAATCAGGATCGGAACCGCGATGAGAAAGGCCTCGTAGCCCTTGGCGAAGGGAGCGATCAGCGGAGGAATCGCGCCTGAGGCAAACCCAAGGATGATCGATCCGATGAAAAAAATCGCGCGGCCAAAGCCCGGCCATTCCCCCTGTTTTCCCATCAGGCTGGTTTCCGAATCGGCGCTGCCAGATTCGTGGGGATTCGGAGTCTCCGCCATGGAGGTCTGTGCCGGAGCCTCGGCCACACGTCGTTCGAAAAGACCCTCGATTTCACCGGCGGGCTTCCAGGCTTCCATGCCGACGGTCCAGACCATGTCGTTGCGCGGATCGACTGATCCCTCGGAGACGCGGATTTTCAGATCGCCGAAGGTCAGCGGGCCGATCCTCTCCCCTTCTCGGGTATAAAACCAGGCATCCTGTGGGACATCGCTCATGGATGCTTTGGATATCCGAAAGATCCAACCCCGTCAAACCCGCGCATTGAACCGAAGATTGGCTCGTCAGGGAGTTCACAGGTCGGTTCTATGAATCTCGTGCGAGCTCGTTCCCTGCTGTCGCTTTTTCCCGCCGCTTCGGTCCTGCTTTCCCTGCGGGCGAAAGGCCTTCCGGTCACCGGTCCTGCTCTGACGCCTGCGGGTTTCGTCATCGCCGTGCAGGGCTGGTCGTTCAGGCACTTCACTCTGTGGCAGAGCATCGAGAAAACCGCCGCGTGCGGGGCGGCGGCAATCGAACTCTATCCGGGCCAGACGATCGGCGGGCCCCATGGCGAGCAGAAGATGGAGCCCGGTCTGAGCGATGAAATTTACCGTTCGATCCTCGATCATGGAATGAAGCACGGAGTCGCCCCGGTGAGCTTCGGCGTCACCGAGATCCCGAGGGACGAGGCGAAGGCGCTGCCGCTTTTCGAGATGGCGAAGAGGCTCGGACTTTATGGTCTGACCACCGAGTCGATTGGAGCGATCGACATGATCGAGAAACTCGCCATCGAGTACGACCTGCGGATCAGTTTTCACAACCACCCGAAGCCGACCGCGCTGTGGAATCCAGACACGATCTGGAAGGCGATGAAGGATCGCCATGAAAACCTTGGCTTCTGCGCCGACATCGGCCACTGGGCCAGTTCAGGCCTCGATCCGCTGGAGGTGATCCGGAAAGTTGCATCACGCGTGCGTTCATTTCATTTCAAAGACCGGGAGTCGGCCACCGAGCCGGGACATGATCGTCCTTTCGGAACCGGCGTGCTCGATCTCCCGGCGATCCTCGATGAGGCGCGGGCTCAGGGCTTCGCTGGCAATGTCTCCATCGAGTACGAATACAACTGGGAGACCTCTGTGCCGGAGATCGCGCAATGTGTCGGCTACCTGCGGGCATATGCGGCGCTGAGAGCCTGAGATGCCTCTCAAATCTCCATTTTACTTGTTAGACCTCATCCTCTTGAGTTGAGTCATGGGATGAAGGATTCGAAACCCAAGTCGGCGGTGTCACGCTCACTCCGGACGCTGGCACCTCTGTTCTCGAAAGTCCCGGCTGCGGCACCAGGACTGTTTGATGCGAGCGCGGACGAAACCAACCTCGAACTCGCGGTGCTACTGCCGCCATACGGTGACCGGAACGGCCACATCGACTCCCTCCTTTCGGCCACCCGCGAGATCCTGCCTGCAGCAGCGACGCTGAGGCCTCAGGTTGACCTTCGGAACTTCTCGTATCAAACCCTGGAGACCATTACCGCGCGGGTGTTGCTCGACATCGACCATGCCTGTGCGGAGGCCGAGGCTGCCGGCAAGGCCTTCCGACGCATACATCTCATCGGTCACAGCTTGGGCGGCATCATCGCGCGAAAAGTGTATGTCGCCGCCTGCGGTCAGGTCGTCGAGCTGTCCACCCGTGTGGTTCGCGCGCCTATGGAGGCCGAACTGATCAACGCCGGGGCTGAACACGCAAAGCCTTGGGCACACTTGATTGAACGGCTTGTGCTGCTGGCCCCGATCAACCGTGGATGGTCCCTCAATCCTCACCTTTCGACCGCCAATTTTCTGGCCTTCGGCACCGGTATCCTGATCGGAAACGTCGCCAGGATCTGGCGTGGAGGAAGGTCCCCCATGATCTTCGGCGCGCGCCGGGGCGGAGCTTTTCTCTCGAACCTTCGTGCCCAGTGGATCTTCATGCGCCGGAACGCGGCGGAGAAGCCGGAACTGCCCGGGGGAGCGCTGGTCGTGCAGTTGCTCGGCACCGAGGACGATCTTGTGGCACCATCCGATAGCGTGGATCCTTTCTCCACGGATGAGACCTATTTCTATCTGGAGGTCCCGCGAAGCTCGCATCTCACGATCGCGCAGTTGTCGATGGAAGATGAAAGGGCGAGGGTGCGTCGGGAAATCTTCGAACTCGCCCTGACAGGAGATCGCGCCGCAATCAAAGCACGCCAGCCGTTCCTCGGATCGGACTTCGAACAGGTGATTCCTCAGCCAGACGTGACCGATGTCGCTTTCGTGATCCACGGGATCCGCGATCTGGGCTACTGGACCCAGCACATCGCGACTCGCATCGCCCAGCGAGCGAAGGAACGCGTCGCAAAGGACAATCCAGATAGAAAATTCTCTGCGGAAACCTCTACTTACGGTTATTTCCCGATGATCTCGTTTCTCAATCCCGTGACCCGCCGGGCGAAGACCACCTGGCTGGTGGAGCAATATCTCGAGAACCTGATGCGTTTCCCCAAGGCGGATCGCTTCCACTACGTCGGCCACAGCAACGGCACCTATCTTCTGGCCAGGGGCCTGAGGGATTTTCCCTTCATCCGCTTCGAAAACGTCGTGCTCGCGGGCTGCGTCGTCGAATGCACCTATCCTTGGCAGAGGATGATTGCGGACGGACGGATCGGACGCGTGCTCAATTACGTCGCTTCCGCAGACGCGGTGGTTGCGATTTTCCCGAAAGCCCTTGGCCGACTGGGGTTCGATCTCGGTTCGGCGGGACACGATGGCTTTGACGATCTGGATGATGGGAACGGCAACGTCGGCCACCAGGTCCGCTTCGCAAAGGGCGGGCACGGTGCAGCCCTTGAAGAGGGCCATTGGGACGACATCGCGGACTTCGTGCTGGATGGCACCTACGACAAAGAAAAACCGCGCGGACTTACGGAAGATCCCCGGACCGGATTCAAAGCGGCGCTGGCGGGGGGAGGTGGGTTGGTCCCAGTGCTCACCCTTTTGTTGGTGCTGATAATCGTGATCGCCGTCTGTTCAGGTGCATGGCTCCTGCCGACAAGGATCCTTCCCGCTCCTCTGCAGGCCTATTTCCAGCCGCTCTCGCTTTTCGGAGCCCTGGGCCTGGTATGGTTCATTCTGCGGCGCTACTGAGAAACACGGTGAGTCGGCTCAGCTCTTCTGCCACTCCATCTTTTCCCACAGCCGGGCGCGGAGGGCTTCTGCGGCGGAGCGGGCTTCCGCCTCCTTCTTACTCTTGCCCTTGCCGGTGGCGAGGATGATGCCTTGCCAGGAAACTTCGGTCTGGAAAACGCGGCGGTGGTCGGGACCGCTTTCGCTGATCACCCGGTAGGTGGGAGCCTGGGGGCAGAGTGCCTGAAGACATTCCTGGAGTTCGCCCTTCGGATTCCGCTCCTCTGGGCTGGCGGCGAGGCCACCGATTTCCGATTGCAAGAGGCGCAGCGTGAGTTCGCGCGCAGGGGCCATGCCAGTGTCGAGATACACGGCCCCAAGCAGCGCCTCGAACGCATCGGCGAGGGTGGAAAGACGGCGACGGCCACCGGTGGTTTCCTCGCCTTTTCCTAACAGCACATAATCGCCGAGATGAATCAGCATGGCGAAGCGGGCGAGCGCCCGGCGGGAAACGATGCGGGAGCGGAGCTTCGTCAGGCGTCCCTCGGGAAAGTCCGGGAACATCCGGTAGAGTTCCTCGGTCAGGATGAGCTGCAGGACGGCGTCGCCAAGAAATTCGAGCCGCTGGTTGTCGAAGTGCGGCTGTTTCGACTCATAGGCCAGGCTCGGATGGGTGAGCGCTTCGGCGAGGAGGAACGAATTGCGGAATTTATAGCCGATCCGGCTTTCTAAGGGCTGCATGGTCACTCGGTCGAGATTTCCATTCTGCCCCCCCGGGAGCTCCGTGCTCCCCGATGGGAAAAATGGGGTGATCGACGGGACTCGAACCCGCAACAACCAGAATCACAATCTGGGGCTCTACCATTGAACTACGACCACCATTTTATCGGCGGGCGCGACACTTACGCGAGGATTCCCGATTGGGAAAGCGAAAAATCGGGGTTGAAATCAGATCAGGGATTTCCTCACCGACTCGCGGTTCAGGAGGATCAGGACGAGCACGGGGTAGATGCAGGCAATCACGGGGCTGGCGATGCCGCTGGCGATGGTGGTCATCCGCATGATCGAGCCAGCCATTTGCATCTCCTTGCCACCGCTTTCGAAGCTGGCGAAAAGTCCGCCGATCTTCGGCATTAATACCGTGGCGAAGAGGATGAGGTTGATCGCCTTGAGGCTGATGGAGGTCCACGCGTAGCGGTTCGACCATGAGAGGCCGACTTGCTTGCGTTTGAGAAGCGCGAGGCCCGCGAGGAGCAACATCACTCCAAGAATCAGGGCGGAGGCGTAGCCAAACCAGGTGATGGGCCTGGATGCTTCCACGATGGCGCGTGAGATCTGCGCCTGGGTGGCCTGGATCCCCCCGGCCTTTTCCTGCATCGTCAGCACCGACTCGCTGAATTTTTCCGATACGAGACCGAAGAGAATGGTCACCAGTCCAAGACCTGCAAAGACGAGATGGATGACGCCCAGCACCTTGATCTGGCCCGGCACGGTGGCGGGCGGCATCGGGGGGGCGCTGGCCATCTGGACAGGCGTGGCGTAGGGAGAGGGATCTTCCGACATGAGCGGATTCCATGATCTTCCAGCCATGATGTCGAGGCGGGACAGCGACCAATCCGAACTTGGCAGGGTGGACATTTCCCCCATCATCCAGCCGCTGAAGCCATGACCCGATTTTTCGCCATTGCCATCGCCGCGGTGATGCTCACCCAGTGCGGCGCGCCCACCCCGCCCCAATGCACGAGCATTCCCCGCAGCTCCCGCCAACCAGCCGCGCAGTTGATCGCGGAGGCTCATGCGGCCTGGAACATCCTGGAAAATTCAGGCCGTCATTCGGAGTGGCCCGCTGCCCAGGAGCGTTACAACCTCGCGGTCGGCAAGCTCTTCGACCAACTCCGATGCCCACAGCGCCAATGGACGGAAGCCGCCGCCGCGACGGGCACCCGGCTGGCTCCGCGTGAGCCGAAGGACGCCCGCCTTGATGCGATCCAGGTGATGTTTCCCGCCCACACGGTGGACACCGACTCTTTGGGGCAGCGCAAGGTGACTCCGGGACTCGGCCTTCCGATCGTCGGTTGGTGCGACCAGTCGAAAGAGGGTGGCGAAAAGCGCGATCTGTTCGCGCCTCCGACAGGCCAGCCGTTCAATGTCACCGCTCTGCTGCGGTTTGATCGTGGGGCGATGCCGTCATGGCAGTTCACCGCGCCGCTTCAGAAATCGGAAACCACGTTGGGCGGACGCAGCGTGAAGCTCGCTGCAGACTGGTCTGCCGGTCATGCCTTCTACTGGAAAATGTGCCTGCTCGATGACCTGACCGTGCAGAACGTGCTGCTGCCGGAGCGTTTCCAGGAAGAGACCGGCCTCTACTTCGGCCAGCCTTACGACCCCGAGCGCATCCCCGTGGTCTTCGTCCATGGCGTGAACTCCAGCCCGGCCACCTTCAAGCAAATGGTCAACGAGCTTGCTGGTCAGGAGTGGTTCCGGAAAAAGTATCAGGTCTGGTACTTCAACTACCCGACCGGCAATCCGTGGATCGTCACCTCCGCCTCATTCAGGGCCTTCATGGGCCAAGCGAAACTTTACGCCAAAACCAACGGCGATCATGGGAACATCGATAGGACCGTCATCGTCGCCCACTCGATGGGCGGCCTGGTGACCCGTTCTTCTATCTGCGATCCGAAACAGTCCTTCTACAATGCCTACTTCAAGGTCCCCTACGAACAACTCAAGCTCGATGCGCGCGGACGTCAGCTCATCCAGAACGGACTGCTCTACAAGCCCGTCGATTACCCGAACCGGGTCATCCTCCTGGCCGTGCCCCATCGCGGCAGCCCAATGGCGGAGCGTTACATCTTCACGTGGCTCTCGAACCTGATCAAGCTGCCCAAGCGGCTCACCGTGGATCTCATCGATATCACCCTGCGGAACACGGGTGCCGTTCTGATGCAGAATCCAAACCGACTTCCGACCGCGATCGATACCCTCACTCCGAACGATCCTTCAATCCGTGCCCTTCAGGAGCTCCGATTCCCGAAACACATCCGCATCAACTCGATCATCGGAGAGCTGGGCCATGGCAACCTCGCAAAGAGCAGTGATGGCGTTGTTCCTTATTGGTCAGCACATCTGGAAGGCGTCGAGAGTGAAAAGGTCGTCCCGTCCAGCCACATGATCACCGACAATCCGCAGGCCATCCAGGAGGTCGAGCGCATCCTCCAGATCGGGGGAAAGGCGAATTGAGCACGAAACCCGACTTTCAGGTTTCGGAATTCGGAATTTCCCTCTAAACCCGCCGCCGTGACGCCCGAAGAACAACTCAAGCTCCTCACCACCGGCACCGCCAAGGTCCTCTCGGAAAAGGAACTCCTCGAAAAACTCCGCCTCGGCAGACCGCTGCGTGTGAAGCTCGGGGTCGATCCCACCGCGCCGGACATCCACTTCGGGCACACGGTCGCGCTTGAAAAGCTCCGCCAGTTCCAGCTTCTCGGCCACCAGGCGGTGCTCATCATCGGAGACTTCACCGCTACCATCGGCGACCCCACCGGCCGCTCCGCCACCCGTCCGCCGCTGACGCGTGACGAGGTGCTTTTCAATGCCGAGACCTACACCACGCAGGCCTTCAAGATCCTCGACAAGTCGCTCACCGAGGTCGTCTACAACGGCGATTGGTTCCGCAAGATGACCTATGAGGAGGTCCTCAAACTCAACGGCCGCGTGACCCTTCAGCAGATGTTGCAGCGCGAGGATTTTCGCAACCGCATCGACTCCGCCCAGGAAGTCCGCCTTCACGAGCTTCAGTACCCGATCATGCAGGGCTGGGACTCCGTCGAGGTCCGCTCCGACGTCGAGATCGGTGGCACCGACCAGCTGTTCAACATCCTCGTCGGCCGCGATCTCCAGAAAGAGGAAGGCCAGCCGCAGCAGGTCGTCATGCTCATGCCGCTGCTTGTCGGACTGGATGGCGTGAAGAAGATGTCGAAGTCCTACGGCAACTACGTCGGCGTCAGCGATCCGGCGCAGGAGATGTTCGGCAAGCTGATGAGCGTTTCGGATGACACGATGGATCTCTACTACACGCTTCTGTTAGGCGAGACCCGCGATCCCGACGGCCACCCGATGGAGGCGAAGAAGTCGCTCGCCGAGAAACTCACCGGCCGCTACCACGGAGCCGAAGCCGGGATCGCTGCACGCGCCGACTGGGACACGCGTTTCTCGAAGAAGGACCTCGCCTCAGCCGAGCTGCCCGAGCTCCAGCTTTCCAGTCTGCCTTCCGAACTCACGGTGCTCTCTCTAACAGCCCACTCCTTCAAGGCCGCCTTCGATCTGGAAAAGTCCAACGGCGAGCTGCGCAAGCAGTTCATCACCACCGGCTCCGTCCAGCTCAACGGCGAAAAGCTCACCGACCCAACCGCCGCCATTTCCCCGGCTGCTGGGGATGTGCTCAAGCTGTCGAAGAAGCACGCGGTGAGGTTTGTGTGAGTCTCACGGACAAATGAGCTTCACCTTCGGGAAGTAGGTTCGATAGCGGGAGGGATCGCGTGTCAAAAGCACCAACCCCTCGGCTTCGGCATGCGCCCCGATGAAAAAGTCCGGTAACGGAGAAGTGCGCTGACCTCCCGCCTTGCGATAGGCTTGAAACGCGCGCGAGGCTGGAAATCCTGCGGAATAAGGCAACTGTAGTCTCCGGAAATCCCCGGGCGGAATCAGATTCAAATCCAACTCACGGGCATTGCGGTAAAGCGGAGCAAGTTCGGCGTAAATTACCGGATTTATGGATGCCTCACGGGCGTTGATCAAGGGCACGAGCTGAGCCTTCGACCAGTCGAACCACTTCGCGTCCCGCGTGGCGATGTCCAGCAGCACATTTGTATCCACAAGAACCATGGTCAGTCCTCTCCCCGGGTGTTCGCCATGATTTCATCTGTCGTAAATCCGGGTTTTGCCGAGCCCGCCGCCTTGATCAGCCATTGATCGAAAAGCGTGGCAGACTTTGATCGGCGCTTTCGCGGCTTCATCTGGAGCACCCCTTCCGTCGCCACAAACTCCACTTCCGTTCCCGGCTCCAACCCGAAGCGCTCGCGCAATGCGATCGGGATGGTGACCTGACCTTTGACCGTGACTTTCATGGTTTGGTATTACCATCCCAAGTATTACTCGTCAACCTCAGCCCGTCTCCATTTCCCCATTGGCGTCCCGCCTCTGATCACCGATACTCCCTGCATGTCCGTTCCCACGCTCTACATCAAGCCCGGCTGCCCCTGGTGCGACGAGGTTGTCGATTACCTCGAAAAGAAGAAGATCCCCTACAACGCTCAGGTTGTTTCGGGAAATCCGGAGGCGATGAAGGAAATGGTCGCCCTGTCCGGCCAGACCAAGGCCCCGACAATGGACTGGGACGGCGAGGTGCTCGCCGATTTCGGAGTCGATGAACTGATCCCGTTCCTCAAGGAGCGGAATGTGATTTGAGAGGATGATCCAGTGATGGGACCTATGTGACGTAGACGTCCTGTAAGTCCCATCATCTCCAAGGCGGAGAAAACTCAGGGTCTCGTTTTCTCAGCACTGCGGACGGCTTCAAGTTCCTTGGAAAGGCGGGCGACGACTTCCGGATTGGCCGCGGTCACATCGGTGGTTTCCGCCACGTCCTTGGTGAGATTGAAAAGAGAGGCCTTTGCGGCTTTCCCTCCGCCCTTACCGGCTTCGATGAATTTCCAATCCCCCTCGCGGATGGCCAGCCTCCCGCCACCCATCTGGCTGTGTTCGATGAGCTGGGTGCGGCCAGTCTTTGATTCGCCGAGCATGGCAGGCAGGACGTTGAAGCTGTCCGGCGCGTCCTTATCGCCGAGCTTCACTCCGGCCAGGGCGGCAAACGAAGCAGGGAAGTCGACCTGGCTGATCATCGCATCGCTGGTGCCCGGCTTCACCCGTCCGTTCCAACGCAGCAGCGTGGCGACGCGGGTGCCGCCTTCGAAGAGCGAGTATTTTCCGCCGCGATAAGGACCGGCGGGCTTGTGATCGCCCAGCTTCTCGACGGCCTGATCCTTGTAGCCGTCGTCGAGCACCGGGCCGTTGTCGCTGCTGAGGATCACGATGGTGTTTTCGGAAAGCCCGAGGCGGTCGAGGGTTTCCATGACCTGACCGACCTGCCAATCGAACTGCACCATCGAGTCACCGCGTGGCCCCATGGTGCTCTTGCCTTGGAACATTGGATTCGGCACGCGCGGGACGTGGATGTCGTGGGTGGCGAAGTAGAGGAAGAACGGCTTTTCCTTGTGCCGCTCGATGAAGCCGACGGCCTCCTTGGTGAAATCGGCCGCCATCGTTTCGTCGTTCCAACGCGCCTTGGTGCCGCCCTTCATGTAACCGATGCGACCGATCCCGTTGACGACCGCCATGTTGTGGCCCTGGGACCAGTCCATTTTCAACGTGGCACGGTCTGCCTTTCCATCCGGCTCGCCGGGAAACTGCTGCTTGTAACTGACTTCGATCGGATCCGCGGGATCGAGGTTCACGACCTTGTGATCGCGGATGAAGACCGTCGGGACACGGTCTCCGGTGGCGGCCATGATGAAGGATTCGTCGAAGCCGATTTCATTCGGGCTGGGCTTGATCGTGCCGTTCCAGTCGATGCTGCCGTCGCCGAGGCCGAGGTGCCATTTCCCGACCACTCCAGTCACATAACCAGCCTGTTTCAGGATTGAAGGGAGGGTCGTGGTGCCCGGCTTGATGATCAGGGCCGCATCACCGGGCAGCACTCCGGTGCCTGTCTGGCGGAAGGGATAGGTGCCTGTCAGCAGGGAAAAGCGTGAGGGCGTGCAGGTCGAGGAGGCGCAGTAGGCACTGGTGAATTTCAAGCTCTGGCCTGCGAGGCGATCGATGTTCGGAGTCGTCACGCCACTGGCACCGTTATAGCCCACGTCGCCGTAGCCCACATCGTCACCATAAAGGATGACAATATTCGGCTTTCTTTCAGCCCCGGAAACGGGAATGCACATTAAACCAAATGAGGCGATCAACGGAAACTTCATGGCGAAAATATTGTCTCAAGGGTCAGGCGATACTTTCGCCTCGCAGCTTTCAAGCGAAACCCTCGGAACGGGTATGTATACCGCCATTGCCAGAATCGAAAAAATGTCCTAAGTCTGCCTCCCCAGTCCCTGTCCCATGAATCCAGCCAAATTCCTCACGTCCGCCGCCGCAGCCCTGGCAGTCGTGTTTCTCGCCAGCTGCGCCGATCAGACGAAACCCGGCGCGACCGCCGCCTCCAAGGATGTGAATCCGTTCCCGCCGGGAACTTATGACCATTTCAAGGCCGAAAAGACCTACCCCAAGACCTCCAGTGTCTGGAAGAATGACGAATTGCTCGCCAAGACGGACGCTTCGAATTCCCACATCGTCATTTCCCTCAGCAAGCAGCGCGGTCTCCTGATGAACGGCGACGAAGTGGTGATCGACTACCCGATCTGCTCCGGCACCGCCAGCCGACCCACGCCAAAGGGGGAATTCGACATCAAGGAGAAGATCGTCGACAAGAAATCGAACAAGTATGGCCGCATTTACGATGCCGCCGGAGAATGCGTCAACAGCGACGCAGACACCGCCACCGACGCGATTCCGGAAGGTGGCCGCTTCGAAGGAGCCGGCATGCGCTACTGGATGCGGCTCACGGGCGACGGCGTCGGCCACCACATCGGTCCCGTGAAGCGCTACCCTGCCTCCCACGCCTGCATCCGCGGCCCCAGCGCGGTGATGCCGATCGTTTATTCGAAGGTCAGGGTGGGCTCCACAGTCAAGGTCGAGGACTGATCCTCCCAGTTGATATTCACAAACAAAAGGCCCGCGCGAGCAATTCGCACGGGCCTTTTTTGAGATCAATTACCGAAGGCGAAGTGAATCACCCCTCGTCTTCCATGTATTTGTCGTGGCCTTGCTTTTTCAGCTCACGGAGCCCTTCAACGAGCGTTTTGACCTTTTCCAGATCTTTCGCAATGAAGGCTTCCTCGATTTCGCTGAAGGTGACGAAGGCCTTGCCGATCATCGTGCGGTAGTTCGCCACGGACTTGACCTTGTCGGCCTCCGGTCCCTTGGCCACCAGCGCGGGCACCTCCGCCAGGCTCTTGATGAGGGAGTCCTGGGCGGTGCGGGCGAGTGTCGCGCCCTTGGCCGGATCAGTCTCCTTCTTGATGGCCTTGTAGGCGTCGTTCATCGCCTCCATCTCCTTGCCAAGCGGCGTTTCCTTCTTGTCTTTTTCCTGACCAACGAGGGGCTGGGACAGGCACAGGGTCGCCACCAGGGCGCAGGTGAAAATATGGAATTTCATACGCACGGAATACGAGCCCAAAACCGACCTCTTTCCAACAGGAAATCGCAGGATCTTCCCACTTGCCACTTCGAGCGTGGCTCTGGACTCTTGCGGCATGTCCGGCGATGCACTCACCCCGATGATGGCCCAGTATTTGGCCATGCGCCGGTCACTGCCCGCCGACGTCATTCTGATGTACCGACTCGGCGACTTCTATGAGATGTTCTTCGAGGACGCCCAGGTCGCCGCGCCGATCCTGAATGTCGCCCTGACGAAACGCCACACCACCCCGATGTGCGGCGTCCCCTTCCACGCCGCGGAAGGCTACCTCGCCCGACTGCTGAAGGCCGGAAAGCGCGTCGCCATCGCGGAGCAGACCTCGGATCCGAAACCCGGAAAACTCGTCGAGCGCGAGATCACCCGCATCCTCACCGCCGGGTCGATCGACGACATGAACCTGCTCGACGACCAGCGGCCGAACTACCTCGCCGCCGTCTTCAAGCAGGGGAAGAAGCTCGGGCTCGCCTGCGCCGACCACACCAC
Organism: Luteolibacter sp.; assembly: GCA_031411755.1. GTDB lineage: Bacteria > Verrucomicrobiota > Verrucomicrobiia > Verrucomicrobiales > Akkermansiaceae > Luteolibacter. Next base: position 4,016 of record JANOBS010000270.1, on the reverse strand, counting down.
CGGCGAGTTCACCGTCGCCGAGTTCGACGATCCCGCGCAGCTCGCCGACGAGATCGGTCGCATCTCGCCCTCCGAGCTTCTGATCCCCGATCACCAGAGCGGCGATTTCCCGATCTTCCTCAATTCGCTGCCCTACGACGGCTACGCCTTCCTGCCCGACCATGCCGGCCAGTTGCTGCGCGATCATTTCAATGTCCACTCGCTCGATGGCTTCGGCTGCGCCGGCCTCCACGCCGCCACCGGTGCGGCGGGCGCAGTGCTGCACTACCTCGTCCACCAGCTGCGTCGGAACTGCGACCACCTCCGCTCCCTGCGGGTCCGCGAGTCCGCCAGCCACGTGCTGATCGACGCCGCCTCGCAGCGCAACCTCGACCTCGTCGAGTCCCGCTCCGGCAAGCCCCACACCCTCCTCGGCGCGCTCGACAACACCGCCACCCCGATGGGCGCGCGGCTGCTGCGCGACTGGATCCTCCACCCGCTGCGCGATCTGGAAATCCTCAACGCCCGCCAGGAAATCATCGCCTCCTTCCTGCGGGAGCCGTTCATCCTTTCGAAATGCCGGGAGTCGATGAAGGGCATCCGCGACATCGAACGCACCACCGGCCGACTTGCCCAGGGCTCCGGAAACGCCCGCGACCTCCAGGCCCTCGCCGTTTCCCTCGGCCACATCCCCGCGCTGAAACAGGACCTCGCCAGTCTTCCCACCGCTCACGGATCACCGATCACCGATCACTTCGTCCTCCACGACTTCACCGAAGTCACCACCCTCCTTTCCCGAGCCCTCGCCGACGAACCACCCGCCAACCTGCGGGACGGCGGCATGATCCGCGACGGCTGGTCTGCGGAGCTCGATGAACTCCGCGCCGCCTCGCGCGATGGCAAAGGCTGGATCGCCAAGCTTCAGGAATCCGAACGCCAGCGGACCGGCATCGACTCGCTGAAGATCAAGTTCAACAACGTCTTCGGCTACTTCATCGAGATCACCTCCTCGAAGCTCGCCAAGGTCCCGGACGACTACACCCGCAAGCAGACGATGGCGAACTGCGAGCGCTACATCACCCCGGCGCTCAAGGAAATGGAGCACAAGGTCCTTGGCTCCGAGGAACGCTCGAAGCAACTCGAGACCGAACTTTTCCTCGATCTCCGCAAGCAGGTCGTCACTCACCTCGACGCCCTCCAGCGGACCGCCGCCGCCATCGCCGAGATCGATGTGCTCTGCGTCCTCGCGGAGAGCGCCCAACTCCATCGCCACTGCCGCCCGCAGTTGGAAAACTCCAGCCGCCTGGACATCGTCAACGGCCGCCACCCGGTGCTCGACCGCACTCTCACCGGCGAGAAATTCGTCCCGAACGACACCACCATGGACCCGGAGACCTCACGTCTCCAGATTCTAACAGGTCCGAACATGGCGGGTAAATCGACCTACCTCCGCCAGGTCGCGCTGATCACCGTCATGGCCCAGATCGGAGCCTACGTGCCTGCCGAAAGCGCGATCATCGGCCTGGTGGACCGCGTCTTCTGTCGCGTCGGCGCTTCCGACGACCTCTCGCGCGGCCAGTCCACTTTCATGGTTGAGATGAACGAGACCGCTCTCATCCTCAACCACGCCACCGAGCGCTCGCTGGTCATCCTGGATGAAATCGGTCGCGGCACCGCCACCTTCGACGGCCTCTCGATCGCCTGGGCCGTGGCCGAGCACCTGCACGACGAGACGCGTTGCCGCACGCTCTTCGCCACCCACTACCACGAGCTCACAGACCTCCAGGCCACGCGCAACGGCGTCGCGAATTTCAACGTGGCGGTTCGAGAGTGGAACGAGGAAATCATCTTCCTCCGCAAGATCCTCCCCGGAGCCGCCGACAAGAGCTACGGCATCCAGGTCGCCCGCCTCGCCGGACTTCCGAAATCCGTTCTCGAACGCGCGAAAACCATCCTTTCGCATCTCGAACTGAACTCGACCAAACCCGAGGCCCGCGCCCAAGGCCCGAAGGCGAAGAACACCCGCCAGTCTCCCGACCTGCCCTCGGCCAATCCGCCGCAGATGGATCTGTTCGGGGAATTCTGAATCCGACCGAATCTACGGCAGTTCCCGATTGACCCAAGGCGCCAAACGGATAGCGTTCTTTTGAACATGTCGCAGCCACCTGGATTCGGCGGCGGTGTCTTCCCATCCACCAACCGTTTCAGGTCATGAACAAGCAGCTCGCCGTTTTTGAAGGTCACGAAATCCGCCGGGTCTATGATGAGAAGGCGGAAATCTGGTGGTTTTCCGTCGTCGACATCATCCAGGTGCTCACCCAGCAGCCGGATTTCCAGACGGCCCGAAAATACTGGAACAAGCTTAAGGAACGGCTGGCCAAAGAAGGCAGCCAACTGGTGACAGATTGTCACCAGTTGAAAATGACCGCCACCGACGGCAAGCAACGTCCTACCGATGTAGCAAACGCCGAGACCCTTCTGCGTCTCGTCCAAAGCGTACCGAGCCCGAAAGCAGAGCCCATCAAACTCTGGCTGGCCAAGGTTGGCTATGAGCGGATGCAGGAAATGGCTGATCCCTCGCGATCCCTCGATCGTGCCCGCGAGACCTGGCAGAAGCAGGGCCGTAGCAAGAAGTGGATCGAGCAGCGGATGACCGGCCAGGAAACGCGCAACAAACTTACCGACTACTGGGCCGGACATGACATCAAGCAAGGCGAGGAATATGCCATCCTCACCAACATCATCCATCAGGAGTGGGCCGAGGTGAACGTGAAAGAGCACAAGAACCTCAAGGGCCTGAAGACCCAGAACCTGCGCGATCACATGAGCGAGGCGGAGCTGATCTTCACCGCACTGGCCGAGCTTTCCACGCGACAGATCGCCGAGAGCGTGGAAGCCACCGGCATGAAGGAAAACAAGGTGGCCGCGAAGACCGGTGGCAACATCGCAAAAAATGCCCGCGAGTCCCTGGAACAGAAAACCGGTCGGAAAATTGTCAGCAGCGAGAACTACCTGCCGTCTCCCAAATCCGCCAAGAAACTCAAGTGACGCAACCGTGGCGGCCCTTTCCAAGGCCCAAGCCTTCCTCCCTCAAGGCTGCGCGCCGGGAACATTCGCCGCCTTCACCGCCTTCACAATCGGTGCCGGGTCCTGAAGGCTGTGTGGATGGTGGTCGACTCCGGGTTTGAGGATCACTTCCATCTTACCACCAAGCGCGGTATAGCGCTGCATCAGAATCGCCGAGTTTTCAAGATACGGCACCGTGCCGTCGGAATCACCGCAGACGCCAAAAATCGGAATCTTCGCTGCAGCGATTACCTTCAGGTTGTCCACAGGGTTCAGCTTGTAGTCGAGGGCTTCCTGCTCGGTCTTGAAACCGTAATCCGCCATCAGCTTCTTCCAGTCACCGGGCGAGCCCTTGCCCTTCCCCTTTCCTCTCGGCCAGCTCTTGAAATCGCAGACGGCGGCATCGAGGTAAATGATGGCCACGCGATCCGGATGACGGTTCGCCCAGTTCATCGAGTAGAGTCCGCCACGGCTGAACCCGAAAAGACTGGTCTTCTTCGACACGCCGTAAGTCGTCGTGACGTGATCATAAAAGCGATCCATCAGGTCGAGCGAGGAAGGGCAGCCGAAGCTGTTCTTCAGGTCGATGTAGCAGAGATGAAAGCCCTCGCTGAGCAGCGCACGGTCCGCCTGATTGAAGGCCTCGAAAAACTCCGGCCGCCAGATCCAGGGTTTGCCCGGCGCAGGCGTGACAGGCTTCACCACCCGGCAGTTCCGACCTTCCAGCACGAAGCTCTCCTGCTCACAACCCTGCCACTGGCTGCGGGTGACGGCGGCTGGTGGCTCGGCGGAGAGAACCAGCGAGGAAAGTCCGAGGAAGCAGAGGAGGATTCGGATCATGACGGAGTTGGTGGTCTGATTGGTAAATAGCCTCCTCCTTACGCGGATCGGTCTCGATCCCTTGCGCCGGGTTCCAATTCTTCCCGGACTGATGGAGCTTCTGGTGACGGCATTCGTTATTGCCCCCGGCG
>JANOBS010000269.1:0-5311 GCA_031411755.1 Luteolibacter sp. | reverse complement strand
CTACGCCTCGATCCGTCGGGCCGCGCTCACGTTTCATGGCATCGCTTCCTCGACGACCACTCGCAATGAAGCGTGGGAGTTCATGGACCTCGGCCGCTATCTCGAACGCGCCGACAAGACCACGCGTTTCCTCGACATCGCGAACTACCTGCCCGCCGGCGCTGATGGCGGCGAGACCGGTGCGCCGGGCGTGCTTCACTGGAGTGCCATCCTTCGTTCCTGTGGCGCGATGGGGGCCTTCCGCGCCGAGTATCAGGGCGAGATCACGCCGGAAAACGTGGTGAAGTTCCTAGTCTTCTCCCGCGACTTTCCTCGCTCCGTCCGTTTCTGCATGAACCGGGTCGATCAGAGCCTCCACCGCATCTCCGGCACCCCGCGCGGCACCTTTTCCTGTGAGGCGGAGCGCGAGGCAGGTCGGCTGTATTCCGAACTCAGCTACGGCTCCGCAGGCGACGCCTTTGAAATGGGCCTCCACACCTTCCTGGACACGCTCCAGGGCCGCTTCAACAAGATCGGCTCCGAAATTTTCGAGACCTACGTGCTGATGCCGGAGCGAGTGCAATCCCGCCCAACGGAAACGTTCACCCCGATCTCCGCCGCCCTCGCGTGGCAGTTGGAGCAGGAGCAGCAACAGCAGTGAACTCTTCCCCAGAAGAGCCCGAGGTGGTGGCCTCGCCCGTGCCGGATTCACTTTCCTGCGGCATGAAGCTGTCGGTGGTACACCGCACCGTCTTCACCTACGGTGGACCCGTCACCGACAGCCTCAACACACTTCATCTCGAACCGCGCACGTTTCCTTTCCAGCAAACGCTCGGGGCCCTCGTGAAAGTGTTGCCCGCCACCCGTCTGCGGCGCTTCACCGATCTTTTCCAGAACATCACGCACCACTTCGAACTCGTCCAGCCACACACCCGACTGGAGGTGGAAAGCCACATCCGAGTCCGGAATCTGCCGCTCGATGTTTCCGCCGAGTCGAAGGCCGCGACCTTCGATGACTATCGCGATTCCTCGGTTCGCGAGCGCATCTGGCCCTTTCTCCAGGAAAGCCATCTCGTCTCGAAACATGTGGATATCTGGCGGCAGGCAATCGACCTCACCCGTGAGCGCCCCACCATTTTCGATCAGTCGCTGTCCATCATGCACTGGATCCAGGAGACATTCACTTACGAGGCCGGCAGCACGAATTCCAGCACGCACCTCGAAGAGGCCTTTGCGCTCCGTCGTGGCGTTTGCCAGGACTACACGCATGTCATGATCGGCCTTTGCCGCGCCGTCGGCATTCCGGCCCGCTATGCCTCCGGCTACCTCTACAACGGCCCGCGCGGCACCCTGGTCGGAGCCCAGGCCTCGCATGCCTGGTGCGAGGTTTATTTGCCCGGCTCAGGCTGGATCGGCTTCGATCCCACCAACGGCACTCTTGCCGATGCCCGCTACGCGAAAATCGCCGTCGGCCGAGACTACGACGACGTCGCTCCGATCAAGGGCAACTACCGTGGCAGCAGCAATTGCCAGCTTCAGGTTCACGTCGAGGTCAGCAAGCTCGATTGATCGCCGTGGCTGGAGCATCCTGCTCCAGTCCGTCTCTGGAGCTTCCAGCTCCCAGAGAGCCCAAAGTTTAATCAACCCAACATCCCGTCCGCTCACTTGTAAGCCGAGACCGGCTTCGGCACGACACCGAGTTCCTTGTAGTTGAAGCCGCTTTCAAGAGGCTCGTAGGTGCCGACGATTTCCACGCTGCGATCTGGCTTGATGTCGGACTCCATGCCCATGCCCCAATACGCGGCATTGATGATCAGCCGTCGAAGTCCGGCATTCAGTAGATCTGTGCCGCTGCCCATCGTGCAGTGGAAAACCCGGGCGCTCTTGCCTCCGCTCGTCTGCCAGTTCTTGAACCAGGCGACCGGCAGGGGCTCCAGCTTGGGATTCGGCGCATCGTCATGCTGTCGGCCCATCAGCGGCTGTCCCCAGACCAGCGCCGTGCAGTCCGCTGGCAGGCTCGTGCCCTTCTTATAAGTCCGGTAAACGTCCGAGTTTCCCCAGATATCCGTCACGCCAATGACGATCGGGTGATCCTTCTGCTCCGGCGCGATGCTGCCTCGCGTCGAGTCCGCATGCCATCGACCGTGATGCTCCAGAAAGGTTCCGCCCAGGACATCGCGACCCCAGTCCATTTGCTTGTCATTGATCTTGTAGGGCAGGGGACCTTGGAATCCATGGTTGCCGGTCCGGATCGACATGAACGGCTTTCCGGAGTCGATGTATTTCACGATCAACTCACGCTCCGCCATCGGCAGTGTCAGCAGGCGGGGAAAGAAAATGACCATGTCGGCGGTCGCCAGTTGCTCCAGTCCCGGAATGTGATGCTCCTTCAAAGTCTGACCCTTTTCCGGATAAACCGGCATCGTGGGATCCACCTCGCCTTTTTCATTCACGGCAAACAGCACCGTGCAGTCGAAACCATGATGCTTGCTGAGAATTTTCGCCATCATCGGCATCGACTGCTCGCTGCGATATTCCTGATCCGCTGCGATGAGGACGATGCGCTTGCCCTTTCCCGGGCCATCGCCACCGGGATAGGTCAGCCATTGCGGTTCCTCCTCGGCAGTGGCCACGCCGCAGCTTGAAAAGATCGCCATGGAACAGAGGAGGTTGAGAAGGGTTTTGGACATGATGCACACAACGGATTTCACGACTTTTAGGCTATTTCCCGAAGAATCCCTGTCGAGCACTTAAGATTCGATCCAGCAGGCCTGTGCCGCAGGGCTACTTCATTTTGAGAAAGCGAACCACGAATGGACGCCAATTCACGCGAATGAAATGGGATCGGGCAGAACTCCCAATCGGAAAGACTCAAAGCAAAGGAATCGGCAGGCACTATTTGATCTGATTCGTGTCCATTCGTGTCCATTCGTGGTTGGAAAATCAAAAATGAGGTAGCCTTGGCCTGTTCCGCATTTCCGATTGCATCCGCCCGAGGATCTCCACGATGCTGACGGCAATGTTCCTGCCCGGCTTCCGCGACCTCGTCAAACCCCAGTGGGTGGCCGTCATCGAGGAGCTGAAGCTTTCCGGCGGACTCTCGATCAGTGAGCTGTCGCGCCGCCTGGAGCTGGCCTACATGACGGTGAAGCAGCACTGCGAGGACCTGAAAAAGCTCGGCTACCTCGAATGCACCCGCGTTCCCCGCACCCAGGTCGGGCGACCGGAAATCTTTTACCGGCTGGCATCAAAGGCCGATGCCCTTTTTCCGCAAGCCGGGGTGAGCCTCACGATCGACCTGCTGGACGCGGTCAAGGTCCTCTTCGGCGAGACTGCGCCCGACCGTCTCCTGTTCCAATATTTCCAGCATCAACAGGAACGCTGGCGACCGAAGCTGACCAAGGCGAAGTCACTCGTCGAGAAGGCCACGCTGCTCGCCGGGCTGCGCGAAAAGGAAGGCTGCTTCGGCCGCTGCAAGTATGACCCCGAGCGCGGCTTTCGGATCGAGGAATACCACCATCCACTCCTCGCGGTCTTCGAAAAATACCCCCACGCCATCGGCCTGGAACTCCGGATGCTGGAGCAGTTGTTAGGCACCAAGATCGTCCGCAAGGAAATTCCCGGAGGCCGGGGTGGGCCTGCGCGTGTCGACTTCGAGGTCCTCACGCTAGGGGTAAGGGGAGGCTGAGCTGAGCGCCCACGCAAACTGCCAGAGAGTCGAGATGCGGAGTCTGGATGTGCTTGTCGTCATCACACGAGAGCTGCAAATCGAGGACATCGGCGGTGATGAAGAGGACGTTCGGCTTCAACGCATCGGCGGCGTGCAGCGCGGCCAGTTGCGCGAGTAGCACAGCAGTGAGCACGGGGATTCTCACTGTCAAAATCCTTTCTGTGCGGGTGGAAACCGATTCAGGGCTGGGTCACGTTCACGCGGACCAACAGTTTACTGGTGGCCGTTCCCGTGCTGGTGGCGGTGACGGTGGTGATGCCGGGTGAGGGGGTATTCGCCTGGGTGGTGAAGTTCACGGTGGTCCCGCCGCTTGTCTCGCCGCCGAGGTGAAAGGCGGCGAGATCGGTGGACCAGCGGTAGGTCGCGGTGAGGTCGGCGGCGGGACTGGCATTCTTCGGGTGGGTGAAGGTGAAGCTGTTACCGTTCTTGATGCCGGCGGTGAGTCCCCGCGTGAAGGTTCCGGGGTTGGTGCCGAAGAAGTTTTCCACTCCGTTTTCGATGCCGTCGCCATCGGGATCGTCATAGAGATCCTGGTCGGCGGGAGCGAGCCCGAAGCCGGAAATCCAGTTTACGAAGCTGTTAACCGGGATGCCGGCGGTGGTGAGGTTCCATGCGCTGGCGCTGGAAATGCCTGCGAAGGCATTGCCGCCGGAGGTATCGACGATCGCGGTGGAGTCGATCAGGAGATGGTAAGCCACTCCCGGACCGAGGTCGTTGGTCGGATTGATGGTCAGGGTCTGTCCGCTGAAGACGAGTCTCGGCGAGGAAGCCACGTTGAAGCTCTCGACCGTGCTGTTATTGGAAGTTCTCTTGAGTGTGATCGTGCCGGTTCCGGCGACGACTGGTTCGCTGAAGTTTGCGACGAGGTTGGCAGCGACGAGCACACCGGCCGCATTGTCCGCCGGACTGGTCGTGATGATCACCGGGGCGGCAGCCGCCGGCACGAAGGCGGCGAGAGCGTTTCTGTCGCCCGAAGGAGCACTGATGGTCCAAGTGTAATTGGCGGGGCCCGCCGTTGGCGCAGTCTGGTAGCCGGCGTTACCGACACATGAGCCCGAATCCCCGGTATACAGGATGCTGGAGAAGGGGCCGGTGATCGTGGATGTGCCGTTGGAGGTGTAAACGCCTGCCACGAAGATCTCATTGACCGGGGTGGTCAAGCTGCCGGAAACGCCGGAGGCGGCCGAGGTTCTTGCCACACCATGCGCCACGCCCACCAAGCTCAGTGCCCCGACGCGTGAACCGTTGGTGAGCGTCACGGGAAAGGTCACGACGATGTTGCCGGTGCCGGGAGTCGGGTCGTCGAGGTAGAGGATCGCCGAGTTTCTGGTGCCCGTGGAACTCACCGCCACCGTGAAATTCTGGGTCCCGTTCCAGGTCGCGCTGATGCCCGGATTCGAGCTTTCCCAACTGGCTGTCAGCACCAGTTTGCGATTGCTGCCGGAATCCACCGTGAAGCCGGTGATCGTGTTGGTGAGGGCGGAGGCGCTCTGATAGGATTGTGCGCTGGCGGTGACCGCGACGAAGCCGGTGGAGGAAGGGTCGAAGTTCAGCAACAAATTGTCATAACCCGGGTAGGAAACCGTGGCCAGATCCGTGCCA
>JANOBS010000268.1:0-8471 GCA_031411755.1 Luteolibacter sp. | reverse complement strand
CGTCAGGCCGTCGTCGCGCTCACCGGGAGCGGCGTGGTAGTAACAAGCAAAGTCCTGCTCCTCGATCGTGATCGAGTCGGGGAAGTCATCGAGGTTCAGGTCCTCGAGATCCTCCAGTACGACGTCCGCCGTAGATAGCCGCAGTAGATCCTCATTCGACTCCAGCCATTTGAAAAACGCAGCGGCGGTGGAGATGCCGGGCGGGATGATCTTTTCGAAGAAAGCCTCGACTGCTTCCTCGCTCCACAGTCCACCGGGCCGGCGGAGTTTTTGTTCGATCGCACCGATCTCCTCGCGGAGTCCATGGAGTTGATCGAGGAACTCGCATTTTCGACGCAGCTTTCCGGGCATGAGCCCCTCGCGCAGGAAAATCTGACGCGCTCCCTTCGGATCGACGCGACCGTAGTGGACACGTCGTCCAACAACGATGTGCAACCCTCCACAGATGACGGTCTGCTTTCCATACACCGCACCCTGTTCCTCGTCCCAAGCGGCTTCACCGAATCGACTGCGACAAAGGTGGGCGGCGACCTGCTCGACCCATTGCGGATCGATGCGGGCGACGCGACGCGCCCAGAGCCGGGAGGTCTCGACGAGTTCCATGCCCATCACCCACTCCCAGCGTTTTCCGCCAAAAAGGCCGGAGCCGGGAAAGACGGCGAAGAACCCACCTGCGGCGCTGCGATACGATTTTGACTCGCGATCCCAGAGACCGAACTGACGCGGCGCTCCGGCGAGCAGGGCGCGGTGGATGTTCGGGTAAGCCGCGATTTTCCCGGCATCATTTTCCAACGTAGGCACGTCCCATTTCAGATCGCGGGAAAGGAGGTCCCGGAGCTCGTCATGCACGTTCGCCCACTCAGTGACGCGGCGGTAGTTGAGGAAGGTTTCTTTGCAGAACTTGCGCAGTGCGTTGCGCTTCCAGTTCCGGCCTTCGCGAAAGCGGTTGAGGTCGATCCACATCCGGATCAGGCCAATGAAATCACTGTCGGCGTCCTTCCATCGTGCCTGCGCGGCGTCGGCCTCGCGGGCTTTTTCCGGCGGGCGTTCACGCGGATCGTTCGACTCCAGGCCGGAGACGATCGGCAGGATTTCGGCGAGGCATTTCTCCTCGCGCGACTCCAGCAGCATCCGTCCGAGACGAGGGTCCACAGGAAGCCGCGCCATCTGCCGGCCCGCTTCTGTTAGATCTTTCTCCTCGTTCAGCGCACCGACCTCGCGAAGCGTGCGATAGCCTTCGGATATCGCCTTCGGTGCGGGCGGATCGAGGAAGGGAAAGTCCTCAATGGCAGGCAGTCCGAGCGATTTCATCCTCAGGATCACTCCGGCGAGCGAGCTGCGGCGGATTTCCGGGTCGTTGAACTCCGGTCGCTCGGCGAGCTCGGTTTCCTCATACAAGCGGAGGCAGACGCCCTCTCTAACACGACCGCAACGGCCCTTGCGCTGGCGGGCGCTGGCCTGACTGACGGGCTCGATCTGGAGACGCTGCACGCCGCGACCGGGCGACCAGCGGGAAATGCGGGCGAGTCCAGAGTCGATCACGCAGACGATGCCGGGAATCGTGAGTGAGGTTTCGGCCACATTCGTCGCGAGGATGATGCGGCGGCGGTTGCCGGGATTGAAGATCCGCTGCTGCTCGGCCAGGCCGAGGCGGGCGAAGAGCGGGAGGATCTCGGTGTTCTGAAAGCGGCGGCCATCGAGCGCATCGGCGCACTCGCGGATCTCTCGTTCACCGGGAAGGAAGACCAGGACGTCGCCGCGCGGGTCGATGCCGTTGAGCCATTCGACGCCGCGGACGACATGACCGGAGAGGTCTTCGTCGTCGTAGGGCGTCAGGTGGAATTCCTCGACCGGAAACGCCCGACCGGGCGCCTCGATCACCGGAGCTCCGCCGAAAAAGTCCGCGAAGGCCCCGGCGTCGAGGGTGGCGGAGGAGATGACCAGTTTCAGGTCGGGCCGCTTTTCGAGCAGGCCCTTGAGGTAGCCGAGGAGGAAATCGATGTTAAGCGAGCGCTCGTGGGCCTCGTCGAGGATGAGCGCGCCGTACTGGCGGAGAGTGCGGTCGCCCTGCGTCTCGGCGAGCAGGATCCCGTCGGTCATGAATTTGATCCGGGTGTCGCGGGACATCTTTTCCTCGAACCGGACCTGATAACCCACGAAACCGCCAAGCGGGACATTGAGCTCCTCCGCCACGCGGCGGGCCACGCTGGCGGCGGCGAGACGCCGGGGCTGGGTGCAACCAATCCGCTGTGAATCGTCGCCGAGTGCCTCGACGACCATTTTCGGGAGCTGGGTGGTCTTTCCCGAGCCGGTCTCACTGACGATGACCACGACCGGATGCATCCGGATCGCGGCGATGATTTCATCGCGATGGGCGACGACGGGCAGCGCGGCCGGGTAGTTCAGGGATGGGATCGGCAGCGGCACGGGCGCACGGGGTAACCGGGCAGCCAGCCTTTCTCAAGCAGCAATGCGACTCGCGGGTTGCCAATGAAAGGTCCGGGACCTAGAGAGCGTCTGTCATTTGTTCTTTTTGTAACCGACTATGAATCCGTCAGACATCCCATCGAATCAGCGCCGTGGTTTCCTCAAAGCCCTCGGCGGGCTCACCGCGGGCCTTGCCGCATTTCCCTCGATCATATCCGCCCAGAACGCGGCCAACGCCCCCTCCCGCCCCTCCGGCGCGAAATACATGGGCGATTTCGCTGCTCCGAAGCTGGAAAAGGTGAAAGTGGCGATCATCGGCGTGGGTGCCCGTGGATCCGGCCATGCCTCGCAGTTGGCGACGATCGAAGGCGTCGAGTTTGTCGGGATCTGTGATCTCAATGAGGCCCGCGCCAAGCGTTCCGCCGACAACGTCACCAAGAAGGGCCACACCCCGAAGGTCTACTTCGGCGAGGAGGAGGCCTGGAAGAAGATGCTGGCGGAAACCAAGCCGGACGCGGTGTTCATCGCAACGCCCTGGGACCACCACGCGCCGATGTGCGTGGCAGCCATGAAGGCCGGAGCGCATGCGTTTTCGGAAGTGCCTATCGCCTACACCCTCAAGGAAATGTGGGAGATTGTGGACACTTCGGAAGCCACCGGCCGCCACTGCATGATGATGGAAAACGTCAACTACGGCCGCGAGGAACTGATCTACCTCAACATGGTGCGCCAAGGCGTGATCGGCGAGCTGCTCCATGGCGAGGCCGCCTACATCCACGAACTGCGCGGACAAATGGAGAACGGTGACAGCACCGGTTCCTGGCGGACCTTCCAGTATGCCAATCGCAACGGCAACCTCTACCCCACCCACGGACTCGGCCCGGTGGCCCAGTACATGAGCCTGGGCCGTGGCGAGGACAACTTCGGCCGCATCGTTTCATTCTCCTCGCCAGCGAAGGGCCGCGCGCTTTACGCCGCGAAGTCGCAAAAACTCAGCAATCCGGAGTTCAAGAAGCTCGAGTTCAAGGGCGGCGACATGAGCACCTCGATCATCAAGACCGCACTTGGTCGCACCATCATGGTCCAGTGGGATGAAACCTCGCCGCGCCCGTATTCCCGCCACAACCTGATCCAGGGCACCATGGGCACGCTCGCCGGATTCCCGAATCGCATGGCCATCGAAGGTGTCACCAAAACCTACCACGAATGGGCGCAGGACCTCGAAGACAAGGACGGCAAGCCGGCCGAAGGAGCCCAGCATTGGGAGGAAATCGCATCGAAATACGAGCATCCCTATTTCAAGCGGATGGGTGAACTCGGCAAGAAGATGGGCGGCCATGGCGGTATGGATTTCCTGATGCTGTTCCGCATCATCGAGTGCCTTCGAAACGGAGAGCCGCTCGACCAGAATGTTTACGAAGGCTGCTTCTGGTCCGCTGTCGGACCGCTTTCGGAGAAATCCGTAGCCGAAGACGGCTCGTCGCAGGTGTTCCCTGACTTCACGCGCGGCAACTGGAAGACCACCAAGCCGCTGGGCGTCATCGCCTGACGCTTTCGCGTAGCGGATTAGCCTTGAGCCCCGCCCGCCGCAGCCTTTGACTGCGGCGGGTTTTTAACGCCCTCATCTTTCCCCATGAACTTGACCATCATCGGCACCGGCTATGTCGGCCTCACCACCGGAACCTGCTTCGCGGAAGTCGGCCACCACGTGACCTGCGTGGACAACAACCCGGAGAAAATCGAGACCCTGTTAGCAGGCCGCATTCCGATCTACGAACCAGGCCTGGCCGAGTTGGTGAAAAAGAACGTGGCTGCCGGCCGACTGAAATTCACGACCTCGACGGACGATGGCGTGAAAAACAGCGAGATCATCTTCATCGCCGTCCCCACCCCACCACAGCCGGATGGCTCGGTGGACCTTTCGTTCATTGAAAAGGTCGCCCGTGAGATCGCCGAGCGCATGACGCCGGAACTTGGCTACCGAGTGATCGTCGACAAGTCGACGGTGCCCGTGAAGACCGGTGAGAAGGTCGGAGAAACCGTCCGCCGCTACGCGCCGAAAGGCGTGGACTTCGGCGTGGTCTCGAACCCCGAGTTCCTTCGCGAAGGCTGCGCAGTGGATGACCTGCTTCACCCCGACCGCATTGTCATCGGCTCAAACGATGAGCGCGCACTCGCGATGATGCAGAAGGTGTATGAACCCTTCGTAGCGCCGGTGCTGGTGACCGACATCAACAGCGCTGAACTTATCAAGCACGCTGCAAACTCTTTCCTCGCCCTGAAGATTTCCTACATCAACGCCGTCTCTGCGATCTGTGAGGCCTCCGGTGCGGACATCGAAAAGGTCGCAGAGGGCATTGGCACAGACAAGCGTATCGGCCGCCAGTTCCTCAACGCCGGCCTCGGCTATGGAGGCTCCTGTTTCCCGAAGGACGTGAAGGCCTTCATCGCCATTTCCGAATCCCTTGGCACGCCTTTCGGCCTGCTGAAGGAGGTCGAACGCATCAACGGCGAGCAACTCGACCGTTTTCTCAACAAGATCCGAGAAAAGCTCTGGGTGCTGCGTGAAAAGAAGATCGCACTGTGGGGCTTGGCGTTCAAACAGAACACCGACGACGTCCGTGAATCCGTGGCCATCCGTCTGGCCAAGCGCATGATCGACGAAGGGGCGGAGCTCACCGCCTGGGATCCGGAAGCGATTGAAACCTGCAAGCGCTTCGGCGAACTCGGCGATGGCATCACCTACGCTGACGACCTGCTTTCCTGCCTGGACGGTGCGGACGCTCTGGTCATCGGCACTGAGTGGCCACACTTTGCCAATGCTGACCTGAACGAGATCAAGAAGCGCATGCGTACGCCATTGATTTTCGACGGGCGCAACCTGCTGGATCCCAAAACCGTCGCGGCAGCGGGCATCGAGTATTACTCGATCGGTCGCCCTGCCGTGAAGAGCGCGTGATTCCCGACCCTGCCGGGAAAAGCATTGTCCCCGGCCACGGGAAGGGGCATAGCCTGCGTCGCGCCGGGTGAGGTATTGCTTCACCCAGTAGCTGCCTCCCGCTCATGCCTCCGAAGAATTTCCACGTTCGTCAAGCCGCCGTCTCCGCTCTTCATGCCTGGGCGGATGGTCATGACTATGCCGAGACCCTGGTCGAACGTCATGCCCACCGTCGGCAGCTTTCATCCCAGGATCGCGGTTTGCTTCAGGCCATACTCCTTGGCGTGCTGAGAAACCGTCGCCTGCTTGACCACTGGATTACGAAGCTCCGCGACGGCAAGCTCGACCCGGAGACGCGCGACATTCTGCGTGTGGGACTTTGCCAGCTCTTCATCCTCGGCCTGCCCGATCACGCTGCCGTACATGAAACGGTGGAAGTCGGAAAAGCAAACGTCCGCGGCCTGATCAACGCCGTCCTGCGCCGCTCCATCACCCAGAAGGACAAGTTGATGGAAGCCGTCGGAGAACTCCCACCCGCCGTCGCGCTTTCGCATCCCGACTGGATGTTCAACCGCTGGAAAACCCTCTTCGGCAAGGCCAACACCTCTGAGCTGATGAAGTGGAACAATCAGCCCGCGGAGACCTTCGCCCGAATCAATCCGCTGCGCAGCGGGAGCCCGGAGATCGACGGCACACCAGTCGAGAGCGCACCCGGATTTTTCAAGATGAATGGTCCGTTGCCGACCGCGCTTCTCGCCTCCGGGCATGTCTACATCCAGGACCCGGCGACGCGACACTCGGTGGATCTCCTGGATCCGCAACCCGGCGAGCACATCCTCGATGCCTGCGCGGCTCCCGGAGGAAAAGCCTTCCTCATCGCCTCGAAGCTCGGCTCGTCCGACACGCTCACCTGCACCGACTCGAACGAAAAGCGCCTGCCCCGCCTGCGCGAAAACCTGGAGCGCCTCGGCTGTTCCAGCGCTGACATTTCCGTGCATGACTGGATCCAGCCCGCACCAGAAGCTTGGCATGGCAAGTTCGATGCAATCCTACTCGATGTCCCTTGCTCGAACACCGGCGTCATCCGGCGTCGCGTCGATGTCCGCTGGCGACTCCAACCCGACCACATCAAGGCACTCGTCGTCACCCAGCGCACGATCCTTGAAAACGCCCTTCCCTGCCTGAAGCCCGGCGGACGCCTGATCTACTCGACCTGCTCGATCGAGGCCGACGAAAACGAGAAGCAGGTCGAGGGCTTCCTCGCCGATCACCCGGAGCTCAAGCTGACCGGCACACGCCAAGCGCTCCCGTTCCGCGATGGAACCGACGGAGCCTACGCCGCGCGGCTTGAAATGTCCGCCTGAAAGCCAAAGACTCTTTCCGCCATGAAATCCTGCCTCAGCCTGCTGCTTGTCCTGTTCGTCATCGTCGCGGTGCTCGGGACCGGAGGACTGATCTGGTATCTCAGCTCGACGACAGAGTTCTCACGCAAGGACGCAGCTCCAGCGACAACTCATGCGCCTGCTGCCCCACCTGCGGCCAAGCCGGTCCCTGCCCGGACACGCTGATTGGCTCAGCTGATGTCCTCGGCGGTCACCGAGTTCTGCTCACGTGATCCCAGAAAATGGGCCTGTTTCACCACCCGTTCAGCCGTCACATCGAAACGGAAGCTGTGGCAGTTCGGGCACAGCGCCGCGCCGGCTCCGACGATCGAGTCGCACCCCTCACAAACTTTGTAGGCGGAGGGATTCGACGCGATGCGCGCGGCTTTCTGCTCGCGTGACGGATCAGGTTTGGAGGGAAGCTTTGACATGGGGACGACACGAAAAAAGCGGCACCGGGAGACCGGTCCGCTTGTTTCGTTCTACGAAATTTCCGGATCAGGCGATCGCAGCGAGCGCCTTGGCGGCCTTGCTCTTGAGGTTGGCGGCCTTGTTCGGGTGGATCAGATTGGTCTTCGCAGCGCGGTCAGCCGCAGAGGCGAGGGTGTCGAGCGCCTTGCTGGCGGTTTCTTTGTCGCCGGAAGCAATGGCGGCGAGGGCCTTCTTGCGAAGGGTCTTCAGGCGGCTCTTCTGAGCACGGTTGCGCTCGGTGCGGACGATGGTCTGGCGTGAGCGCTTGAGGGCTGACTTGGTATTGGCCATGATGGTAGGAGAAAAATGGAGAAAGGAACAGGCCCGTAGGCGTGGGGGGCGAAAGATAGGCAGACGGGGTGACCTGTCAAGCTTCTGCGTCGGAATTTCAACCGCCCTTGGTGCGCGAACTTTTGTTGGCAGCCAGAGAGACGTAGGACAAGCCGGGAGCGGTGGAGGAAAGCGGACCACGGATCACGTGGACATCCGCCCCTTCACCGAGACGACCGTAAAGATCGATCACATCGCGGGAGCCCATGCGGATGCAGCCATAGGACGCCGGGGTGCCAAGCCTCCACTCCTCGGCCGTGCCGTGAATGTAGATGCAGCGCCCGAATGCATTGGAGGTCTGATGGTCTTTTCCGCGTAGCCAGAGGATGCGACTGACGATCGGGTCACGACCAGGAGCATTCGGCTTGATGACTTCACCGGTCGGGCGGCGGGTCTTGAAGACCATGCCGGCCGGATTGCGGTCACCGATTTTTTTCGCCACTTCCATGTGGCCGAGCGGCGTGCAATTGCTGCCAGGGCGGTCGCCGATGCCGAATTTCGACGTCGAGACGCGGTAGGCTTTCACCGGTTTGCCATCGCGCAGAAGGAGCAGTTTCTGGTCGCGGACGCTGACCAGAACCTTGTTGCGCGTGTCTTTCGTCGTGCCACAGCTCGAAAGAGCGAGCGTGGCAAGCAGGGAGGTCAGGGGGACTAGGGTGTTTCTCAGCAGTTTGCCGGACATGGTTTCAGGGGATGTTGCGGGACACGGGTTGCGTGTCAGCAGCACGACCGGAGGGAAGTAGGCGGGCCAATGACGAAAGAGACGTATAGAAGAAACCGACGGGAAAGGGAAGCAGAAGAATCGCCGAAGCCCAACGATGTTGCATGGCGGCCTCCACAACGACGAAAAGGAAGAAGAATCCGAACAATAGCTCGATGAACGGAGTGAGCGTCTTCATGGCCTTGTAGCTGCTCTTTTTCCA
>JANOBS010000267.1:0-8655 GCA_031411755.1 Luteolibacter sp. | reverse complement strand
TTTCACCAGCAGCGGTTTCTTCGGCACGATGCGGTTGTTGTGCCCTTCCCATCCGGGATCGCGATCAAAGTGTTCGGTCTTGAGCGCGGGCGGATTTTCATCCGCGGAAAATGCGCGTGGCATCGCAAACAGAACCACGGTGAATACTGTGAGGAGGAGCAGGCGCATGAGAAGGGAGGGGGATTGAAAGTCGTTGCGGCAGGTTCACACCGCGCGACCGCGGTTGTTAGGGTGGAAGACTCGGTGATTCCTCCCGCTGCCGTGGACTTGGGGTGTGGGCTTCTCCCAATCCCCCGCGTGCGCAGCCGCGGGAAGCCTAAACAAAAAAACGCCGCCCCGGCGAACGGGACGGCGTTTTTGTGGAACCTTTGAGGCTTCTCGGAGCCCCGTTTAAAGGTGTGGGTCCCTGATAAGCAAGGAGCGGGCCTTACTTGAGCGGGACCGTGGCGATCGTCTGCAGGATGCGGCTCGCGATCTTGTACGGGTCGCCCTGCGAGTTCGGACGGCGGTCTTCGAGGTAGCCCTTGTAGCCGTTGTTGGCGAAACTGTGCGGGACGCGGATCGAGGCGCCACGGTCGGCGATGCCGTAGGAGAACTTGTCGATCGCCTGGGTCTCGTGGAGACCGGTGAGGCGAAGGTGGTTGTCCGGGCCGTAGACGGCGATGTGCTCGTTCACGTTCTTGGCGAACTGGGCCATGAGGGCTTCGAAGTACTCCTTGCCACCCGTTTCACGAAGATACTTGGTGGAGAAGTTGCAGTGCATGCCGGAACCGTTCCAGTCACCCTGGATCGGCTTGCAGTGATACTGGACGTCGAGCCCGTAGGATTCGCAAAGACGGTTGAGGATGTAGCGAGCCACCCAGACTTCGTCGGCGCACTTCTTGGAGCCTTTTCCGAAGATCTGGAATTCCCACTGGCCCTTCGCCACTTCGGCGTTGATGCCTTCGTGGTTGATGCCGGCGTCGAGGCAGAGATCGAGGTGCTCCTCGACGATCTGGCGTGCCACATCGCCCACGGCGGAGAAACCGGCACCGCAGTAGTACGGTCCCTGTGGGGCTGGATAGCCATCCTTCGGGAAACCGAGCGGACGACCGTTTTCATAGAGGAAATATTCCTGTTCAAAGCCGAACCAAGCGTCCGGATCGTCAAGAATGGTGGCACGACCATTCGACGGATGCGGGGTGACGCCATCGGGCATCATGACTTCGCACATCACGATCGCGCCGTTGGTGCGGGTGCTGTCCGGGTAGATCGCAACAGGCTTCAACACGCAGTCGGAGCTGCGGCCTTCGGCTTGCTGGGTGGAGGAACCGTCAAATCCCCAGTTCGGAAGCTGTTCGAGGGTCGGGAAGGAATCGAACTCTTTGATCTGAGTCTTGCCGCGGAGGTTCGGGACGGGGGTGTAGCCGTCGAGCCAGATATACTCCAATTTGAACTTGGGCATCGTAGTGGTGGTTGTGCTTTGCTAGCGGTGGTTACGGATGGTTTTAGGGCGCGTCCGACCGAAGTCGAAAGCAGCGCCCACGGGCTGTAAAAAGCAATTGTCGAGCCAACCGGCAACAGAATCCTGAATTTTTCCAATTGCTGGCACCCACCCCGCCCGCCAGCGTCGAGGACGCAACCGATGGACCCAACCGAGGAACCCCAGTCCCCTTCCCGCCTGCAATGGTCCGGCATGACGCACCCGGGCCGATTCCGCCCCAATAACGAGGACGCTTTCCTCGCGCTGAACTTCGATGCGCGCGATGTCCGCTACCTCGGGAAGTTCGGCGACGGCAGCCTTGAAAGCGGGGACTTCGTCTTCGCGGTCAGCGATGGCATGGGCGGCGCAAAGTACGGGGAATTCGCCAGCAAGATCGCCGTGGAGAAGATCACCCGCCTGCTGCCGAAGAGCTACGGCATGGCCGCCCAGCATCTGGACGCCGGCTTCGACGACGTGCTGCGCGAGCTTTTCGAGCAGATCCACGCCGCGATCAGCGACCTCGGCCGCTACTACGACGAGTGCCGGGGCATGGGAGCCACGCTGAGCCTGTGCTGGTTCATGCCGGGCTGGATGTGCTTCAGCCATCTCGGCGACAGCCGCATCTACTACCTTCCGAAGGACGGCGAATCGACCCAGATCACTCACGACCACTCGCACGTCGGTTGGTTGTTTCGAAACGGAAAGCTCAACGAGCGGGAGGCCCGCAACCATCCGCAGCGGCACGCGCTGACCCAGGCGCTGGGAGCCGGGCAAAAATCCGTCGATCCGCACATCGGTCGCGTGAGCTGCCAGCCGGGTGACCGCTTCCTGATCTGTTCGGACGGTCTCGTTGATGGCCTTTGGGACCGGAAAATGGCGGAGCTCGCCCGGGGTCCGCTCGATGCCTCGCGGCTGGTGCTCGAGGCAGTCGCGGATTCCGGCCGGGACAACACCACCGCGCTGCTGATCGAGGTGTCCTGAGTTCGGCTGATTTTGACGCTTGGCACCGGCCGCTCCGCGTCTGAATCTCCCGCGCATGCACGGCTTTTCCTACCAAAACGGCTCCCTCCTCTGCGAAGACGTCGACCTCCTTTCCCTCGCGGAAACCCACGGCACTCCCCTCTACGTTTACTCGGCGGGCACCCTGCGAAACCATTTCCGCCGCCTCGATACCGCACTTGCCGGGGTTGACCATGAAATCGCTTTTGCCGTGAAGGCGAACTCGAACCTCTCCGTCCTTCGCCTCCTCGCCGCTGAAGGCGCGGGCTTCGACATCGTCTCCGGTGGCGAGCTTTTCCGCGTGATCAAGGCCGGCGGAAATCCCGCCCATTGCACCTTCGCCGGCGTTGGCAAGACCCGTACGGAGATCGAATACGCCCTCCAGCAGGGCATCTACTCGTTCAACGTCGAGAGCGAGGAAGAGCTGGTCTATTTGAACCAGGTCGCGGGTGAACTCGGCCTGATCGCGCCGGCCGCGGTGCGGGTGAATCCGAACGTCGACGCCCACACCCACAAGTACATCTCCACCGGCAAGTCCGAGAACAAGTTCGGCGTCGACTTCGGTGCCATCGAGGCCCTTTACGACCGCGCCGCACGCGACCTGCCGAACATCAAACTACGAGGCCTGCAGATGCACATCGGCTCGCAGCTCACTTCGGTGAAGCCTTTCGTCGAGGCGGTCGAAAAGGTGAAGCCTCTCGTCGAAATCCTGAAGGCCAGGCACGGCATCGAGTTCTGGTCGATCGGCGGCGGCATCGGCATCGTCTATCACGACTCCCTTGAATCCGGCTCGCCCGATTGGTGGGACGCGAAAAGCGATGAGGAGCGCCCTTTGACCACCGAACTCTACGGCGCGGAAATCGTCCCTCGCCTGAAAGATCTAGGGCTCAAGATCCTGCTCGAGCCCGGCCGCTACATCGTCGGCAACGCCGGCGTCCTGCTCACCCGCTGCCTTTATGAAAAGAAGGGCACTGCCAAGACTTTCAAGATCGTCGACGCCGGCATGAACGACCTCATCCGGCCCGCGCTTTACGAAGGCCATCACGAGATCGTCCCGCTCAAGGAGCCCGGCCCGGAGCGTATCACCGTCGACGTCGTCGGACCCATTTGCGAAAGCGGTGACTTCTTCTGCCAGAACCGCGCACTGCCGGACTTCCAGCCGGGCGAGGTGGTCGCCCTCATGTCCGCCGGAGCCTACGGCTTCGTCATGGCCTCGAACTACAACTCACGTCCCCTACCTGCGGAAATTCTTGTCGATGGCGCGGAGTCGAAGGTCATCCGCACCCGCCAGACATTGGATGACCTGATCGCCGGTGAGCTTTGAAGAAGGGGCCAGTGGCCAGAATTCCAGAGGGGCCAGCGAAGATTGTAGAACTCTGTCTGACCCCTGAATCCTGACCCCTGACCACTCCATCTTTTTGCGCCCACTCTTTCAGCTCCACCTGCTCGTCATCCTTTTCGCCTCCACGACGATCCTGGGGAGACTGATCAGCCTGCCCGCGCCCGCGATCATCATCTGGCGGACCTTGCTTGCGTCGATGGGATCGGCCGTGATCGTGTGGTTTTTCCAACGTCGCTCGGCCCGTGTCACCCGTCGGCAACTTGCCGGACTGTTAGGCGTCGGCGGAATTGTCGGGCTGCACTGGGTCTGCCTCTTCGGCGCGATCAAGCTCGCAAACATCTCGATCGCCCTCACCGGACTGGCGACCATCTCGCTTTTCACTGCGTTCACCGAACCGATCCTCGAAAAGCGCCCGATCCGACCGCTGGAGGTCGCCCTCGGATTGCTGGTCGTGGTGGGGCTGGCGATGGTCGCGGGCTTTGAACGTAGCAAATGGCTGGGCCTCGGGGTCGCGCTGCTGAGCGCCTTTCTCGCGGCGATCTTTCCGGTGCTGAACCGCCGCATCGTCAACGGAGAAAACGAGCTCGGACCGCAGGCGATGGTGGCGTGGGAAATGCTCGGCGCCTGCCTGACCCTGCTGCTCCTCCTCCCGCTGCTCAGCGGCCATTTCACGGAACCGGTCCTGGCCTATCGATCCTTGTTCGATCTGAAAGGCCTCGACTGGCTCTGGCTGCTGATCCTGGCCTGGGTCTGCACCGTCTTCGCCCACGGCTTTCACATTCACCTGCTGCGTCACCTGAGCGCCTACACCAGCAATCTCGCGATCAACATCGAGCCCGTCTGGGGCATCGCGGCAGCGGCGCTGATCTTCGGAGAGCACAAGCAGCTTCACGCCGGCTTCTACGTCGGCACCCTCACCATCGTCCTCGCCAACGTCCTCCACGCCGCGATTCCCGCCTGGAAAAGGAAACGCAACGGCACAGATTGACCCGGAAGTGCGTTCCGGTTCGCAGTTGCTCCTTCCTCTCCAGAACTGCTTCGTGTAGAGTCACGACCATCTGAAATGGTTGCACCTCCTCCATCCCAATTCCGGTCGGGAAAAATTTACCCGACTTCCCCGGAATTCAGCGTTTTCGGGGTAATACACTACTACGGCTACCGATACTACCACCCGAATCTGGGACGGTGGCTCAGCAGAGATCCGATTGAAGAACAGGGTGGATTGAATTTGTATGCATACGTCAATAATGACAGTGGGAATGCCATTGACCATTTCGGCTTAATTATTTACACCACTCAGGAAGAGGGTCAAGAGTATGGCCAAAATCCACTGGATATTGACGAATTGCCAAAGTTAGAAAATTGCGAAGGAATAATTCTAGTTGGTCACGCAGGCGACATGCCGCTGGCCGTTAGTCGAATCGTATCTAACTCTTCAAAAGATGGATTCAAGTCATGCACCGGAATCGGAGTTGTGAGCTGTATTGCCAAGCGAGCCCTAGAGGACTCAAGAAATCGATTGAGGCAAGACAACCTCTCAAAAGCTCTTCCTACCTTGATTGATATTAATGATAGCCCGGATGGAGACTTAGAGAACAACGGGCCTCCTGACCAAATTCGGCCCGGAAGAAATAGACGAGACAATGCTGCTGACTTCTTGAATATCGCAAGAAAAGCGGCGACAGACAGAGCTAAAAAGCTTTGTAAAGCAAAATGTGAATGTCCACAAGTAAAATTCAAAATCCAATTAATTGGCGGATACAGAATTGGACGCGTCTTTAACGACACCTTCCTGTGGTCTGATAAACCTGACCCCTTAATTATGAATTTCGGCCTCTTGGAATGGGCGCCATACTTCAAAGATATTGTGGTTAACTGCAAAGACAGCTCTGCATCTGAGAGCACCAAATAAAAAAACATGAAATCCGCACTTATTTCTCTATCCGTGTTGTCATTTTTAATG
Organism: Luteolibacter sp.; assembly: GCA_031411755.1. GTDB lineage: Bacteria > Verrucomicrobiota > Verrucomicrobiia > Verrucomicrobiales > Akkermansiaceae > Luteolibacter. The sequence goes on along the minus strand of JANOBS010000267.1, from coordinate 2,889 downwards.
ATGACAAGCGACGCTTCGCCGCCAAATTCAAGTGCTATTGTAGGGGGGGGTGTCAGCTCCAAACAAATCTCAAAAACCACAGCGCGCTATTCCATAGTAAATGATTCACTTTATGAAAAAGTGCGCAATATCGCCAGTCAAGTCCCTTTTGTTGGATATCTGGATGGCTCCGATCCTAATATCCTGGATGAATACAAAAATTTAGGTTCATGTGAAATTTTAAATGCCGGAATTAAAGGGCGGGGAAAAGACACGGAGATAAACGGATTCTATTGTAAATTATATGGCTCTAGATCGCAGGCAAGCGGGAGCCTCAAGCCTTCCATGAAATTTTTATTGCTTGTAAGCAGTATTAAAAAGGTCAATTTAGAAGTTGAGGTCAAGATAATTGGTTGGTACAACTCCCCTTCTGAAATTAACGAAGTGAAGTCCGTTCTTTTAAAAGAATCTACAAAACTAAGCCCGCTTACTGGAGACTCAGAGGAAATGATATTTAATTTGTATAAAAATTCACCTGATTACGGTCGGGTGTCAAATAAAAATATTTTTAATCGCATAGAAGAAGTGGTCAAAAGTTCTCCTAAAATTGAGTTCACGCCAAATCCATCGAAAGAAATTGCGATATTAAGTGTATCAGAATCCATCATTTCTCCGCAGGTGAAGAAAAATAAAGGAGAAAAACTTTACCGGGTGGCGCTTTGGGACGGGGTGTTCCAAATTGATTTATGTGATGATTACACTGTTCAATCGAAGCAGGTTTTCTTGGGTTACTACAAATCCGACGGCTTAGAAGCTGATATAGTTAGCATAATTAAGAATATAAAACCCGAGTGAACGGTAAGCGCGATTCCCAATCGCCTCTTCGCCATGATCGCAAGGAGGGCTTTCCCGCCCAAGCCTAGATTGATAACAGAAGGTTGCAAGTTTCGAGTTTTAATAATTTCGCTCTGATTCTCGGTATTCAAATGCCCAGAAATACCGGGGTATCGAGGTAGGACGCCCGGTTGACCCGGACGCCCCCTCACAGATCCCGGCGTGCGGTTTTCCCGCACCGGGCTCCTCAGGAATGCTCGCTTTGCACTCGGTCTCAGTTGGCGAATACAAACCATTGTTGCGGGTCGGGTTCGGTGGCGTGGCTCTGCTCGGTGATGCGTGGCGTCGGGATCTTGAAGTCTTCGAGACAAGCCATCAGTCCTTTCCAGGTGTAGCTCCTCCTTTGACTCCTCCGATTCAGCCACTTGTGTAGCAGTCCGAGCACCGCCCACCAGAATTTTCCGAGGCTGCGGAAGTTTCCCGTGACCCCGTAGTAGTTCCAGTAACCGGTGAGCTTGCGCCTGAGCTGAGCCATGATCCGGTGCGCGCGCTGGTGCCGTCTGGATTGAATCCATTCGGAGAACGCGGCGACGGAGGCTTGCAGCTTCTTCGGGTCGGTCATGCGCTGCACCTTGGGTTTGCCGTTACGGCTCAGGGTCCAGTGGTAAAGGAAGCCGAGGAAGCGGAAGCCGCCATTGTCCTTCAGCGTGTGACGGCTGAAGGGAATGAGGCCGCTCTTTTCCCCGGCGAGTTCCAGTCCGAACTTGCCGAGCCTTTCCGACAGCATGGCCATGAAGGCTTCGGCTTCGTCGCGGTTTTCAAACGCGCAGACGAAGTCATCGGCATATCTCATGATCATGGCCTGCCCGCGTTGCCGCGGGCGGACGATGCGCTCGAACCAGAGGTCGAGCGCGTAGTGCAGGTAGATGTTGGCGAGGATGGGCGAGATGATCCCTCCTTGCGGAGTCCCGGTGACGGGGTGGACCACGTTTCCATCCTCCTCCAATACTCCGGCTTTGAGCCACTTGGCGATGAGTCCGGTGAAGGCGGCATCGTGGACGCGTTCTCCAATCATTCTCAGCAGCCAGTCGTGGTCGATCCGATCAAAGAACCCCCGGATGTCCGCTTCCACGATGCATTGATAGTTCCCGATGGCGAGGCGTCCGGCGAGGACCCGGCTGGCTTGCCGGGGACCGCGTCCGGGACGATAGCCCCAACTGGTATCGAGAAAGTCCTGTTCGTAGATCGCGGCGAGGATCGAGGCGACCGCCCCTTGCAACAGTTTGTCTTCAAGCGCCGGTATCCCGAGCGGACGGAGCTTGCCGCCCGGTTTCGGGATGTGTTTCCGACGCACCAGCTTGGCCCGGTATTGCTTCCCTTTGAGCCGCTCGACGAGGTTCCGCAGCTTGGCTTGGAGGTCGTCTTCGTATTGCTCGAAGGTGACCCCGTCCACGCCGGGGGCTGCGCTGCGCTTGAGCTTGTAAAAGCATTCGCGCAGGCAGTTCTCGTCGATGAGTCCATACAGGTTGCCGAATCGGACCTTGCTGTCCTTCTTCGCACGATTCGCTATTCCCCGCAGTGAGGTTGGCATGTCTTTTACAGTCTTTCTTTCCTGGATCATGTTTCCTTTGCGGACTTCGCATTCCTGCCACTCCCTTCCCCATGTGATCGGCTCGCCCGTCTCAGAGTACTATGAAGTGGTCTGACTCCCATGCATCCGTTGGTCGGCCTTCGTGCAGTTGGCTTTCCCTACCCGCCCACAGTTCCTTGGTGGCGTCCGGGAGATGCATGGGTCTCCCAAGTTCCTGACGTCTCTCTTCCCACGTGCCACGCGCTGGAGACCCCGCCGGAGTCACCGGGTGCTCGCCATGAACGCACCCTTGTTGCTGGCTTCCGCTGTTACTAGGGCGTCGCCCTCCGGTCGGCTTACTTACGAGGCTGAATCGCTTTGGGGAGGTGCATCTCCCCTGCGGCCCATGGGATTCCCTGTCTACGCTTCGGTCGTGTCGTTCATTGGATTCCTCCTTTCCTTCACGCCCGCAAGACTCGGTACGAATCGAGTGGCTAGTTCTTGCC
>JANOBS010000266.1:0-1206 GCA_031411755.1 Luteolibacter sp. | reverse complement strand
GATCCCCTTGCCCGCCGTGATCTGCGTCAGGCGTTGCGAAGGCTGGCGGACAAGGGCGCGACGGTGTTCGTCAGTTCACACATCCTCAGCGAGCTTGCGGAAATGTGTTCGTCGCTGTGCGTGATGAACAAGGGCGGTCTGCTGGCCTCGGGCACGGCGGAGCAGGTCCGGCAGCAACTCGGAAGCACCGAGCGCACCCTCACCGCCACGCTGTTAGGCCGACAGGAGGACGCGGCCGCGTGGTTGCAGTCCCAGGACGGCGTTCATCGCCTCCAGCTCGCGGGCGAACAGGTGATCTTCGATTTCACCGGTTCCGATGACGCCCAGGCTGGCCTGATGGAAGGACTGATTTCCCAAGGCCTCCGCCTCCGTGCGTTTGAAGAAAAGCGCTCCTCCTTTGAAGACATCCTGGTGGAAGTCGCCGAATCCAACCGCCGCTCATGAGTTCTGAAACTTCCTTCTCCCCACCTTCCCGCCACGCCGCGTGGAAGCCCTGGGCCAATCCGATTTTCCGCCGCTACTGCCGCTCGAGATTGAGGCCGCGAGGTCTCGGCATTTCGCTGCTGATCGTTGTGCTGTTTTCGGGATTTCTGTTTTCGATGACAAGCTCGCTCGGACGGTATCGTGGCCATCTATCTCTGGAGGATGCGGCACGTGGCCCCTTGGTTCCCCTGTTGATTTTTCAAGCATTCATCCTCTTCGTGCTGGGCACCGCACAGGTGTCCGGAGGCATGACGGCGGAACGGGATGAGGGCGTGATCGATTACCAACGGCTCATTCCGATGTCGCCGCTGGCGAAGGTTTTCGGCTACGTCTTCGGCCTGCCGATCCGCGAATATGTGCTGGTCTTCGCGACGCTTCCTTTCACGGCCTGGTCGCTGTGGAAAGGCGGCGTGAAGATGGATGCGTGGCTGCCGCTGTATGCGGTGTTTTTCTCCTCGACCCTGCTCTATCACTTCACCGGCCTGGTGACCGGCACGGTGGTGAAGAACCGGCGATGGGCCTTCCTGGTTTCGATCGGCCTGGTGTTCTGCCTCTACACGGTCATGCCGCAGATGGCGAAGTTCGGCCTGGTGTTCTTCAAGTATCTGACGATCACGCCGGTGCTGGAGGAAAGCCTGCCGGGCATCCTCCCAAAGACCGCCGCCGCCGTGGCGAAGTCCGCCCAGCAACTGCTCCCCACCGCGAAGTTCTTCAACCTCGATT
>JANOBS010000265.1:0-11242 GCA_031411755.1 Luteolibacter sp. | reverse complement strand
GGCACCGCGACGTGGCAGGACTCGAATGAGAATCCCGGCATTCCAACGGTCGATCTTCACGAAGGCGTCAAGCTGTTCATCACCCCCACCTCCCTGGAAACCCTGCCCGCGTTTTCCGCCCATGCCGACACCGACAACGATGGCATGCCGAACGTCTGGGAGGATGCCAACCAGCTCAACAAGAACTCCGCCAGCGATGCCACGCAGGATGCCGATGGCGATGGATTGAAGAACCGCGACGAGTATCTGGCTGGAACCAATCCGCGTCTAACAGACACCGATGGTGATGGTGTTGACGACCGCGTTGAGCACGATGAAGGCTCCAACCCGCTTGTCGCCGGCATCCGCCCGCTGTTTGCCAATGGAGCCGCCACCACCGGCACCGACTTCAATCAGAACGGCCTGCCGGATGCGTGGGAAGCCCGCTTCAACGCCGCCGGGCTCTCTCTGAATGCCGACAGCGATGGCGACGGCGCGAGCAACGCCAAGGAGTCTGTATGGGGCACCGATCCCTTGAATGCCAATTCCCGCATCGCCCTCGCGATGCAGCGTTCCGGCAACGACGCCCTCCTCGCCTGGACCCGCAGTCCGGGGAAACGCCAGCGGGTTTATCGCTCCAGTGATCTGTCCGCCTGGCAGTGGCTTTCCCTGCCTTTCAGCTCCAGCGGCAGCGACGACACCGCACGCGTCACCGGCCAGTTCACCAGCGCTCCATCCGCGTTTTTCTCGGTGGAAACGAAGGACCGCGATTCCGATGGCGACGGCCTTGCGGACTGGGATGAGCTCTTTGTCGGCAGCGATCCTTATTTTCGCGACAGCGCCCGCAGCAGCTCCCTGACACTCGACAGCGAGGGAAATGTCACCGGTAGCGTCTCTGGTGACTACGCTTCGTTTGCCGAGAGTTTCAGGAACGCGCTCCCAGGTGGTTCAGCAAGCCAAGTCACCCGCGAGCAAGCCGCGCGCTTCCTCCAGCAGGCCAGCTTCGGCCCGACGATGGCTGAGCTGGACAAGGTGCAATCGCTCGGCTTCTCCGCATGGATCAGCGATCAGATCACCCAGCCGCCGACCTATCAACGCCCGGCGATCGAAGCCATGATCCAGGACCTGCGCGGCCCGCGTTTGGACCTGAGCTACAATTTCAACGGTCAGGACGTCAGCGACAGCAACACCGCCAGCGCCTTCGCCCGTGGAGCCGTCGCCGGACCGGACCAGCTCCGCCAGCGCATCGCCTTCGCGCTCAGCCAGGTCCTCGTCACCTCGAAACGCGATGCGAATCTGGCCGGTCGGCCACTCGCGATGACGGACTACTATGACATCTTCCTCCGCCACGCCTTCGGGAACTACCGCGATGTCCTCGGCGAGGTCACCCGCCATCCCGCGATGGGCCGCTACCTCAGCCATGTTGGGAACCAGAAGGCCCGGCCCGAAATCAACCAATTCCCGGACGAGAATTACGCCCGCGAATGCATGCAGCTTTTCACCATCGGCCTCTGGGAGCTCAACCAGGACGGCACGCGGAAAACCACCAGCGGCGGAAACTTCATCCCCACCTACGACAACGGAGACATCACCGAACTCGCCCGCGTCTTCACCGGCTTCTGGTTCGGCGGACAGAGCTGGAACAACGGCGGATATACTGACAATCACCTTTCCGTCCCGATGACGATGTGGGCGGAGAAGCATGACTTCGAGGCAAAGTCCCTCCTCGGCGGACTTTCCATTCCTGCCCGTTCCGCAAGCCAGGCGAATGGTGTGCGCGATGTGGACGACGCGCTCGACTACCTCTTCAATCACCCGAATACCGCGCCATTCATCAGCAAGCAGCTGATCCAGTTCCTCGTCACCAGCAATCCCAGCCCGGCCTATATCGGGCGCGTCGCCGCCGTGTTCGCGAACAACGGCAGCGGAAAGCGCGGCGACCTCGCCGCAGTTGTCCGGACCATCCTGCTCGATGTGGAAGCCCGTGATGTCCGATGGTCGCAGGGCTCCGCGTCGTTTGGCCGACTGAAAGATCCGGTGCAGCGCGCCATGACGCTCGCCCGGGCCGGACGCCTCGCCCGTCATCCTGCGCTCCACTGGTGGGACTACGGCGACTTTTATGACAGCTCGCTCCAGTCGCCCGGGAACTCGCCGAGCGTCTTCAACTTCTATCGGCCGGACTATCGGTCACCGGGCCTGTTGGCGGAGAACCGGCTCTCGGCATCCGCCTTCCAGATCACCAACAGCTACACCAGCATCGCTTTCGTCAACCGCCTCTGGTACAACACCGTTTCCGGCTTCAGGCTCTACGACACCTATGCCTTCAACCCCGACTACCGCGATCTTATCGAGGTCTCCGGAAATACTGCGCTTCTCGTAGATCGAGCCAATCTCCTCCTCTGCGGCGGCACCATGAGCGCCGCCACCCGCTCCACCATGCTCGACATGCTTTCCCAGGTGTCCTCCAGCGATCCGCTGCAACGGGTCCAGCTCACCGTCTTCCTCGCATCGGCCTGCCCCGAAGGTGCCGTGCAACGCTAAGCCACCCGACCGCCATGCCTTCCCATCCCATCTCACGCCGCAGCTTCCTCCGCCAGTTCAACTGCGCGGCCGTCAGCTCCTCCGCCATCCTCAACACCCTGCTCAATCTCAAGCTGGCGAATCACGCCGCTGCCGATCCGCTCGGCGGCGGCACCGATTCAAAGGCGCTCGTCTGTCTGTTTCTCAGCGGCGGCATCGACTCCTACCAGATGCTCGTGCCCTGGGAGCAAGCCCGCTACAACTCCTACTCCACCACCCGTGGAGCTTTCGGATCGGATGGCGGTCTCGCACTGAACAGGAACTCCCTGCTGAGGCTCACGGACACGGCCTCAGACTTCGCCCTGCACCCCTCGATGACCGGCCTGCACCAGATGGCCACTGGAACAGGAGCCTTCGCGGGGAAAAAACGCGTCGCCGCCGTCGCCAATGTCGGCACACTCGTCCAGCCAGTCACCAAGTCCGAATACACCGCTTGGGAAAATGGTTCCAACACCACAATCCGGCTACCTCGCGCGCTGTTTTCCCACAGCGACCAGATCGAGCAATGGCAGACCGCCGTGCCCCAGGGCATGTTGGAACTCACCGGCTGGGCAGGCCGCGCCGCGGACATCATCAATTCCGCCTTCAACACCAGTTCCACCTCGATGAGCATTTCATTGAGTGGCAACAACATCTTCCAGGTTGGAAAGAACACCACCCAGTTCGTCATCACACCGAACGGATCGCTCAGCTTCGAGAACTACAGCACGCCGCACCAGCTCAAGAACCAAGCCTTCCGCAGCACACTGCAGCAAAGCTACTCGAACTTGCTATCCCAAAGCTTCGCCACCCTCACGAAGCAGAGCGACGAGGCCCAGCTCCTCTTCCAGCAGCAGTTCGATTCCTCCGCCGGCGATCTCGGCTCCGCAGCCGCGCTTTTCCCCGCCAACAACTTCCTCGCCACAACACTCAGCGCCGTCCTGCGCTCGATCAAGATCCGCTCCGCACTCGGGCTCCGACGCCAGACCTTCTTCATCAACTGGGGTGGTTGGGACATGCACGGTGAGCTCCTCGAACCCCAGGCCGATCAGCTCGCCGAAGTCGATGCCGCCCTCACCGCCTTCCAGCTCGGCCTCGAACAGCTCGGCCTCACCAACGACGTCGTCACCTTCACTGCCTCCGACTTCGGTCGCACCCTGCGCTCCAACGGCCGCGGCACCGACCATGCCTGGGGGGGCAACGCCTTTCTCATGGGCGGCCCCGTCAATGGCGGAAAAATCTTCGGCACCTATCCGGATCTCACGCTCGACGGGCCGGACGACGTCGGCTACGGCGGACGCCTGCTGCCGAGCACCTCCGTCGATCTCTACTTCGCTGAACTGCTTCGCTGGTTCGGAGTCCCCTCCACCAGCATGGCTTCGGTCCTGCCGAACATCGCCAACTTCTGGAACCCGCTTTCCTCCACCGCCCCGCTCGGCTTCATCAAACCCTGATGAAGACCCGGTGGAAATCTCGCGCGGTGCTCCTTCTCATCGTCGGGCTCATTGCGTTGCAGGCCTGGAAGCACTCCCGACCTGAGCCAGCGCCTCCCACCCCGGCGCCTGCCATCGTTCAAAAGGAAGTCATCCCACCCGGCATCGTCGTCACTGAATCCAACCCCGTCGTCCCACCGCCCTCCTCTCATTCCACCCCGGGTGATCGACTGCTCGGCGACTATGGAAATCCCGCGCAGTCCGCAAAGGACGACCTCATCCTGATGGCCCGCGCCATCTCGAATTTCCTCATCATCGACAAGCAAGCCAACGAGCGCCCCCTCTCCGCCAACGAGGAGTGGAGCGCTGCCCTGCGAGGCAAACGCCCCGGCACCGAGCCATGGTTTTCAGAAGCCTCGCCCGCGCTCGATTCCCAACAACGCCTCATCGACCGCTGGCAAACGCCACTGCACTTCCACGCCCTCGGAAACAAGCAGTGGGAAATCCGCTCCGCCGGCCCGGACCGGAAACTGTGGACCGCGGATGACCTTGTGGAAAAAACCGCCGGTTGAGCGAACCTCAGATTCCCACTGCCACCCGCTGGAAGCTGCCGAAACTCATGGAGACTTCGCTGCGGGCATTGCCGCTTGGATCGAGGTGGCCACCTGGCGGGCGAGGGCTGCCGAGCCTTCCTCCTTGAAGTGGACATTTTTGGGCAACTGCAGTTTCTCAAGCTGCGGTTCGCAGAAGGCATAGAGATCATCCACCGCGATGCCGTTCGCTTTCATGATCTCCAGCGCGGCCGCATTGTATCGGCCCGGAGCATCAGACTCCCGCAAGGGGTTGGTCATCCCGGGAGCCGCCACGGGGGTGGTCGTCGCGAAGATGAGCTTGGCTCCTGTGCCCTGCAGCTTTTTGACGATGACCTCCAGATTCCGTCGATACTCTTCAACCGTCGCTTGAACCGGATCAGCGGCATCGTTGGAGGGCTTGGAGCTGTCGGCCTTCGACACGTGCTTCAGGTCATGCAGGCCCCAGTTGAAGTGGATGACCGACCATTTGCGACCGGCCAGCCACTGGTCGATCTGCTGCACTCCCACCGCGGTGCCCTGGCAGTTCACGGCTTTCGTGCCATCGGCTGTAACGGGGCGGAACACATTGGCTTTCCCTGCAAGGAGTTCACGAACCTTCAGGGTGTAGCCCATGGAAATGGAATCGCCGAGGATCAGCACATCGGGCAATGCAGGATCGGGAGTGAAGATCCATTCGGACTTCTTGCTGGTCTCCGCCTTCGAGCCAGACTCGGGCTTGTAGGCCGGGGCCTCCGCGGCTTGAACAAAGGAGCTGCCGGCAAGAAGAAGGAGGCCGAGGGTGGCGAGGGTTTGTTTCATGGTGCGTGTGGTAGAATGTCCTTGATCGCCATACTGGTTTTGCGACGGCCATTTTGCAGGAATCATCCGATCGCCTTCGATGAAGCGGGGCCTCTGCTCCTGCGATCCGCGGATTCCGTGTCAGGATCCCGACGCGAACGATCAGAAATCGCGGCAGGAAATCAACCAGTTCCGGGCCGAAACACTCCCCGCTTCCATTCGCTCATCTTTGTTGATCCCTCTCATTTGCGATTGGTCAGTGGTGCGGGGAACGGGGCGGCCCAGGCGTGACCTTCTAGGATGGCTTCCATTGCAAGATTGCGGCCGATCATGCAACCATCCAGAAACACCACCCTTCCCGATCAACATCCCGCATCACTCCATCGCCCAATGCCGAAAATTATCTTCCTCGTGGGTCTCCCAGCTTCAGGAAAATCCATCTTCATGCAGGACTACCATCGCCAGGGCATTCCGGCGTTCGACGACTTCATGAAATTCTCACCGCGGGATTTCAAAAAATGCAGGCATCTCGATTCGATCCGAACGCACCTGGTCGCAGGCAGGGATGTTGTCCTGAGTGACGTTCGTCTGGTCGATCAATGCTTCCGTGACGAGGTGCTGAACGGACTCAAACCGATCGCATTCGAGGCCGAGTGGCATTGCTTTGCGAACGAGCCCGACCAGTGCCTGAAGAACTCGGCCAAAAGGGTCACCGAGCAGTCGCTCTGTCATGAATCTGAAATCAACCTGATCAAGGAGCTGAGCGCCGCCTACACGTTTCCTGTCGGCAGTCGCCTGATCCCCGTGGCTTTTAATTGATCGGGGAAAACCTTGGCATGAGCGGCTCTGAAAAGCGTGCCAATGCCATCCCTTCAACCAACGTCCCGGGGGGGCGATGGGTCATACGGCTTCCAGATTGCGGCGGCACTCCGCAGCCTGGATCACAACGGTGGAATCACTTGATCCCATCCAAGACAGGCACCGCTTCCGGCTGGGTCGTTTGATAGTCGCTGTCGTAGTATTTCAAATGCCTGACACGCCAATCTGAAGGCTCACGGCAGACCGGGTTGGCGGCACGCAGCTCCCACTGGCCTAGCTCTCGCAGCATCGCCCGGGTCCGGTCCATCTGCTCCAAGGCGAGATCCCTTTGCTCGGTCAGATCCGTCGAAAGGTGGTAGAGCATCGGCAGGCGATCAGGCAGCCGGATCAGCTTCCAATCTCCACTGCGGATCGCGCTGCCAACCGTGTAGGTCCACATCAGCGATCCGTGCAATGGCTGATCGCTTTTTCCTGTTAGAAGCGGAAGCAGGCTTGATCCGGAGAGGCCTTCGGATGGATCGGTTGATCCGCCGGCGGCGGCGATGAAGGTGGGCAGGAGGTCGAGCGAGGAAACCATCATGTCCAACGTCTTGCCGGACGGCAGGTTCGCGGGCCAACGAACCATCATCGGAACGCGGATGCCGCCTTCGAGCACGGTGGTCTTGCTGCCACGCAGGGGCGCATTGACCGAGCCGTTGCTCAGGCCAGGCGCGCTAGGTCCGCCATTGTCACTGAGAAAGACGACGAGCGTATCGCGTTCGATTCCCTGGGAACGCAGCTCGGCGAGGATCCTGCCGACGTTGAGGTCGAGCCGGTAAACCATGGCGCAGTAAGTCCGACGCAGCTTGTCCTTGATGGAATCGAAGCGTTTCAGGTCCTCCTCGGTGGCCTGCATCGGCGAATGCGGAGCGGCGAAGGACGCGAACAGGAAAAACGGATGATCCTTGTGGCGGCGGATGAAATCAACACACTCGTTGCCCTCGTCATCTGTTAGATAATTCAGTGGTGCAGGCTTCTTGTAGCTGCAGAGGATCGGCCCTGCCATCGACTTCTCGCCGTCCGGCTCGGCGCGGAAATAGTCGTGCGCGCCGCCGGAATAGCCCCAGAACTCATCGAACCCACGCTTGAGCGGGCTGAATTTCGGCAACTCACCGAGATGCCACTTCCCGACGATGCCCGTCGTGTATCCGAGTCTCTTCAAACGCTCGGCGAGGGTCGTTTGATTGAGCGGCAGACCGACGAACTCCGGGTCGTGCCCGGGCTGGACCGGAGCGAGATTGTCACGAAATCCGAAAGTGACCGGATGCTTTCCCGTCATCAATCCAGCCCGCGACGGAGCGCACACGGGTGAAGTGACATAGGCGTTGCTGAACCGTATGCCCTCAGTCGCCATCGAGTCGATGTGTGGCGTGGGGATCTGCGTGCTGCCGGTCACGCCGAGATCACCATAGCCGAGGTCGTCGGCGAGGATGAGGACGATGTTGGGTCTCCTTGAAACGGAATCCGCCGATTCAGTGACTGCATTGCAGGGGAGAACAAGCGTTAGGAAGAGAAGGCAAAAACGCTTCAGGAGCATCTGAGGCCTACGCGCCGTTGATGTGGGGGATTTCAGAAACCCTGCTCTTCTGGCATGCGATGCGTTCACGGTTCAATGGGATCCTGCCACGATCATTCAAAGCTCACCTCAAAATCTCATCCGGCAGCTCGTTGACGTCATCTGCTTCGCGTGGCCAATGCCTGGATAGCGTATCGCCGAGGCGGCGAAGACCTTCGCGGAGGGAATCGAGTGGGCCGAGATCGTGCATTTGGGCGATCATCGCCTTCACCGAGTCCTTCCAGAATTCCGGCGGCACGACAGCGTCGAAGCCACTATCGCCAAGGATGACGACGGTCTTCATGCGCGGCAGCATCAGGATGAGGGCCCCGTTGCGGTGACGGGTCTCCCGCATGCCAATATCCTCGAATTTTTCCCAGGCATAGCGCTCCGGCTGGAGGATGAAGCGGTCGCAGATGCAGATGCGGATCTCGGCGCTGGTGCGCGCCTCCTGCTCGCGGATCGCCTCGACCAGCAGGATCTCCTCTTCGGCTGTTAGAAAGTTGATCATGGTTGGTTTACCAGCTTCCGCTCGCGCCTCCGCCGCCGCTGTCGCCGCCACCTCCGGAGAAGCCGCCACCACCACCGCCGCCGCTGGAAAATCCTCCGCCTCCACCGCCCCAGGAGCTTCCGCTGTCGATGGTTCCACCCGTGAAGCTCCAGCCACCAGCGCTGTAGTACTTCACGCGTCGCCCGAACTCGAGGAGCTTGATGAGAACGATGATGAGAACGAAAATGAATGGCCAGGGAATGCCTCCGCCACCCTTGCCCGAACGGGAGTCTAGCAAGGTGGTCCCGCTGCCTTTGTATTCTCCCTTGGCAGAGGCGATCATCGCATCGACTCCGGCGTTGATCGCGTCCTCCCGGTTTCCTGCCCGAAGCTGGGGTGCGATGCGGTCCTGAATGATCTGCTTGCAGCGTGCATCCGGCAGCACGCCTTCCATGCCCTTGCCGGTGTGGATGCGCATCTTCCGGTCGTCGGCGAAGATCAAGAGCATCGCGCCGTTGTCCTTGCCCTTTTGACCGGGCTTCCACTTTTCAAAAAGCCGTTGGCTGAAATCGAAGAGTTCCTCGCCTTCCGGGATCCTCGGGAAAATGGCGACGACGAACTGCGACGAGGTGTCCCGCTCGTAGGCTTCCAGCTTCTTGTTGAGCGACTGGAACGCGCCCGGGCTGAGCCATTTCGCGTCGTCGCGGATGTAGGACGGCGACGGGCTGGCAGGCAGCGGCGTTTCGGCGTGGAGGCCGCCTAACAAAAGCAACGTCCACAGCAGCCAGTGGCGGAGCCCGCTCATCGGCCGTTGCCGAAATCGAACTTCACGTCAGGGGCTTTCTCGGCTCCGGCGTCGGCCTGGAAATAGGGCTTCGCCTGGAATCCGAGCATGCGCGCGAAGATCACGGCCGGGAATTTGAGGATGCCGGTGTTGTAGTCCTTCACGATCTCGTTGAAGCGTCCGCGCTCCACGGCAATGCGGTTCTCGGTGCCTTCGAGCTGGGCCTGAAGATCACGGAAGCCGGCGCTGGCCTTCAGGTCGGGATAGTTTTCCGAAACGAGAAGCAAGCGCTGAAGGGCACCGCTGAACTGGGTCTGGGCTTCCTGGAATTTTTGCAGCGTGGCGGCATCGCTGGGCGACTTGCTGGCATCGATGGTCATGCGGCCGACTGAGGCCCGGGCGTTGACAACACTCTCAAGCGTCGACTTTTCGAAGTTGGCGGAGCCTTCCACGGTCTTCACGAGGTTCGGGACCAGATCGGCGCGGCGCTGATACTGGTTCAGCACTTGGGCCCAGGCGGCATCGACGCCCTGCTGCCTGCCGACGAGGCCATTGTAGGTGCCGACAGCCGAGAATGCGACGACTGCAATGAGTCCGCCGATGGCGAGAAGAACGATCCAGATTTTGCTCATGGGAGTGCTGATATAAACCGGCGTGCTGGCGGCGTCGAATACGAATCGGCCGCGAAATTCGAATCGGGTGCGATCTCCGGGCTCAAGTGAAAATGGCAGTTTGTGATTCGGTCAGCATTCTTTCTACGCAGAGGCACGGAGAAAACACTGAGATCGCGGAACCCCTGGATTTTTGTTTTCAGCGATCTCCGCGAGCCTCCGTGTCTCTGTGGAAACTGGCGTCACTTCATCGTGGAGAAGGCATTTCAGACAGCCACTCACTTTTTCACGTCGATGAACTTCCCCGCGATTCCCCAGGCGAGGTCCTCGCGCGGGATCATGCCATCACCGCCGAAGTAGAAGCGGCTGACGACGAGATAATTGTCGCGTTTGATCCCACCCTTTCCTCCCGAGAGAAGATCCGCCATGGCCATGCCGATGCTTCCAGCGATGCCTTCTTTCTGCCTGACATGCTCGCGGAAATCCGCCTCGTTCGGGTTCATGAACGCGAGCACTGCGAGGGCGATCACCAGGAGGAGAATGAGTTTCTTCATGGCTGGAAACGTAGGCTCCGAGCCAAAAGGCAGCAAGTGGCATTCGGGGCGCGAAAGGCTAGGACCCGGACAGTCCAGGATTGATTTAAAAAGGAGTGATCGCGCCTTCAGAGTCTAGAGCGACGGATTTCCATGACTGCCGTCTTCCGCCGAACCGCCAGGAGGTCGGGTTCCTGCCTTGCGTGATTGTGGCGGGAAACGCCACCAGCTTCCGATGACGGCGAGGGCGAAGAGGGTGTAGGCGAGGCCGAAGACCCACATCGGGGCGCGGTAGAAGATGAGCCGTTGCAACCAGTGGGCGATGAAGGTTTCCTGATAGACCCAATCTCCCGCCTGCTCGCGAAAGTGCATTTCCAACGTGGTGAGCGGGCAGATGATGCCGAGCCAGGCCTGGATCACCACGAGGGCAATGGCGAGGAGGTGGAGGGCACGAAACCAAGGATTCCGGATCCAGCGCCAGCCGCAGGCCCCGCCGATGAGGATTAATAGCAAACCGATCACCACGAAGCCGATGTAGGCGACGTGCAGGATCAGCACGCCATCGGCCAGGGCTCGGTAAGCGGTGGGGCTCATCATTCAATGCCGCTGCTGGTCGAGCAGGTGGCGGAAGAGATCGTGGGATTTTTCCAGCTCGGCAAAGGTGCCGTCGCCGACGATGCGACCGCCTTCGAAAACGAGAATGCGGTCGGCGATGCGAATGGTGCTGAAGCGGTGGGCGATGATCAGCGTGGTGCGGCCGCGGGCGAGATCGGCGAGTTCCTGCTGGATGCGGGACTCGCTGTCGGAGTCGAGCGCGCTGGTGGCTTCATCGAGAATCAGCACCGGGGCATCGCGGAGGAAGGCGCGGGCGATGGAGATGCGCTGCTTCTGGCCGCCTGAGAGCTGGGCCCCGCGTTCACCGACGGGGGTGTCGTAGCCCTGAGGTTGCTGGAGGATGAAGTCGGCGGCGTTCGCCTGACGGGCGGCCTCGCGGATCTGGTCGGAGGAGGCAGTGGTTTTGCCGAGGCGGATGTTTTCCTCGATCGATCCGGAGAACAGCACCGCCTCCT
>JANOBS010000264.1:0-18909 GCA_031411755.1 Luteolibacter sp. | reverse complement strand
GGCGCGGCACATGCAGTTCATGAACGTGCAGAAGATGCGGGTCGCGAAACTGAAGCGCTTCATGGCCGAACCGACCTTCGAGCAGGAAATGGAGCTGCATCGCGTCGATTGCGGGTCGTCGAACGGGTTCACTGACAACTACGAGTTCCTCATCGAAAAGCGCGGGGAGTTCGCCAGCCAGCCACTCATCCCGCCAGCCTTCGTCAGCGGAAAGGACCTTATCGCGCTTGGACTCACGCCCGGCCCGCGTTTCAAGGAACTTCTGGAAACGATCCAGACCGAGCAACTGGAAGGAAGACTGCACGACCGGGAAACGGCCCTGGAGCTGCTGCGGAGGCTGGTTTCCGCCCCGTCCGGCACAGAATCCGCGTGACTTCCGGCAAAAACGGCGTGGCAAGCGGCGTAGTCCGCCCCTAGTTTTCGCCCAAGTCCATGAGCCACACCATCCCCGTCGAGCACACCGATCCGGTCAACGCGCAGATCCTCGCTGTTTCTGAAGACCTGATCGCCGGCTTCCACCAGCATCCCTTCCACGTCATCGCCGAGAAATCCGGCGTCGATCTGCCGACGGTCCTCGAACGCATCCGCGCCATGCTCGAAGGCGGCGTGATCCGTCGCGTGCGCCAGACCCTGCTTTCCACCAAGCTCGCCCACGGAGCCCTCGTCGCCTGGAAGGTGCCGGAGGAAAAGCTCAACGCCGCCTTCGATTTCATGTCGAAAGAGGACCCCTTTTCCGGCCACGTCGTCATCCGCTCGACCGACACCGAGGTCTCCGGTTCCGGCTATCGCCTGTGGACGACCTTGAAGGTGCCAGTCGGCGAGTCACTCGATTTCCACGCCACCGCTCTCATGCGCCTCACCGGAGCGACCGAGTATCTGCTGATGCCGGCGAATGGTGTCTTCGCCTTGGGAGTCGGCCACATCCGTCGTCGCGCCATGGAGCCCGGCGACAAGTCGGACGAGCCTGCCGTGATGATGACCACCGTGCCGGTCGACCTCACTCCCGAAGAGTGGGAAGTGCTTCTCGCGCTGAAGGAAGAGCTCACGGTCGATGAAATCGTCGGCAGCCCGTGGGTGAAACGCGCGGAAATCGCCGGCGTCAGCTTGGAGCGTTTCTGCGAGGTCGCGGAAGTCCTCAATGCCAAGAAGGTCATCGGTCGCTTCTCGACCTTCCTCGAACACGTCAAGCCCTCCTCCACCGGCGAACGCGTCACGCGTTTCAACGGACTCTTCCACTGGGCCGTGCCGAAGGGCCGGGAAATGGAAGGCGGCGCGGAGGTCGGCCGCCACTACTGCATGACCCACTGTTACTGGCGCGAAGGCGGTCCGCAGTTCGGCGATGTCAACATCATGGGCGTCGTCCACGGCACCGAAAAGGACCGCGTGCTCGAGCACAAGGCCGCCATCGACAAGCATCTGGAATCCATCGGTCTGCCCGTCTCCTACACCAACGTCTTCTGGGGCGGCCGCTCCGAGATTAAGCCCTCGGAAATTTCCCCGAAGGTCTATCACGAGTGGCACGCGCAGCATGCAGGTTGAGGGGCCGGTGGTCAGGAACCAGGGGCCAGGGGAGGAATGACGAATGAGGAAATCCGAATGACGAATTTCTCAGACGATCAGGAGCTCTCCGCCTCGCAGCGCCCGACACTCTGGCTCCTCCGCACGCGGAGGTTCTGGTTTGGGATCTGGATGTTGTTCCTGCTTGGGGGAGCATGGTTTGGAGCCGGCCAAGTCAGCGGAACCATTCACCACATCTCTCCGCACCAAGAACGGCGTCCAAGTTCGGTGGTATGCGGTTTCCAGCGTGGAAGCCTCATTTTTTCATGGAGGTCCGAAATCATCAGTTGCGCCAACGATTGGTCTGCCATGTGGGAGAACAAAGTCGGCTATGATGTATGGCCGGATTTATTTGAGTTTGGAAACATCATTGATCCCGACGACCTGCACTTTGATCTTTGGCATGATAAGCCTGTCAAATCCTGCAATTTGAACATCCCCCTCTGGCTCCCTGTCCTCCTCTGGCTGATCATCTGGCCGCTGTGGATTCGCCGCATCACCCGCAAGGAAGCCGCTCATTTCGCGAAGCTCCAGTGAGTGGTCAGTTGTCAGGATCCAGGGCTCAGAATATGCCTCTTCCCCTGACCCCTCTCGCCTACTGACCCCTGGCCCCTCGGTCGGCCTGATCACCAAATCCCCCCGACCTTTAGACTTTAAGACCGAATCTTCCGGGCCTACGCTCCGCGCATGTCGTCCAGTTTTGGCCACCTTTTCCGGATCAGCACCTTCGGCGAGTCGCACGGCGGCGGCGTCGGAGTGGTGATCGATGGCTGCCCTCCGGGGATTTCCGTCAATGAATCCGTCATCCAGCAGGAACTCGACCGCCGCCGGCCCGGCCAGAGCGAGATCGTGACCCCTCGCAAGGAGGCAGACACCGCTGAAATCCTCTCCGGCCTTCACGAAGGCCTCACGCTCGGCACCCCGATCGCCATCGTGGTGAAGAACACCGACCAGCGCCCGAACGCCTACGACGAGATGGCCGTGAAATACCGGCCCAGCCACGCCGACTACACCTACGACGCCAAATACGGCGTCCGCGCCCCGACCGGTGGCGGTCGCGCCTCCGCCCGCGAAACGATCGGACGCGTCGCCGCTGCCGCCGTTGCGAAGCAGGTGCTCGACGCCCTCCATCCCGGCATCGAAGTCCTCGCCTGGGTGAAGTCGATCCACGATCTCAACGCCAACGTCGATCCGGAAACCGTCACCTTCGAGACCATCGAGGGCAACATCGTCCGCACCGGCGATCCCGCCATGGTCGAGCCGATGATTGAGCGTATCAAACAGGTCCGCGGCGAGGGCAACTCGGTCGGCGGCGTGGTTGAGTGCGTCATCCGCAACTGCCCGCCCGGACTCGGCGAACCGGTCTTCGACAAGCTGGAGGCCGAGCTCGCCAAGGCGATGCTGTCCCTGCCCGCCACCAAGGGCTTCGAGATCGGCTCGGGCTTCGCCGGCACCCTTCTAACAGGCAGCCAGCACAACGATCCCTTCCGCATGATCGATGGCAAGGTCCGCACCACCAGCAACCGCTCCGGCGGCATCCAGGGCGGCATTTCCAACGGCGAGAACATCGTCTTCCGCGTCGCCTTCAAGCCGACCGCCACCATCATGTCCTCCCAGGAAACCGTGACCTCCTCCGGTGAGAACACCGAGCTCGCCGGTCGCGGTCGTCACGATGCCTGCGTCCTTCCCCGCGCCGTGCCGATGGTCGAGGCGATGGCCACCCTGGTCCTCTGCGACCACTTCCTCCGCCAGCGCGCCCAGTGCGGCGGCATCCTCCGACCCTGATGCGCGATCTGATGGCCGAACTTGCCGCGATCGATCTGGAGAGCATTCCCCAGATCAGTCTCGGAACGGCCGCGATCGCCATTTTCGTGATCTGTGCCGCGCTCATCCTGATGCGCGGCCTGACCCGAATTTTCATCGGCTCCCTGGTCATCGCCGTCAGCGCCTGGGTCGGATTCTGGGCCTGGCAGACCGCGCCCGCCATCGGCATTCACTATGCAGGGAAGCCCCTACCCTGGCTCTCGATCGGCTGGCCTCTCGTTTCCGGCCTGCTCACCTTCGTGGTTCTGAGGATGCTGGTAAACTTCGTTGTCCGACCCTTCGGAAAGTCCTCCGATCATCCGAAATCCCCGATTCAACGTGCCTTCGGACTGCTCTTCGCCGTCGTCCCTGCGGGCCTGCTCTGCCTCGTCGGCGCGATGCTCCTTCACCACGCCGGATCGGTCGCCGAGGTCCGCCATTTCGCGGATGCGCCGAAGGGAGACACCGGTTACGCCCAACTCTTTGCCCGACTCAAGGCCTCGGTTGAAAACGCCATTCCACCCGCTTGGATCAAGATCCTCGATCCTTCCACCGAACACGCGCGACTCAACCTCGCCAAACTCATTTCTGCCGCCGCCGAGGATGAAGTCCCGCCAAAAGCCATCATCGTTCTCGAGGAACCCATCCTCCGCGCCATCGTCGTGGACGAAAAAGAGCTCCGCGGGCTTGCACGCGAGAAGCGTTTCGGCACCCTCCTCAGCCATCCCTACCTCGACAAGGCCCTCACCGACCCCCGCGTCAAAAAAGCCCTCGACCGCCTCGATCTGGAATAGGAAGAAAGTGAGCGGTGATCGGAAAAGAGTCTTTTCTCAACACCACTCGCTGCCCGGCCACTCTTCCCATCTTTCTCTTTCCCACCGATCACTGATCACCGTCCACCGATCACTCCAATTTCCCATGTTTCTCGTCACCATCGGCCTCGAAGTCCACTGCCAGGTCAACACCCGGACCAAGATGTTCTGCGCCTGCCGCACCTCCTTTGCAGAAGACCCGAACACGAACACCTGCCCGGTCTGCCTCGGTCTGCCAGGCGCGCTGCCCGTCCTCAACCGCGAGGCCATGGAAAAGACCCTGCTTTCCGGCCTGATGCTCGGCTGCGGCTCGCCCGAGCTCTCGAAGTGGGACCGCAAGAACTACTTCTACCCGGACATGCCGAAGAACTACCAGACGACGCAGTTCGACCTGCCACTCTGCATCGGCGGCGGCGTCCCGCTCTACGAACACTGCTACCCGACTGATGCCCGCAAGAGCATCAAGACTCCTGACAAGGTCGTGCGCCTCAACCGCATCCACCTCGAGGAGGACGTCGCGAAATCCACCCACCTCGGCACCACCTCGCTCATCGACTTCAACCGCGCCGGCACACCACTGATGGAGATCGTGACCGAGCCCGACATCGAGACCGCCGAGGAAGCCTGCGCCTACCTGCGCTCGCTCCAGATGATCCTCGTCCAGGGCGGTGTCTCCGATGCCGACATGGAAAAGGGCCAGATGCGCTGCGACGTGAACATTTCCCTGCGCGAGAAGGAAAGCGATCCGCTCGGAGCCAAGGTCGAGCTGAAGAACCTCAATTCGATCTCTGCCATCCGGAAAGCGATCCATCATGAGGTCGAGCGCCAAGGCGAGGAACTCAGCGCCGGTATCCCGCAGATCCAGTCGACCCGTCGTTGGGACGACGATCGTGGGGAAACCCAGCTCATGCGCACCAAGGAGGACGCGCACGACTACCGCTATTTCCCCTGCCCCGACCTGCTTCCCGTCCGCACCGAACCCCTGCTCGCCAAGGTCCGTCCGCTCGTGCCCGAGCTGCCACACGCCAAGGCCGCACGCTTTGAGAAAGACTTCGGCGTCACCACCTACGATGCCTCCGTGCTCTCGTCGGACAAGGACCTCGCGAACTACTTCGAAGCCGCCTGCTCCGCCTCCATTCCAGGAAAGAAGGTCGCCAACTTCATCATCAACAACCTCCTAGGCACCCTCAACGAACAGTCGCTCACCATTTCCGACTGCCCTGTGCCACCAGAGAAGGTCACCCAGCTGTTAGGTCTCGTCGAGGACGGCACCCTCGCCTCCAGCCAGGCCCGGGAGGTCTTCGCCGTGCTCTTTGAAAGCCCGGAGAAATCCCCCGCCGACATCGCGAAATCCCTCGGCTTCGAGCCCACCGATGCCGGTGAACTCGACGGCCTTTGCGACCAGGTCATCGCCGCGAATCCGGAAAAGGTCGCCGAGATCAAGGGCGGCAACGACAAGCTCCTCAACTGGCTCACCGGCCAGGTCATGAAAGCCGCCAGCACCAAGCCGAACCCGAAGCAGGTTACCGACCTCCTGAAGGCAAAGCTGGGCTGAGGGACCTTGGGCTATCTTTTCAACTCCAGCACCTTGAGGCCCTTCACCCGCTTGAACTCCTTGCCGTTGCAGGTGACGAGGGTTGATCCGAGTTGCCGGGAGTGGGCGGCGATGAGCAGGTCCATGGGGCCGATGGGCGTTCCCTTTTTCTCCAACTCCACCCGAATCACGGCATAGGCGCGGGCAGCCTCAGGACCGAAGTCCAACACCCGATAGATTGAAAAAAGGTCTTCAAGCTGCCGGAAGCGGATCGGATTCCCGGATTTCTCCGCTCCGGTCCAAAGCTCCGCTGCGACGATCGAGGAAATGGCGGTCTGATCACAGGGTGGCAACGCCTTGAACGAAGCCTGACCCCTCAGCACCAGAATGCAGGCACTGGAATCCAACAGGAAAGCCGCGGAATGATCGGCTTGCTTCACCATTCCAGAACTGGCCGCTCATGGTTCTGGGGGCGCTCCGGGGCATCGGGAAATGATGCAGCATCCGGATAGGTCTCGGCGAAATACCGGGAGACATCGCCCAGCGATTTCAGCTCAGGGATTTTCGCAGGCAGCGCTTTCAGCACCACCTCGTCGCCGCGCTTCTCGATCACGACTTCTGCTCCCTCGAAGCGAAATGCCTTGGGCAGACGAATTGCCTGGCTGCCACCATGCTGGAAGATCTTGGCCGTCGTCATAGCTACACGGTATAGATACAAAATCACTCGTCAAGCCGGAGGTCATCTCCCTCTCCAATCTCCTCAAATCCACCTCAGGATCGGCGGCAGCGCGTCGAGCCAGACTTCAGCCACCGCGCAGGAGATCACGGAGTCCTCGTCATCGCGACGTGGAAAGGCGCGGCGCTCACGGAGGGTTCGGGCCAGCACGGCCACAGCCCGCAGTTCCGCGCCGATGCTGAGAAGTCCGAGCACACTGGAAAGCGCGGTGGCCGCAAGAAAAATGGCGATCGCCCCGGAGACCGGAATGCGCGCCGCGATCAGGGCGAACAGCACGACGGCGATCGTCAAGGGCGGCACCGCCATGCCAAACCGCTTGGCCGCATCCCGGGCTCGGGCCGCTTTCGGATCGCGCTGTTGCCAGTGGACGATGGCGGCCTTTCGAAGCTGGCGACCCAGTTCAGCGGCCTTGGCTTCGCAGGTCGGGAGATTGACCGTAGTGGCCAGCAAATCCGACCAGCGGTCCACATCGACCTTGCAAGGCTGCTCACCTTTTCCGAGCACGATCTTCTTCCCGAACCAGACCCGCGCGATGACCGCAGCGGTGATGACGAGGATGCAGGGGATGTAGAGGATGCGCCACATGAGGGATGACTCAGGAAACGTCAGAGCATGGTGCAGAAACAATAAGAACCACGAAATTCACGAAAGGACACGAAACGGAAATGACTGAAATCAAAGTCTGCCTTTCGTGAAATTTCGTGTCTTTCGTGGTTCTTCTTGATCATGACTTTTTGCCTCCCGCCGCCAGCCAGGCTTTTGGATCATCGGGCCAGGGATGGCGGGGATACCGGCCAGCAACGTCCTTTTTCATTTGCGTGTAACCGCTGGCCCAGAAGCTCTTGAGATCCTTCGTCATCTGCCAGGGACGCTGGCCGGGAGTGAGGATGTGGACGACCAGCGGCACTCGTCCGCTGGCGATGGTCGGGGTCTCCCAGACGCCGAAGAGGTGCTGCACGCGGATGGCGATACACGGATCCTTTCCCATCTCGTAGGTGATCTTCGATGACTGGCCGTTGGAAAGGGTGATCCGCTCCGGCGCATAGGAATCGAGCGCCGAACGTTGTGGCCCGCTGAGCCAGTCCCGCAGCACCGGCCAGACACTGCGCTCCTTGATGTCTTTGTAGGCCACCGCGCCGTGGCAGATCTGCGCGACGGCGGCGATGCGATCCTCCTCGGCCCAGCCGGGAAGCCCCATCTCCGGCATCCACTTGCTGAGTCCATCGAGACGCGCTGTCCATTGATCGACCTGCGCGTCCCAGCTTTTCAAGACGAGTTCACCGGAAAGCACCCGCGTGGCCAGGATCTCGGCGGCGGCGTCGAGGTTCACACCGTGATCGCTTTCCTTCGAGTCGATCACGAGGTCGCGAAAGCGGGTCTCCTTTTTCGCCACCACGCGTCTACGGGATTCATCGTAGCTCGCGCCGTCGGTGATGGTGAAATCCTCCGGAAACAATTCACGCAGCCACTCGGGGTCGATCCCGGTGGCGCGTCGCAGATGGACGATGACCTCGCGAGCCTCGACCTCGGTGATCTCCGCCGCGACGAAGGCCGGCGCGCTCTTCACGCAGGAGTCATCGTCGAGCTTGCCCTTCCTCTCGCCAACCACGCGACAGGCCAGGGTCCCCTGCCCCATCCGGATGCCTAGGCGGTCGCTGAAGGAGGCCAGCATCGCTTTCGCCACCTGCTCGCGGCGTGCCTTGAAATCAATCGCGGTCCATGTCCAGCCAGCTCGCTTTGCCAGGGTTTCCAGTCGATCGAGCCCCTGCGCCACTTCACGCGCCCCTCGACCATGAACTCCCAACTGGCTGCAACGGCGCGGATCGAACTGCATCGCCTCCGCCGATTCGAAGGCCCGGTATTCCCCGGCGAAATCACTGCCATCGTCCGCGAAGATGAAGTCCTTTCGGCCTACGCTGCCGGGCTTGCCGCTGAAGATCCCCTCGCCTTGCACGGCCGCCGCGATAAAGGCGGTCTCCGCCACGCAGCCATGCTCGTGACCCGCCAGCATGAGTCTGGAAAAACGTGGCTCCAGCGGCAGCGACGCCATCTTCCTGCCCTCGTCTGTTAGATCGCCGACGGCATCAAGTGCTCCGAGATCATGCAGCAGTCGCTCGGCGCGCTGCAGCGATTCCTCCAGCGGCGCGTCCAGCCAGCGGAAGCTGCGGATCTCGTTCACGCCCGCCGCTTTCAGCAGCAGCACGCATTCGGCGAGGTCAACGCGCCTTACCTCCGGAGCCTCGAAGCCCTCGCGTCGCGCATGCTCGGCGGAGCTCCACAGGCGGAAGCAGCGACCCGGTGCCGTGCGTCCGGCCCGACCGGCCCGCTGCTCGGCGGAGGCCCGGGAAATCTTGCGGATGTGGAGGGTGTCGATACCTCGTCGCGGATCGAACGACGCATGACGGGCAAGTCCGGAGTCGATCACCGTGCGAACTCCATCAATGGTCAGTGAGGTTTCCGCGACGTTGGTCGCGACGATGACTTTCGGCCTCGGACCGGGCGAGATCGCCGCCTCCTGCGCGGCGGGCGGCAGGCTGCTGTAGAGAGGAAAAACGTCCCAGCCGCGAGCCATCGAACCGGCCTCCAGCAGCTCAATCGTTTTCCGAATTTCATGCGTGCCCGGCAGGAACATCAGGATGCTGCCGGGATCGGGCATCGCCATCGCCTCGCGACAAACCGCCGCCATGCGCTCCCAGACCGGGGTTTCGCGTGGCGGGCCGCCTCGACGGTCGTGCTGGGCGATCTTTTCCGGCCTCCATTCGATTTCCACGGGAAAGGTCCGTCCGCCGGCTTCGAGGGTTTCGGCAGGTGTCAGATAGTCGGCCAGCCCGGCGGTCTCGAGCGTGGCGGACATCACCAGCACCTTCAGCTCCGGTCGCGGTCCGTCCTGAAGATCGAGACAGCGGGCCAGCGCCACATCCACCGCCAGACGGCGTTCATGAAACTCATCGAACACCACCGCGCCGACGCCGGAGAGCTGCGGATCGTCCTGGAGCCAGCGTTGGAAGACACCATCGGTCACGTAAACGATCTTCGTGTCGCGGCGGTAGCGGCTGTCAAAGCGCACCGAGTAGCCGACGCCCTCGCCGACCGGAGTGCCGCGCTGTTTCGCCACCCAGCCCGCTAGCAGCCGCGCGGCCATGCGTCGCGGCTCGATCACCACGATCATGCCCTTGATCCCGGCATCGGCGATCATTCCGGGCACGGCGGTCGATTTCCCGGAGCCCGTGGGGGCCTTCAGGAGCAGGCGCGCGCGCTGCGGAGCGCTGACCGCCTTCACCAGGGCGGCTTCGATTTCGAAAACAGGCAGGGACACGCAGGTGATTTGTCGGGAAAGCGAAAATCACGTAAACGAAAAACGCCGGGGATTGCTCAAGGCGCGGGCTTGGTGATCAGGCAGCGGTCGATTTCCCCGCCCTTGGCATCGATGGCACGCAGCAGGAGGCGTTCCGACGTCAACTCGAAGACCGTGAACGAATGTCGGTCCGCCACGAACTTCGCGGTGAAGGGCACCCAGTTCCCTGGCTTCTGGCTTTGGAAAATGGCTGCGTTCTTTTCGAGCTCCCCTTTGTAGAGCGTGCCGCCACCACCGCCTGCGACGAGGTGGATGAGGCCATCGGGCCGGGTGTGGGTCACGCCGTCGAAGACCTTGTCGAGCGTGAAGCTGCCGTTGACGAGGCCTCCGGGCTGGACCTTGTCGGAGTCGGGCTTGAAGCGCATCGGCAGGCTTCGCTGATAGTTGTGCACGTGGCCGGAGCAGACCAGATCGGCTCCGCAGCGTTCGAACTGCGGGACGAGCAGACGCATTTTCTGTTCGCTGTAGTGCTCGTTCGAGCTGTGAAAGGCCGGAGCGTGGATGCAAACGAATTTCCACGGAGCGCGGCTGGTTGTCAGATCCCGTTCGATCCATTCGAGCATTTTCGGTGAGTCAAGTTTGGCGTAGCCGCTGTCATCGAGGATCAGGAAATGCGCCGGGCCGTTGTCGAACGAGTAGGCCCCAAGTGATGGATAGCTACTGCCCACCGATTGGCGGAAAGAGACGGCTGCGGGCGAGGTTCCGATCGGCGTGCTCCACGGGCCTTCGCCGGGACCATTCGCAGGTGCCTGAAAAAAGTGATAAGCCCCAAGGACATCGGGAATTTCGAGCAGGTTGTGGGTGTCGACATCGTGGTTTCCGAGCACCGCATGAAACGGAATGGAGGCCATCAAGGAAGAGCCGCTGATGGGATTGTAGGTCCTCCAGAAATGGTCCTGATATTGGCTGACGCGACCCGTGGGATAAACCAGATCCCCGAGGGCCACTATGAAAGAGGGATCCGCCTTTGCGATCTGCGCGGCCACGGCATCCTGCGCGGCGTCACCATTCGCAAGGTCTCCCACCATCACGAAGCGGATCGGTTTCCCGGCGCTCACGGTGGTCCGGAACGTGCCGGAACCGATTTCCTTGTCCGATCGCTTGACCCGATACGTGATCGTCTGGTCGAAGGGCAATCCGTCGATCGTGGCGGTGTATTTGAAGAAGTGCTGCTCGGGTTCGATCTCCGCGCTTTTCGATTTGGCCGGGCCAAAATCGAGTTTCACCCGCTCCGGGATCACTGTGCGGTTGGGAAACTTCTCACCACTGAACTCGACGCTGAACTCGCCGGGCACCTGATCTGTCAGCCAGAGGATTCGTTTCGAATCGGCTGCCTGCAGGGTGGAATTCAGCCCCGGTTGGACGTAGGGCCTCACCAAGAGCGACTGGCCCGAAAGCACAGTGGAAAACAACAGGGCTAACAGAACTGTGGATCTCATGGCTTTGGACTTTCAGCAGGAGCACCGAGTGGCATGCGCTTTAGAATGCCCCAGCCACCGATTTTTCTCTGGATCACGATGAGTTCCTTGTCGGTGATCCTGACCATCAGGAAATCCCCAGTGTCGCCATCGCCGCGAGCGGTTGAGCCGTCGTGAATGGTGAGCAGGTCATGCCAGGGAACGAAGGCCGCGCCGTGCGAATGGCCGTTGACCAGGCAGGCGATGCGATAGGGCTTCACCGCTTCGTAAAAGCGCTCCTTCGCCTCGGGCTGCCACCAGTCCGACATCCCACCGAGCCAGCCGAAGTGTTGGAAAACAACCACCCAGCGACCACTGTTGCCGACATTCTTTGCAAGGTCCGCCTTGAGAAAGCGGAGCGCTCCTTCCGGATCGTGCTCGGGTCCGTTCACGCCCTTCACATCCTCCGGACCATCTCCACCGAAGAGATTGAGCTGCACGAGATGGACCTGATCCCAATCCCAAGAGTAGTGATGCCCATCCTCCGACACCGAGGTCAGGCCGATCCGCTTGAGGTTGCGCTCCTTGATGCCCGCCCGTGGGATGCTTTTCGTCGGACCTCCGTCATGGTTGCCAAAGCCTTCGTAGACCGGATAGCAAAGCCGACCGTCTGTTCCTGTTAGACCGTAGTCCCGGCAGAAGTCCGCCCACTGCGCGTGCGCGGTTTCCGCGATGAAGCCCTCGTCAAGCAAGTCGCCATTCATCGCCACCCCGCGAGGCGTCCTCACGATTCCGCCACCGATCGAGGCCGGCAGCGCTTCACCGGGCAGGGCGTTCATTTCGTCGATCACGCGACGATTGATCGCGGCGTTGTTTTCACGACCGTAGTGGCTGTCGGACCCGACGAAAAAGGTGACGTCGTTTTTCACCGGTTCATCCTGGGTGCGGAAGGTCAAGATCGCGCCACGGGAGGCGGGTTGGGTGCCGTTGTCGGAATCGACCCGCCAGAAGCAGCGGGTTCCGGGAAGCAAAGCAGCTGGGAGGGAAACGGTTTTCGCATCGCCGGATAGCTCGGCGATCGGTTTGCTGGCGTGCTCGACCTCATCGGCACTGGCTCCCACATAAACGCGTTGGCGGGTGGCGTAGCGACCGGGTTCCCACGAAAGATTCCGGGTGGTGACGGAGACATTGCTGTCGTGATCGCGAGGCGAAGGTTTCGACGCGACTCCAGAATCGGCGCTGAATGACCAGACCAGCCCCGGAGAGATGACCCGCCCTTGCGCATCGAGCTGATCGACCCGCCAGAAATAGCTCTCTCCCACCTTCAAGTCGGACTTCTCGAACTCCCGGGCCTTCATCCGCTTGGCGAGTTCCGGTTTCCCCGCCTCCACGGCACTGCGGTCGCTGCCAGCGTAAACCACGAATTCCGAAACCTCGCTGGCCCCAGCCTGCCAACGGAGCGGGACCTTCAGCGAATCCGTGGTCGAGCCGTCCCTTGGCTCGGGAGAAAAGGCGGTCGTCAACCCGGCGCTCTGGCGCAGTTCGGACTGGGACAGCGCTCGTGGCAGCAGTCGCAGGCGGGAAATTGCGCCGGTGAAATGCTTCAGGCGACCTGCCTCGTTCGTTTCTCCCGAGGCGCCGACGTGAATGACCGCCTGTGGGGTGATCGTGAATTTGAGGGGGCGTTCCAGATCGAGTTCGCCATCGACATAGACCCGCAGGATGCTGTCGCCTCCGCCGCTGTAGGTCCACGCGAGGTGATGCCAGACATTCGGCTCAGGGACCTTGGAAAATGGCGCGGTGGCCTTGAATCCGGACCTGAAGGCTCCGGACGTGGAGCTCTTGGAAAAGCTGAACTCCGTTCCCGGCCCGCCCTTGGCGGGAGCCAGGACAAGCAAGGCCTCCGTCTTTTCCACCGTCGGATTGAGCACCCAGGCCTCGACCGTGAACGGGCTTTTCTCGAAGCCGGCAGGCAGCGTGAATTCCGAGACAAGGTCCTGTCCACCGATGAACTCGATCGCCGGACGCCCACTCACCGTACCCACCTGCAATGCTTGTTCCGATTTCAACAAGCCTGTGGCCCCCTTATCGGCAAACTCCTTTACCGGGCCTTGGGCAAGCTGCGACGCGTCCACCTCGAACAAGGCATCGTCAGCCTTCGCGGGAAGGCAGATGAAAGGGCACAATAGTCCGAGGACACACGCCAGGGGAAAGGCGCTGAAAAATTGACGCTTCATGGGTTTTGGGGGTTTGAACTGACCGCGATCGGCACTCCTTCGTTTCCGCATACTGGCGAATTCAGCGACTCTTCCAGTTTCAAGTAAGGATTTGCATCCAGCAGGGCTGCCTCCGGTGCCAGTCTGATATTTCCAGAATCATTGAAACGAAATGTAATCCGGTGACCGCTTCCCATGTAGGTGTGGAATGAGCCGGAATCACGGGTTGCGGATGGTCCGTAATTGGGATTGCGCCTTCAAATCCCCCGCCTAGACTACTTACATGAACTTCCCAATCGCCTTCCTAGGCAGCCTTGGAACTCCGGAGCTGGTTCTGATCTTTGTCGTGATCCTTCTCCTCTTCGGAGCCAAGAAACTTCCTGAACTCGCCCGCGGCGTCGGCAAGAGCATGGGGGAATTCAAAAAGGCGCGGGATGATTTCGAACGCGAGATCAGCCGGGGTGAGGAAGAATCCCGGGTCGTACCAGCTCCCGTCAAGGAAGCACCCGGCAAGGAGCCACGCGACGTCTGAATCATGATCAAGCATTCACTTTCCAAATTCGCCCCGATCAACTTCGGGGCGCTTTTGTTTGCAACCGCAGCTCTTTTCATCAGCGGCTGCGAGCGCAAATCAACGGCTGCCTGGGACACGCCGGGAGAGACCCCAACAGAGGCCACGACCAAGCCGGTTTCCACCCCGGCTCCGGAAAAGAAGCCAGCCCCCGCCGCCACCCCGCTGGCAGCCCCCGCTCCACAGAAGGAGGTTTCTCCCGAAGCCTCCGCTTCGGGCTCGCTGCGCTTCATCGGCTACAATGTCGAGAACTGGTTGACGATGGATCGCTATGAAAACGGCAAGAGCTCCAAGAATGCCAACAAGCCGGAAGACCAGAAGGCTGCGGTCATCGCCATTCTTTCCCGCCTGAAGCCTGACGTGCTCGGGCTTTGCGAGATCGGCCAAAAGGAGGACATCCTCGATCTCCAGAGTCGATTGAAGGCCGCCGGACTGGATCTGCCGAACCTGCACTACGTCGGCGGGGTCGATCCGACCCGACACCTCGCCTTGCTCTCGCGTTTCCCAATCAGCAAGACCGGCACCATCGCCAAGTCCGATTACACCCTGGAAGGCCAAACCCTCTCGATCCAGCGCGGTGTGCTCGATGCCACCGTCATGGCCAACGGCAACGACTATCGCTTCCTAGGCGTTCATCTGAAATCCAAGCGGGAAGTCGAAAACGGCGATCAGGCCGCCATGCGACTGAATGAGGCCCACCTGCTGCGCGATCACATCGACTCGATCCTCACGGCCGATCCAGCCACCAAACTGGTGGCTTACGGCGACTTCAACGACACCCGTGCCAGCCCAGCGATCAAGCTTATCCAAGGCACCTACAATCACCCGAACTATCTCACCCCGCTTCCGCTGAAAGATCGCAACGGCGAATACTGGACCCATTTCTGGGATCGTGAGGATGTCTATTCCCGCTTCGACTGGATCCTGGTCAGCCAGCCGTTGAAACCCGAAGTCAACTTCGAGGCCTCCCGGATCATCGATGAGCCCGAATGGGACAAAGCCTCTGATCACCGGGCGGTGATGATGCTTTTGAAGTGAAGGATCCAGGGTTCCTGACCGAGCGTGGTCGTCGATGCAGGTGATCGAAGCATGCGGAATTTTAGCCGGTTTACTTTGACGCCGCGTCCACCTCAAACAACCTCGTCGCCGCTCGGGTGACATCGCCTTCGAAAGGGATGCACTCGGCTCCCACCGGCAGAGGCAGCCCGAGGTTCCGGATCTCGCGGAACAGTTCCTCGTATCTCACCTCGCCCGTCCTCGGCTCATGCCGGTCCGGGCTGTCAGCGAACTGGACGTAGCCGATCCACTTTACTCCCTTGCGCAGATTGTCGATCAGGTTGCCCTCGTAGCGCTGCATGTGGAAGAGGTCCCAGTTGAGCTTCACGTGTTCCGAGCCCACTGCCTCGCAAATCGCGATGCCATCCGCGCTGCCGTAGAGGCAATGGTCCGGATGGTTGTAGGGGTTCATCGGTTCGAGGATCACGGTCTTGCCATGACGCTCCAGCACCGGCACGGCGGCGCGGAGTTTCTCGATCACGGCCGCATGCATCTGCACTTTTGTTAGACCCGGAATGTTGTCGCCACCGACCACCGTCATCAGGTCGCAGCCAGGCAGGAGCTTCGAGGCCTCGCAGCAACGCTCGATCTCCTCGACGAAGGTCGCCACCGGAAACGCCGGATCATTGATCTCCTTCCCGAAGCCCCAGGCCGTGAATTGGGTGGCGGTCATGCCGTGCTTTCTCAATGCCTCCGCTCCCGCCGCGAGGTCCTTGTCCTTCCACGTCCAGAGTTCGATCGCCGGAAAGCCCAACGCGGCGGCCTGCTCGATGCGGGAAACGAAGTCGCCTTCGAACCACATTTCGATGTTCACGGCGATCGGGGTGTGCGGCGTGCGGCCGAGCAGGACGGAGTTCATGGCCACAGGCTGATCACGAATTTTTTCCTGATCCAGTGATAAGCGTTTCGTTCCAAGCAATTGCTGCGCAGTCCCTCCATTTGACTGAAAAGGGATTTCCGTTAGGTTAGCACTGCCAGTATGGACCAATACCAGAATCTCCCCAGAATCACCTTCCGACAACTGGAGGTGCTGCGAGCGGTCTATCGCGAACGATCCTTTTCCAACGCCGCACTCGACCTGCGGAGCACTCGGGGAAACGTAAAGCGGATGTGTGGCGAACTGGAACAGATCCTCGGCGGCACACTTTTCGAAAACGAGGACTCCGGCACGCTGGAGCCGACTCCCTTCGCCGACGCGATGGTGTCCCAGTTGAATCCGCTGATCCGCAGCGTAAGGAAGCTGGAGGACGCGGTGGCGATGATGCATGAAACCGGGCGCGTGCTGCGACTGGCAGCCTCCCCGGAGCTGTTCAAGACCGGCTGGTTCACCGATTTCCTGCGCCGCTTCCGCAGCAAGTGCCCGTTCCGCGTCTGCTGCCTGATGTTTGACGAGCGACGCTTTCAAACCGCGCTGCTCAATGCCGAGTGCGATGTCTTTCTCGCCGGTGGCATGGAGGCGTCCGACAAGCTGGAGACCATCGACCTCAGCGCTGCCGAAGACCGTTACGCCGCCTACATGCGCCGCAACCATCCCTACACCGAACTGAAGACCCTGCTGGAATCCGCCGCTCATGGAATTTGAACTTCGCAGCCTGCTCGTCTTCCGCCACCTCGCCGAATGCGGAAGCTTCAGCGAAACCGGCAAGCACTACGGCATCTCACAACCTGCGGTCAGCCTGACGATTTCCAAACTGGAAACCACGCTCGGTCTCGTCCTGTTCGAACGCTCTCCCACCGGCGCGAAGCTCACCACCGATGGACACGCCTTCCTGCCGCGCGCGGAGGATGTCTGCCAGCGCTATGCCGAGCTGATCGACAGCATGCGGACGTGGAACCGCCGCCAGTCCGGTGAGGTTTCGGTTGCATGCGATGGCTCGGCCCTCGGCCGGAAATTGTTCGAGGACCTGAAAGCCGGGTGCGTCCCAAACCTGCCGAACAAAGTCACGCCGTGTGATCTCGTGGACAACTGGGGTGCGGCACTCGAAGGCTCGCGCTTCGACCTCGCGCTATCCGGCCGCTTCCTCCGAGCCGGTCTGGAAAGCGGCATTCAGGAAGGGGTGCTGCTGCGGCAACGAGGGATCACCGTCGCGTGGAACCCGATGTTCCACTCGTTCGATACGAAAATGTTCAGCTTTCCCGAGATCCTCAAATCGACCGTACTCATTCCCAACGCGAAGGTTGTCGCCGGATTCGCCGACTTCCTGCGTCGTTGGTGCGCTGAGGCCTACGGCGTGCAACCCGCCCACCTCATCGATTTCGACACCGAGGAGGCCGCCGCCTCCGCGTGCAAGTCCGGGCTTGGTGTCATGCTCGCACCAGGCGACCTCATTCCGCGCCTCGGCGACGAGGCGAAGCATTTCGAAAGCGTCCGCACCTTCGAGTTCCTGCTCCCGCAGGCTTTCACCTACGGCATTTACTGTCGATCGGAAGAGTCGTCCAAGGACGTGCTCAACACCGCTGCCGCGATTTCCACGCACCTGATGAAGGGTGCGAAAAAATCCCGCTGATGGGGTCATAAGCGAGGTGTTCCTCGCAAAGCTCGCCGGGGGCCTTCGCCACGGCAGTTTGATGGCTATTGACAGACCTTGTTCGTGGCATTTCCCGGGTCAGTCAGGGGGTGGTTTGTAAAGTCCGGCGGTCGCAGCTCCCCACGACCGCCGGATTTCAAACGTGGCTGTGTTTTCCTGGAGCAAGACCTATAGATCAGGCTTGGCGGATGGGCTCAGCTGCCACGATTTCCCCTCTCAATGATGATCGCAGGTGCACGCATACTCGGCGTGTTTGCATTCCGGGCAGGTGGCCATATTGACGGTGAATTTCTCGGTGACCGTCTTCGCCTCCGGAGTCACCTTCACCTGCACGACGATCGGCAACTCCTTTCCTTCGGGCAACGGCTTGTCGGACACGAGTGAGTCGCCGTCCTTGGCAAAGGTCAGCTTCGTCGGCGCGGCACGATCTCCACCGACGGCGGTGATGACCTGATCTTTCGCAGGCACGGCTTTGCCATCGTCGCCTAGAAAGGTGATCTTCACCTTCTTCTCAGGCGTGACGAAAAACTCGTAGCGAGGCGTGACGCTGGTCACCACACGTCCGCCGTTCGGACCGGCCTCCCTTTTGATGTGAACGTGATCCCCTCCCGCGTAGAGCGATGGAAGGGCGAGGCTGACGACGGCGAGCAGGATGCTGATTTTGGTTTTCATCTGGTTGTGTTGGATTGGAGATTCAATGAGAGGCAGAGGATTCGAGTTCGATGGATTTCATCGCGGCCTTTCGGCCAAAGGTAAAGAACACCGCCGGCGTGACGCAGAGCCCGAGGAGCGTGCTGGTGATCAGTCCGCCGACGATGACGACCGCGACTGGATGGAGGATTTCCTTTCCCGGTTGATCGGCGGCGAGCACCAGCGGAATGAGACCGATCCCCGCCGCGAGTGCGGTCATCAGCACTGGCACGAGCCGTTCCTTCGTGCCTCGGATCACCATCGCCTTGGTGAAGTTCTCTCCCTCGTGCTGCATGAGGTGCAGGTAGTGTGAGATGAGCATGATGCTGTTCCGCGCAGCGACTCCGGCGACGGCGATGAAGCCGACGAGGGTGGCGATGCTGATGTTGTTCAGCATGAAATACGTCAGCACCAGCCCGCCGACCATCGCCAATGGAATGTCGCACAACACCTGGATCGCGAAGAACGGCGTGCGGAAATAGCCGTAGAGCAGGAAGCCGATCACCAACAGGATTACGCCGGTGAAGATCGCGATTCGTCGCGTGGCATCCTGCTGCGCCTGAAACTCGCCCTCATACTTCAGGAAGTAGCCTTCGGGCAGCTTCACCTTTTCCGAGACCTCCGCCTTGAGACGGCCGACGAGCGTGGAGACGT
>JANOBS010000263.1:0-1197 GCA_031411755.1 Luteolibacter sp. | reverse complement strand
TACAAAACGAGGAAAGATCTGGTTTTAAAAGACTTGGGACGCATTCTGTGAATTCTGGAAATTCCGTTAATTCTGTCAAAAGGGCCCGAATTCATCGAAGGGCTCCACACTTCAGATGGCCTCCAAGGGGTTTCTCCGGATCGCGGCGAGGGCATCGGCGGCCTGCTGGTCGGTGGACGCCTCGAGGTCGCGCCAGACGAGGTGGCCGTCCTTGAAAAGAAAGGCCTGGCGACGGGTGAATCCGAAGGAGTGGGGGACCCCGAAGGCGTCGGCGAGCTTGCCTTCGGTGTCGGCCAGGAGCGGGAAGGGGAGTTGGTATTTTTCGCGGAATTTCCGCAGGGAGACCAGGTGGTCGAGGCTGGCCCCGAAGATCTTCACGCCTTCATCGAGCAGGGATTCGTAGGCATCGCGGAGGCTGCAGGCCTGCTTGGTGCAGCCGGGGGTATCGGCGCGGGGGTAGAAGTACAGGAAGGTCCAGCCTTTCACGGGCAGCGTGACGAGCGCGCCGGTATGATCCGGAATCGCCAGCTCTGGAATCGCCGAGCCCAGTGCCAGGGCCTCCTTTTTCGGAAACAGCCATCCGCTGAGGCGGTTCAGCAGGCTGGGTCTGGGGGAGAGGCTTGGCATGCGCTACTCCTGCCCGGGAAAGGTTCTGGCGCAACGTTCTTGGCGGGGAATTCGTAAATTTTCCGTTGGACATCGTTGGCGGTGACGGGTATCGACCGCTCCCCGCGACGGGGTTTCCCGTTTCAGGAAAACGTGGCAGAGTAGCTCAGTGGTAGAGCAGAGGACTCATAAGCCTTTGGTCGGCGGTTCAAATCCGCCCTCTGCTACCACGTTTTCTCCAGTGGGTTCCGGAGCCTGGGTCCTGCTTTGGATTTGACGGCATCAGACCGGTCATCCCGGCCCGAGGCTTTTTGTCTTTGATCGTGAAGGTGGTGATTCTACGGTCCTTCGAAAGGAGGAGAGGGATTTTCTGAGCCTTGTGGGTGTCCCAACAAGGGAGTCCGTTCCTCCTCCCCAAGCAAACCGCCATTCAGCCATCGCCTTGAGAATGTGAACTACGAGATCCTGCTACGTTCGGCACTTTCCAGCCCACTTCTGACGATCGGGGTGATCGGTGGCGTCCTCATGCTGGGATACGTCGCCACGCAATGGTGGGCGGTCGCCACCCGGTTTCGCTTCGAGGCGAAACGG
>JANOBS010000262.1:0-5122 GCA_031411755.1 Luteolibacter sp. | reverse complement strand
GCCGGACTCGGCCTGGATGCCCTTGATGTTCTTGCCGCCTGGTCCAATGAGCTCACCGATGCGGTCAGCCGGGATCTTGACGGAAACGATGCGCGGAGCATGCGGGCTGAGGGCCTTCGGCTCGACGATCGACTCGGCCATCTTGGCGATGACCTTGGTGCGGCCGGCCTTGG
Organism: Luteolibacter sp.; assembly: GCA_031411755.1. Taxonomy (GTDB): domain Bacteria; phylum Verrucomicrobiota; class Verrucomicrobiia; order Verrucomicrobiales; family Akkermansiaceae; genus Luteolibacter. The sequence continues at coordinate 4,949 of JANOBS010000262.1, read as the reverse complement.
CGATGTGGATTGCCTCCTCAAGCATCGCGAGCGGGAGACCCGGAAGCTTCAGGTCGAGCTGGTAGCCGGTAACGCCTTCGTCGGTGCCACAGAGCTTGAAGTCCATGTCGCCGTAGAAGTCTTCGGAACCGATGATGTCGAGGAGCATCTTGTGCGCCTTGAGCGAGCCGTCCTCGTTGGTCTCGGTGACGAGGCCGACGGAGATGCCGCTGACCGGGCGGATGAGCGGGACACCGGCGTCGAGGAGCGCCATGGTGCCTGCGCAAACGGAGGCCATCGAGGTGGAGCCGTTGGATTCCATGACTTCCGAGGAAACGCGGATGGCGTAGGGGAAGTCGGCTTCGTCCGGGATGACGGGTTCGATGGAACGCTCGGCGAGCGAACCGTGGCCGATTTCGCGGCGGTTGATGCCACCCATGCGGCCGCACTCACCGACCGAGAAGGGAGGGAAGTTGTAGTGGAGGATGAAACGCTTTTCATCTTCGCCACCGGCGTAGTTGTCGAAGCGCTGCTTTTCGTCCGCTGGAGCGAGCGTGGTGATGGCGAGGGCTTGGGTTTCTCCGCGGGAGAAAATGGCGGAGCCGTGCACCCGTGGCAGGGTGCCGACTTCTCCGTAGAGAACGCGGAGGTCACCCACGGCACGACCGTCGGCGCGAACGCCCTTCTCCATGATGGAGATGCGGAACGCCTTCTTCTGAAGGTATTCGAATGCCTGCTCGACGTCGAAGTCGGTGGCTTCCGGGGCGCGGGACTTGATGGCGGCTTCGACTTCGTCGCGCAGGGCTCCGACCTTCTTGGCGCGCTCGGTCTTGGACGGCGCGTAGATGGCGGCCTCGATGCGGTCACCGGCGATTTCGTAGGCGATCTCGAGGAGGTTGTCCTTGGCAACGGTGAGTTCGTAGGAACGCTTTTCCTTGCCGGCGAGTCTCGCGAGTTCTTCCTGGGCGGCCACCAGCTTGGCGACAGCTTCCTGGGCGAAATGGAGAGCCTTGATGAATTCGTCTTCCGGCATCTCGTCGGCCTGGCCTTCGATCATGATGACGTTGGTTTTGTCGCCAACGTAGATCAGGTCGAGGTCGCTGTTGGAGCGCTCGTCGTGGGTCGGGTTGATGACGAACTCACCATCAACGCGGCCAACACGGACGGCACCGATCGGGCCGGCGAAGGGGATGTCGGAAATGCAGAGGGCGGCGGAGGCACCGTTCATCGCGAGGATGTCGGAGTCATTCACGCCATCGGCGCTCAGAAGGATGGCGACGATCTGGGTTTCGTAGAGATAACCTTTTGGGAACAGCGGACGCAGTGGGCGGTCCGTCATGCGGCAGGTGAGGATTTCCTTTTCGGTCGGACGTCCTTCACGCTTGAAGTAACCGCCGGGGAATACACCGGCAGCGGTGGCCTTCTCCTTGTATTCAACGGAAAGCGGGAACCAGGTCTGGCCGGACTTCACCTTGGTGGCGGAGACGGCGGTGACGAGGATGATGGTGTCGCCGCAGCGGACGGTGACGGCACCGTCGGCGAGTTTGGCGATCTTGCCGGTTTCGATCGTGATCGGATTGGATCCGACTTCGGCCGTGATCGTGTGGATGTTCATATCTTTGTTTTTTCTTCTTTGTGCATCAAACCCGCGAAGCACTGTGCCGCGCGGGGTCAGTCTTGCCGGGCGTTCCGTGAGGAGTCCGGCGGGGCGGGTTCGTGTGAACGCGTGCCCCGTTTTGCGAAACAGCCACCCGGTTTCCCGGGTGGCTGTGGTCGCGAAAGTGTTTAGCGGCGGAGTCCGAGGCCTTGGACGACCTTGGTGTAGCTCTCTTCGTTCTCCGTTTTCAGGTAGTCGAGCATCTTGCGGCGCTGGGCCACCAGCTTGAGCAGGCCTCGGCGGGACGAGAAGTCCTTCGAGTGGATGCCAAGGTGCGCGGTGAGGTGAAGAATGCGCTGGGTCAGGAGGGCCGCTTGATAGCTGGCGCTCCCGGTGTCTTTGTCGTGAACCTGAAAGTCCTTCAGGTTGATTGCGTTGTCGCTCATGGTGGTATGCGGATAAGTCCAGCGGAATGCCGGGCCGTCCTCGGGTTGAGGTTGGGCGCGGAGAAAAGCCCGCGCCGCGCCCTTTGGCAAGGAAGAAAGGCGCGGAAAGCACGAAATCCTAAGCACTAAATTCGAAACGGAGGAGGCAACCAAAGCTCTTCAGTTCGTCATTCGGGCTTCGGCATTCGTCATTGATGATTAAACCGGCTGACCTCGCGCTGGGCTTCACGCAGTTCGATCTTGTTCTTGAGGTCGTGACGCTGGTCGGCGTGGGTCTTGCCCTTGCCGATGCCGATCTCGACCTTCACGCGGCGGTCTTTCCAATACATCCGCAGCAGCGGCAGCGCGCAGCCCTGGAGCATGGTGGCTTGTTCCATCTTGAAGATCTCCTTCTTGTTGAGCAGCAGGCGGCGTGGGCGCTTGGCGGCGTGGTTGAACCACTCACCAGCGGTTTGCCACGGCTGGATATCGCAGCCATAAAGGAAAACCTGTCCTTTCTCGACGCGTGCGAAGGCGTCGGAGACATTGATTTTTCCGGCGCGGATGGATTTCACCTCCGTGCCCTTGAGCTCCAGCCCCGCCTCGAATTTGGCGGTGATGTGAAAGTCGCGTCCGGACTTCCTGTTGCTCGCGATTTCCGCGCTCATGGGAATGGGGTCCGCTCGCGGCGACCGGGGATCACTCCTCGGTGACGGCCTTCTTTTCGGCCAGCTTGATCTTGCCTTCGATGATCTCGGTGAGGGCGATGTCGGCGGCACCCATGCTCGGGCGGGTCGGGATCAACGGGGAACGGCCGCTGTTGAGCTGACGAACGCGCTGGGACACCAGATTGACGAGGACAAGTGGATCAGTGACGATCTCGGCAGCTCTATCGATAAGGTCGGTTTTCATGGGTGTTCCGGAAAATTTGGAGCTCGAACCAGGGGACTCAAAAGGAATGATGTTGTCCGAAGTCATTCCGTCGTCGTTTTCGCTCGATCAGGTTCCGACCGGCAAGTCGGAGGGCGGATGAATCAGGATCGGAGGTCTTTAGCAAGCCTTATCTGGCTCGATCCGGCTTTATTTCGGCATGAGATCGATCCCGAAACGTCGAAGCACGACCACCGTCAGCCAGAAAAACGCGACGGTCAGCAGGCAGTTCGCCAGCAGCGCGGTCCAGAAGCCCCAGCCGTTCCTAAGCATCCAGGGCAGGATCAGGAACATTGGAAGCGTTGGCAGGACGAACCAGAAAGTGCCCTCGGAGTGGTTGGCGATGCGCTCCGGAGCCTGCTTGTCGGCCTTCATCCAGCACATCGCGAGCAGGGAAGTGAACGGCAGCGCGATCAGCAGGGCGGAAAGGCGGTCGTTGACGAGCTGGATCTTGGTCACGAAGACGATGATCGCGGCGCTGACGACCAGTTTCACGACGTCGAGGGTGCTGAAGGAGAGGAGTTTGTCCCAAGGAATGCGGCTCATGACGGTTTGCTTGCTGATTGATGAGGATGCATTTACTTTCGGGCCATGCAAGTCATCCGCCTGCTTTGTGCTGCTCTGCTCGTTTCCGCTGCTCCCGCCATGGCGGAACTGACAGCCGGACAAAAGGCCGCGATCGGGAAAAAGATCTGGCAGAACGAATGCGCCGGAACCGTCAGCGGACTGACCACCTGGAATGTCGGTGAGGAGTTTCCCTCGCTCGGAATCGGGCACTTCATCTGGTATCCGGCAGGTTTCAATGGTCCCTTCACCGAGTCGTGGCCGCAATTCGTCGCGTACGCCAAGCAGCAGGGCGCAAAGCCCCCGGCAGTGGCCTCGTTGGAGGATTGTCCGTGGAAGTCGAAGGCCGCCTTCGAGGCCGATGCGAAGGGCGCGAAAATGACTGAACTGCGCAACTGGCTGGCCGCCAACGTCCCGCTGCAGACGGACTTCATCGTCGTGCATTCACGCGCCGCACTCCCGAAGATCCTCGCTGCCGCACCGGGATCCGAGCGAAAAAAGATCGACGCCAATTACCAGAAAGTCGCGACCACTCCCCAAGGCACGTACGCGCTCATCGACTACGTGAATTTCAAAGGCGACGGCATCAGCCCTTCCGAGCGCTACAACGGCCGGGGCTGGGGTTTGATGCAGGTCCTGGGGGAAATGAAGGAGGTTCCGGCCGGAGCCGCCGCCGCTCAGGAGTTCGCTGCTGCCGCGAAACGGGTGCTCGATCGAAGGATCAGCAACTCTCCGCCAGCCCGCGGCGAGGTGCGCTGGAAGGAAGGCTGGCACAACCGCTGCGACACGTATGCGAAGCCGCTGTAGCGGAGATCCAAGAAGCCAGAATCCAGAGACCAGACGAGAGGAAGAAGCACTCCGATCTCTGTTTCTCTTTTCCTCTGGATTCTTGATTCTGGCCTCTGGAATCTGTCCGCTCGGCGAAAAAACTTGCCAGTGCGGGCCGGGGCTCCTACCTCCCGCGCATGTCTCTTGAGACCTCACTCATTCTATTCAAACCGGATGCCGTCGCGAAAAACATCGTCGGCACCGTGCTCGCCCGCTTCGAAGCCGAAGGATTCCGCATCCGTGGCATCAAGATGCTCGCCTTGAGCGACGAAATCCTCGCGGAGCACTACTCGCACATCGCCGACAAGCCCTTCTTCCCATCCGTTCGCGGATTCATGCAGGAGTCGCCGGTGATCGCCCTTGCCCTTGAAGGGGACAACGTCATCGCCCGCGTCCGCGACCTGCTCGGACCGACCGACTCCAAGGCTGCGGCCGCCGGCACGATCCGCGGTGACTTCGGCGACAAGGAAGGCGACGCCAAGATGCGCAACGTCTGTCACGCTTCCGACTCCGTCGAGGCCGCGGCCGATGAGCTCAAGCGCTTCTTCAAGGACGGCGAAATCTTCGCCTGATCCTCGCGATCCATCATTTTTCGAAACGGGCGGCCTGAGGGTCGCCCGTTTTCG
>JANOBS010000261.1:0-3804 GCA_031411755.1 Luteolibacter sp. | reverse complement strand
AACCGGTCTATACGGCCGGAGGCGGCAACGAGGAGTGGTGCAAATGGTACTTCGACACCTTCGTCAACGGCCCCGCCATGGGCTACGGCTACACCCAGGTCGGCCAGGAAAACTCGTTCACCTGGAAGCGCATGGCGAAGGGATTTGAGATCCAAATGCCGATGGTCGCCAAGCTGCGTGACGAAGGCAAGGTCACGATCCAGACGCTGGGTGAAACAGGAAGATGGTTCACGAAACGCTACAAGGTGACGCCTCCCACTTCGGTGACCGCATTGACCGACATTTCGGATAAGAACCTCAAGACCGTCTGGTTCAACTCCCGCTTCTTCCGCGCCAACCTGCTGTGGGAAAAGGGAACGTTGCGCTTCCGGGACATCCATCTTTTCAACGAGAATCTCGAGTCCGAGTATCTCAAGAAACGTGGAACATCGAGCCAGTGCTTTTACTCGACCCTGCCGCTGGTCGACGGATTCTACTGGAGTTCCCAGAGCACGGTTGCCGGTCTTCGTTTCAAAACCAACGATGGCGGGGAAATCAAGGGTGGCGACCCGGTTGTGGACGACAGCAAGGAAGGCGAACTCTCGATCCGCTGGCCGATCACTTCGCCCAAGGGTGAAGTCAGAATCACCTTCACCGAAGCCTCGATGAAGATATCAGCGGACCTCGAGAACAAGGACGAATGGTTTCTGGAGCTGGGTCATGACAAGAACGTCGAGCTTCCGTTCCAGAAGGTGGAGGAGAGCAAGTTGTCCTGCCTATACAAGGGCTTTCCATACACCGTGTCCGTGAAGCAGGGACGTTTCGCAACTGGTGCCGACAAGGGTTTGAAAATCCTCCCTCAGGACCAATCGGTGGTGTTGGATTTCTCGCCGGGACCGCCGGAGCCGGGTGCGCACTCCAAGTGATGACCAGGAAAGCCATTCTGTTGATCCCATTGATCCTGCCGGTCTTCTTCTCGAATTCAGGTGCGGCTCCGGAAGGCAAAACCAATGTCATCATTGTCCTAACAGATGATCAGGGCTATGGTGATTTGTCCTGCACGGGAAATCCGGTGCTCAAGACCCCGAACATCGATAAGCTCGCGGCGGAAGGAGTGAGGTTCACGAATTTTCATGTCGATTCATACTGCAGTCCGACCCGTTCGGCCCTGATGACCGGTCGCTACAGCCACCGCGTGGGCGTGTGGGGGACGGTCAACGGGCGCAACATGCTGCGTGACGGGGAGGTCACGATGGCCGAGGTGTTCCGCCACAACGGCTACCGCACCTGCCATTTCGGGAAATGGCATCTCGGTACGAATTACCCGTATCGGCCGATCGATCGTGGGTTTGACGAATGGCCCGGTCACGGCGACGGCGGCACCGGCTGCACCACCGACTACTGGGGTAATGATCGCGTCAACGACCATTACCTGCACAACGGAAGTTGGGAAACCGAGACGCGTCCCGGCTACGAGTGCGACGTCTTTTTCGATGCCGCCATGCGCTTCATCCGGGAAAGCAAGGACCGCCCGTTCTTCACCTACCTGGCCCTCTACAATCCGCACAGCCCGTGCAGCATTCCGGATCCGCAGTGGCTCGCTCCCTATCGTGGCAAGGTGACCGCCGCCGAGGCTCATGTCTTCGCTTCCATCGCCCGCATCGACGAAAATCTCGGACGGCTTCGAAAGATGTTGGAGGATGAGAAATTGGCCGAAAACACCTTGCTGGTTTTCATGAGCGACAACGGCACCGCTCAGGGAGAAAAGGTTTTCAACGCCGGGATGCGCGGGAAAAAGGGCTCACCCTACGAGGGCGGTCACCGGGTTCCATGCTTTCTCCGCTGGCCGGCGGGCGGCTTGGACAAACCAGTCGCCGTGGAGCGACTTGCCGCGCACCTGGACCTGTTGCCGACGCTGGTGGATCTCTGCAGGTTGCAATTGCCCAAGCCGATCCAATTCGACGGCACCAGCCTCAAGCCGCTTCTAACAGATCTGCACGCGACATGGCCTGATCGCACGCTTTTGCTGGGAACGACTCGCAACGAAACGGGCGCGAATCCATCCACGCCCGAAGCCGGGAAAAACTGCGCGGTAATGAGTGATCGCTGGCGACTGGTGAACGACCTTGAACTTTACGACATGAAAAATGATCCCGGCCAGCAGGGCGATGTCGCCGGGCAACATCCGGAAGTCGTCGCGGGAATGCGCGAGATCTATCGGAATTACTGGACCAGCGTCAGCGCGATGGATGCTGGCTGGTGTGGTCGGCCCATCATCGGCAGTGCTCAGGCGGCGGAAATCGAACTGAGCTCGGAGGACTGGTATTCGACCAAGGGGAGCTGCCCGTGGAACCAGGCTGCCGTGTCAGAAGGACCTGCCGTGTTCGGCCTCTGGCCGGTGCGCGTCGAAAAAGCCGGAGCCTATCGGATCGAGGTGCGTCGATGGCCGCGCGAGGCCGATGCGCCGCTTGCGGGTGTCCCCGCTGGCAAGCAATTGAGCGATGCCTACCTCGACAACAAGAAGGTCGGTGGGCTGCTCTACGGCGCCGCGGTTCCCCGAGCTTTGCCCGTCGCAAAGGTGCGGCTCCGGATTGGAGATCACACCGAGGAGCTTGCGGTTGGCGCGGATCAGAAACTTGCCGTCTTTTCCGCAGAGCTGCCAGCTGGGGCCACCGACATCGAGGCGTCGCTCCTCGACGATGCAGGCAAGTCACTCTCCAGCGCCTATTACCTCTCCATTCGTACGTCATCCGGGCCTTGAACTGGGACCGACAGGTCAATGTGATCCAATGGGTGAGATGGTGCTCTTCACCATGCGCTTGCAGCAGAGAAAATGAGCGGTCGCGGATTCTGGATCTGCGTGTAGCATCGGGAAACTCATTTTGAGCCACTGTCAGCCGATTCGTCCATGAAACCGACCAAAGCCTACTCCGCCACCAGCGCCACATCTCCGCTCTCTTCCGCCAGCATTCCCCGACGTGAACCGACGGAGCGTGATATCCAGATCGAGATTCTCTTCTGCGGCGTCTGCCACTCCGATCTCCACTTCGCACGAAACGAGTGGGGCTTCACCCAATATCCAGCCGTCCCCGGCCACGAAATCGTCGGTCGCGTGACGAGTGTTGGCTCCGCGGTCACCCGTTTCAAGGTCGGCGATATCGCCGGCGTCGGCTGCCTGGTGGACGCCGATCTGTCCTGCCCGCATTGCAAGAAGGGCCTGGAGCAGTTTTCCCCGACCTCGGTCATGACCTACGGGTCCATGGACAAGCATCTCAATCTGCCGACCTACGGCGGCTATTCCGAGGGTATCGTGGTGGATGAGCATTTCGTTCTCAACGTCCCGCAAAATCTTGATCTCGCTGCCGTGGCGCCGCTTCTCTGCGCAGGGATCACGACCTATTCACCCATGCGTCACTGGAACGTCGGACCCGGGAAAAAAGTCGGCATTGTCGGACTTGGCGGGCTGGGCCACATGGGGGTGAAGTTCGCCCGGGCCTTCGGTGCTCAAGTTGTCGTCTTCACCACCTCGCCCTCGAAGCGCGAGGATGCCCTCCGCCTCGGCGCGCATGAGGTCGTCATTTCGAGCGATGCCGATGACATGGCGAAACACGCGGGCAGCTTCGATTTCATCCTCGATTGCGTTTCCGCCGACCACGACCTCAATGCCTACCTCGGCATGCTCGCGGTCGATGGCAACCTGACCCTCGTCGGCGCTCCTGAAAAGCCGCTGCCCGTGGCCTCGTTCTCGCTGATCATGGGTCGCAAGAGCCTCTCCGGTTCGCTCATCGGCGGCCTGGCCGAGACCCAGGAAATGCTCGATTTCTG
>JANOBS010000260.1:0-4887 GCA_031411755.1 Luteolibacter sp. | reverse complement strand
GCGGGGGTGTGTGGCGAAACCGGTTTTGTGGGTCTGAAGTGGGGTCCATGGGTTTTAAAAAAAAACGCGCCGACGGTTTCGGGGCGCCGCTTCGAAGTGGGGTCAGGCCTCAGGCTTCTTCTCGTCGATCGCGGCGACGACCGCGTCCGGGAGTTGCTTGCGGCTTTCAAGCACCTTGTCCACCAGCCCGTAGGCGACGGATTCCTCGGCGGACATGTAGTTGTCGCGGTCCGAGTCGTGCTCGATCTGCTCGACGGTCTTGCCGGTGTGACGGGCGAGGATGCCGTTGAGACGCTTCTTCAAGTTGAACATGAAACCGATCGTGCGCTCGACGTCGGAGGCTGTTCCCTGTGCACCACCGGAGACCTGATGGATCATCACGTGGGAGTTCGGGAGACAGAAACGCTTGCCCTTGGTGCCCGCTGTTAGAAGCACGGAACCCATTGAGGCGGCGATGCCGATGCAGTAGGTGTTAACGTCGCAGGTGAGAAACTGCATCGTGTCATACATCGCGAGGCCGGCGGTCACGGAACCACCCGGCGAGTTGATGTAGATGTGGATGTCCTTCTTCGGATCCTGCATCTGGAGGAACAGCAACTGGGCGATTACCGAGTTGGCCACAAAGTCATCGATCCCGGTGCCGATGAAAATGATCCGGTCCTTGAGAAGGCGGGAGTAGATGTCGAAGGAACGTTCGCCACGGCCGTCGGATTCGACGACCACGGGGACGTAGTAACTGTTGTGCGGCGAAAGGTGCCGCGTGGAGGTGGGGAAAAATTCACTCATCGATGGTGGTTTCTGTGGTTTCCTCAACGGTGGCGTGCTCGACCACGAAGTCAATGGCCTTACCGACAAGCATCGAATTGCGGATGCTTGGCAGGCGACCGGAGCGCTGGAGGTCCTTGATGAACTTCTTCGGCGCGACCTTGCGGGACTGGGCGATGGTCATCAGGTGCTGGACGAGCTCCTGATCGCTGACGCGGAGTTTCTCGGCGATGGCGATTTCCTGAAGGATGAAGTTGGTCTTCACGTTGCTCAGCGCCTGGCTGCCGGCGGCTTCGAAAATCTCGCTCTGTTGGGCAGCGACCTCTTCTTCGGACATGCCGGCCTTGATGCCGCGGTTGACCATGGCGTCGGCCTGGTTCTGCGTTTCAGCGGCGAGGAGTTCATCCGGGATCTCGAAGTCGACGAGCGTGTTGAAATGCTCGACGATCTGGTTGACCTTCATGTCGTCGATCTTGCGGCGACGCTCGATCTCCATGTTCTGGCGGATGATGTCCTTGATCTCGTCCATGGTCTTGCCCGGGGCAAGCTTGGCGGCGAGTTCATCATCGAGCTCAGGGAGCTTGGCGGACTTGAGTTCCTTGATCGTCACGTTGAAGACGACTTCCTTGCCACGCAGATCGCTGAGCGGGAAATCCTCGCCGATCGTCACGGTCACATCGCGGGTTTCACCGACGTTGAGGCCTTCAAGCTGAACTGCGAAGCCTGGCAGGAACGACTCTTCATTGAGGCGGACCCAGAATCCATCGCGGCCACCGAGGTAACCGGCAGGCTTGCCAAGAAATTCATCGAGTGGCTTGCCTTCGGCGGTCGAGGTGTAGTCGATCACGGCAAAGTCTTCAGCCTGGGCGGCACGGCCTTCGATTGCTTCGAAGTCGGCGAAGCGCTCGCGGAGGGTGTTGAGCTGGGCAACGATGTCCTCTTCCGGCACGGCGACCGGTGGGACTTTCACGGAAACGCCCTTGTATTCAGGAAGCTGGATTTCCGGAGCGAGGAGCAGGGTGGTGGAAAAGGTGAAGCCTCCGTCGGCGAGGAACTCGGTGCTGCTGGGAACGCCGAAATCGAGAACCTTCAAGGACTCCTGCTTCAGAGCCTCGTCGCAACCTTCCTGCATCAGGCGGTCGCGGAGTTCTTCGCTGATCTCCTTTTCGTATTTCTTTTCGATGACCTTGGCGGGGGCTTTGCCTGGGCGGAAACCTGGGATCTTGGCCTGGCGGGAGTAACCCGCAACGATGCGTGCGCGCTCACCGGAAACCTTATCGGCAGGGATCTCAACGCGGAGGGAGGCAAGGCACTTGGGCTGCTTTTCGACAACAATGTTCATGGTGGCGGGACCCGGCCTTTGACGCCGGGGGCGGGAAGCTAGGACCAGCGCGGGGGGCTTGTCAAACCGGGTGTTCGGGTGAAACGGATTTGCGGCCAAGGTCATCCAGGGTTTGGGGCGACAGGCGAAGGAATTCATTCTTTCCCTGATCTGAATCTCCCATCAGCCTTTGAAGCAGATGGAGTCGATTACCGGGTGTTTGCGTCGCGCGCTGCTAATTGGCATTCTGGCAGTCCTGACGATCTTTCTTTGCTTCCGCTTTTACCCGTCGGTCGTCCATCTGGGTGATCGGGAACCTTGGCTGGAAACACGGCAGGATACCTTGGTCAGCATTCTCAATGTGCACGGCTCGCCAACAACCTACCTGCATGTCGGCGGCAAGACGTATAAATGCGTGCCCGGAGATCCTACTTTTCTTGAACTCCCCGCGATTCGAGCCGTGCTTTTTAGGGAGCAAATCGGAATCCATGACAATCAAGCTTTGCTCGTTTACAAGGACTCAGGACGGGAAGTGCGCTTCAAGGATGGCGATTCCTTCTCTGGCATATTCCTTTTGGGTTCGGTGGAAAGCTGCGACTCTGAGGGCTTTGTAGTGACGAGAGTGATAGACGAAAAGGGACCCTTGGTGACTCGGTATGTGTTTGATCTTAAGAATCAAACATTGCAGCAGCTGACCACGGCGGTGGAATGAAAGGCTGACATCTAAACGAAACGAAACTCGTTCACGTCCCTTCAATTCGGCCACTCCAGCTCCACATCGTCGGATCCAGCGCTTCCTTGGCAGCTTCGGCGAGCGCGTCGGCCTCTGCTCCTTCTCTCAAAACCGCGAACATCGTCGAGCCCGAGCCGCTCATCATCGCTCCCGCCACTTCCGGGCGTTCCAACAGCCATTGCTTCACTTCAGCAAGAAAGCGGTGTTTCTCGAAAACGGGGCGTTCGAGATCGTTGACCAGCTCGCCCCACGGGAAAACCTGCGGGCCGTAGGAAATGCCGGGGATTTCGTTGGAATCCTTCCAGCGCTTGTAGGCATCAGGCGTCGCGACTCCGAAGCCAGGTTTCAAAAGCATCACCGGCAACGCAGGAGGCGAGGGGACGGGCTCGATGATTTCCCCGCGACCGGTGCAGCGCGCGGCTCCGGGAGTGAGGAAAAACGGAATGTCGGAGCCAAGTTGCGCCGCGATCGAGTGAAGCGTTTTCTGATCGAGAGGTTCTCCGAGCAGTTGGTTCAAGCCGAGCAAAGTCGTGGCGGCATCACTGCTGCCGCCGCCGAGGCCAGCTCCGTGGGGAACCTTCTTTTTTAGAAAAATCCTGAGTCGGCAGGTCTCCCCGGAGGCCGCTTCCCATGCGCGAACGGCTTTGACCACCAAGTTCGACTCATCGCCGGGCACCGAGGGGTCTGAGCACGCAAACGTGAAAGTCTCCGCGTGTGAAAATTCGATCTCATCGGCCAGTCCGGGCAGTCGGACCATCAAGGTATCGAGCGCATGGAATCCATCCTCACGCCTGCCGAGAATGCGCAGCGAGAGGTTCAGCTTCGCAGGTGCTCTTAAGAGGAGATCGCTCATGAAAGTTTCGTGATAAGGGCCATCATCCGGCCGGTTTTCCCCTGCTCGATCCGGTAACTATAATGGCGTTCCAGGTCCAGGGCTGTATTCTCCGCGCAATCCACGTAGTCCGCGACCCCGGCGCGTTCCGCCTGGCGACCGATCTCCGCGGCGAAGTCGATTTCGTAATGCGGAGGGCGGATGCAGGGGCCGAGTGCCACGATCACATCTGAGGCTTTGGTTCCGAACCCGCGGCTCATCGCATCGAGACCGGCCTGAAGGATGTTTCCCTCGGTGCCCTTTTTTCCGGAATGAAGCAGCCCGACGGCGCCGGTTTTCGGGTCGGCCAGCCAGATCGGGCCGCAGTCCGCCACGTAAATGGCCAGCACGATGCCGGGGGTGTTCGTCACGAGGCCATCGACTCCGGGAACCACCGGCAGTCCGTCCGGGGCCAGAATGGTGGGTGCGCCGGGCACGACTGCCACGGAGATTCCGTGCACCTGCTCCGCCCGCCACCAGCGATCCTCGCTGCCGCCAAAAGCCACGACCGATTGGAAGTGAGCGGCTTTCAGGCGTCGCATCGCCTCATCGCGATCCGCATCCACGTCGATGCCCGCGAGTCTGGGGACCCATCCGGCGCGAATGCCTGGAAGGGAATTGATTCGGTCTGGAAAAGGGAGCGCCTCCGTCACGGAGCGACCGTAACGGAGGCGCGATGGATCCGCCAAGCGGGTTCGTTAGAGGATTCCGGGGTTCACGCCATCACGCGTCCTTTGATCGCGCGCTTGGTGTGTTCCACAGTTTCGGCTTCATCTTCATCCATGCCGGCGAGAATTCCCGCAAGGTCCGTCGCGATCTCCTTGCGCATCTTCGAGACGAGCTCAATGCCCTTCTGGGTGATGCGCACCATGATCTTACGGCGGTCTTCAGCAGCGTGGACACGTTCCACATAAACCAATTTTTCAAGTCGATCGACGAGGCCGGTGGCCGCAGCGGTCGAGTGGCCCATCTTCTTCGCGATATCCGACATCGTCAGATACTCTTCGCTGGAAAGGTAGGTCAATAGGAAGAACTGGGGGAATGAGACGTTTCCTTTGTTGAGTTCAGATGACAGGTTCAGGATGCAGCTACGCTGCGTAAACAGGACGAAGTCCGCGAGACGATCCGCATCGGCGTGGACCGATGCGCTCGAAGCGCTCGATGTGCTCAATTTCATGGCTGGTTGTAGTGTTCATG
>JANOBS010000259.1:0-8546 GCA_031411755.1 Luteolibacter sp. | reverse complement strand
CCTGACCCTGCCCGACTGGGCCGCTCACGCGCCGAGCGGTGGCGCGATGACCGCCTTCAATTCGAAGCTGGTCGCGGAGGGCAGCAACCGTGTCGACGTCTTTCCCAGCCTCCACCTCGCGATCACCACCTTCCTGATGGGCCTGCTGTGGAAGCATGCCCGACGCAGCTTCCTCCTGCTGCTGGTTCCCGCCCTCGGGCTCGGGTTGGCCACGCTCTATCTCGGCTACCACTATGCGGTCGATCTCGTCGCCGGCCTGTTGCTGGCCGGGACCGGCTGGTGGTGCACCTCTCTCCCCCTCCATCCCAATGAACCCAATCCTCCGCTTTGACGAAGCGCTCGCCTGCCGCCCGGAATACACCGGCGGAAAAGGAGCCAATCTCGCACTGCTCACCGCCGGGAAATTCCCCGTGCCGCCTGGATTCGTCCTGATCGCAGCCGCCTATCGGACTTGGCTGGGGACAGTGCCCTGGTGGCGAGAGGCGGTCAGCGCCTTGCCGGTCGACGATCCCTCCGCGCTGTCGGACGCAGCAGCCGCGTTTCGCGATCAACTTCGGTCCATTCCGCTGCCCGAGGAGATCACGGCCAGCGTGCGACTCGCGCTCCAGGACCATCCGCCCGGGAAAGCCTTCGCCGTCAGATCCTCATCGACCATGGAGGACCTCGCCGACGCCGCCTTCGCCGGACAACACGACAGCTTCCTCAACTGCTGCGGTGCCGAACAGGTGCTCGACGCCGTGCGCGACTGCTTCCTTTCCCTCTGGCATGACCGCGCCATCTCCTACCGTCATCGCCACGGACTCGACCACGCGGCTGCGAACATGGCGGTGGTGGTCCAGCAAATGGCCGAGTGCGAATCCGCAGGCGTCGCCTTCAGCGCGAACCCGATCACCGGCGATTTGAATGTGGCGGTCATCGAGGCCAATCACGGGCTCGGTGAATCCGTCGTCAGCGGAGCTTGCGAGGTGGACCACTGGGAACTCGACAAGGCCAGTGGTGACATCCTTTCGCGAAGCATCGCCTGCAAGTCCACCCGCACGGTGAGCCTGTCGGGCGGCGGCACGGTCAACGAGGACCTCGTCGGTGCCGACTCCGAGGCACCGGTTCTGAGCGATGGACGGATTGCTGAAATCACCGATCTGTTAGGCCGCGTCGAATCCTGGTTCCGCTTTCCGCAGGACATCGAGTGGGGCTACGAAACTGGATCTCTGATGCTGTTGCAATCACGTCCCATCACCACGATCCCGCCGCGCTGGACCAGAGATGAATCCGCCGAGCGTTTCCCCAACGCCGTGACTCCCCTGACCTGGGATTTCGTCGATGCGGGCTTCCGGCGGTCCATGACCCATTCGTTCCGCCTGATGCGCTTCCCGCCGTTCTCCGGCGTGTGGTTCGGAAAGCACGACCACTACGTCTATGGCAACCAGAATGCGGTGGAGATCTACGCCCGTCGCTTTCCCTTCGCGCTCAATTCCGCGGCTGATCTCGGTTCCCTCATCCCACGACTGAGGGAGGAATTCCGCTGGGTTCAGGACCTGCCGATGCAGTGGTCACGCGATCTCGACTACTACCTCATTCGTCTGGGCGAACTGGCTGCGGAGCCGCTGGAGGAGAAGTCCATCGAGGAGCTTTGGCGCTACGTGCAGTCGGTCAAGAGCCATGGCGAAAACTACTTCCTGCCGAACATTGCGATCTCCATCACCCAGTCGGTGCTCTATCGTCTGATGCATTTCCTGCTCCGGGAATTGTTCGGGCCTGACGAGGTCGCTCCACTGATGGACGGCTTGCTCTCATTCTGTGAAACCAAGACCGGATCGATCAACAAGGAGCTCTTCGAATTGGTCGAACTCATCCGCGCCGATCCGCCGCTTGATCGCCGCATGCGCCAGCCCGGTGGCAGCCAGACTCTTTGGGAAAGCGGTGTGATCGAGGCCGAGCATCCCGTCTTCCACCACTCCTTCCAGTTGTTCCTGCGCAATCATGGCCATCGCGAGATCGACTTCGACATCTATCAGCCCGTCTGGGCAGAAGTGCCCTGGGTTGTCATGGACCAGATGCGCCTCATCCTCAGAACAGGAACCACACTCACGCCTGCACAGCGCGAGCGGGAATTGAAGATCCGTTCGCAGGCCGCCGAGATCTCCCTGTTCCGACGCCTCCCTGAAGATCTCCATTTTTTCGTCCACGAGGTCACCCGCCTCGCCCGAGTCTATACCAGCCTCGACGACATCGAGCACTACCAGACCACGCGTCTCTCCCTGCCACTTCGAAAGGGCCTGAAGATGCTGGGTGGTCGCTTGGTCGAACGCGGAATCCTTGACGAGCCGATGGATCTGTTTTTCGCCCGCGAGCAAGCCATCGACCAAGCCATCGCGGCAGATGATCCAGAGCACTGGCGTGAGTTCACCCGCACCGTCGCCACCTCCAAGGAATCGTGGCTGGAGGCCGCCGCACGGGCTCCCAGCTGGACGCCACACGAAACCGCCGTGGTCTTCAGTGCAGCCGTCCCCGGTTCGGAATTGTCCGGACTCCCCGGCAGTCCTGGCTCGGCAGAGGGCGAGGTCTTCGTGGTTTCCGGCCCCCAGGACTTCGCCTCCTTTCCCGATGGCGCGATCCTGGTGGCCCGCACCACCAACCCTGCATGGACGCCGCTGTTCTACGCCGCGAGCGCCGTCATCACCGAAAGCGGTGGACCACTTTCTCATGGTGCCGTAACCGCCCGCGAAATGCGCATCCCCGCCGTCATGTCGGTCCGCGGCTGCCTGTCTCGACTCGCCACCGGCTGCCGGGTCGGAGTGGATGGCTCACGCGGCACCGTCGTGGTGCTCAGCGAGGCTTGAGTGAATTTGTTGCGACAGCAATGTCGCAACTCCGGATCCCTCGATTCCAAACTCACTTCCCTTCCCATCGAAGATTCCGGATGGCGCGTGGGCCTTGCCAGGGGGCTCCGTCCACCTTCTCCTTCCGGCCGTCCTTCACCTGGCTTCCGCTGGGGGAAAGCGTGAACTCGGTGACACTGCGCCAGTCTAACAGCGGTGCGGAAATTCCAGGATCGCTGGAGACCAGTTCGGACAATTTCACCGATACCGTCTGCCAGTCTTGCGAGCCCTTGAGCGTCTTGACAACCGCATAGTCCACGGCGGGTTTGCCCGGCGTGATGGCTCCCCACGCGTTGCAGTTGAAGGTGAGCACGAGCTTGTTGTCGCTGAACGATTGGATCTCGAAACTCAGGGTCGCTCCGTCGGGTCCGCGCCACTTGGGATCCTTTAGCTTGCGCGTAGTGACCGACCACAACGGCGGATGCCCCCAGTTCAGCCGATACCAATCGTGCCAGCCGCGTGAGCCGTCGTCGATGAGCGACTCCGGTCGATCCGTGGCCTTCACGCCTGCGGCCAGCAACTCCATCGATCCAACCGAAACGACACGTGAACTGATAGCATAACTTTCGACGGCCTCCTGTCCCGCTGAAATGGGTCCTTTCCGATCATTCTCCGGAATGGGATAGAACACATCAGCATACACGAAAAGCGGCTGACTTGGATTCATCACCGGACAGTCGGCCTGCCAGGTTGCATCGCGTTTCACCGCCACCGCATCCCGCCAGAATCGTGTGAGCGTGTGGGGATCGTGCGAATAGTAGAGGTCCACGCGCTGCACAGGCGATGACTCATCGGGCGTGACGGTCACCCGCGACACACCGTTTTCCGTCCGCAAGTCCAGCGTCAGTCGCGGGCTGCGTGGCATGCGGAACGCGGTCCCTTTCAGGTGCTCCTCGAACCACAGCCGCTCGGTGGCGGAATGCTCATCGGTGTGGCGGTGGTTGAGGTGCGGGGAAAGGCTGAAGCGCACCTGTTCATCCGGTAGGTTCCGCCAGTTCCAGGCCATGGCATCGAGCTGGCAGTGAAAGTCATTCGTTGGCGAAAGTATGAGCACCGGACAGGTGAGGCGTGGCAGGTAGGCGTTGTCGGAAATGCAGGCCAGTTCGATGGTGCCTGGCTTCGTCCGGCTGCCACCGGGCACCGTGGCTTCCGTTTCCACGAGATCACCCGAGCCCCCACACGACGGCACGGCCGCCTTGATCCGCTTGTCGATGGAGGCGAGATCGGTGGTGAGCTTTCCGCCCATCGAGTGCCCCCTCGCCCCAATGCGGCTCGCGTCCACTTCGGGCTGGTGTTCAAGGAGGCTGACCGCGCGACGCGCCGCCACCAGCACGAGATACCAGTTGCTGTTCCGGGGAGACTCCACGTCATCGAGCGTGAAGCTGTCCGGCGCGAGCGAACCGGCGAAATGGTTCGCCTTGTTCCGCTGCGGCGGGTGGGTGGCGTCGAGCCGGCCCCAGTCCGTCTGCGGCCCATCCCAGTGGTCCTGACCGAGGCTCATGGGATTGCCTCCCCAGTTGAGCGAAAGGCAGGCATACCCGCGACCGGCCCAGGTCAGCACGTTGCTGAGCGAGGCCGACTGCCCGCCGCCGTGAAGGTCCAGGATGGCGGGCAACTTCGCGGCGCTGTTTGGAAAAGCGTAGAAGCCAGCAACCCGGCTTGGGGCTCCTTTGAAAACTCCGACCTGATAGCGAACGATCCGGCACACCGCCCCGCCCTGCTCCCACTCCTTGAGGATTTCGAGGTCGAGCGGCGTGGCCTTGTCGAAGTCCGCATACCCCGCCCACAATTCATCCAGAGTCCGCGGAATGTTAGGCGACTGAGCAGACACCGCTGTCCAGGTCAGCAGGAAGATCGCCAGTAAGAAGCGGAGAAATGAAAGTGAGCTGTTCACAAGTGACAGAGCATGATGCGCGCTCCGCGGATGTCGAAGAAAAGCGGATCAAGCAGATCGGGGGAGGTCTAGGGGCCTGATCGGCACGAATCCCATTTCCCTGCCGTCATAAATGCCTCAATCCCCCGGCCTCGCTGACGGAGGGAAGGATTTTCCCAGACACGAGCGGGTTGGTTGCGACAGGAATGTCGCAACTCCTATTTCAAATACACCTCACGCGGCTTGGCTCCGTCTCCGGGACCGACGACTCCGCGTGCTTCGAGGATGTCCACCATGCGCGCGGCGCGGGTGTAGCCGAGACGCAGGCGGCGCTGGAGGAGCGAGGTGCTGCACTTCTGCTCTTGGCGCGCGACTTCGATGCACTTGACGATGAGTTCCTCGTCGGCATCGGAAACGTCGTCCTCGTCATCATCGCCCCCCCCATCAATGGAGGCCTGGATTTCGGAAACGAAGTTCGGAGCGGCCTGCTTCGAGCAGTGTTCAACGAGACGCTCGACCTCGTGGTCGGAAACGAAGGCTCCCTGGGCACGTTCGAGTTTCGCGGAGCCGGGTGGCAGGTAGAGCATGTCGCCTTTGCCAACAAGTTTGTCCGCGCCCTTGGTGTCGAGGATGACGCGGGAGTCGAGGGCTGATGACACCTGGAAGGCGATGCGGCACGGGATGTTGGCCTTGATGATGCCGGTGACCACGTCGGCGCGCGGTGTCTGGGTGGCGATGATCAGGTGAATGCCGGCGGCACGGGCCTTCTGGGCGATGCGCGCGATGCACATTTCCACATCCGCCGGAGCGGTCTGCATGAGGTCGGCCAACTCGTCGATGAGCACGACGATGTAGGGGAAACGGTCCGGCATTTCATCCTCGTCGGGAATGAGTTCGTCCTCCTCGGCTTCGGCACCAAGTTCGCCGGAGGCAAGCGCCGCCGCGATCGAGTCCATGGCCTCATCCGGTTCGTCGCTGTCCTCGGTGGTCCACGGCGGGGCGAAGTGCGTGGAAGGCACCTTGTTGCCCGCGGCATCGAACACGGCCGTTTCCTCTGGTTCGTCTTCCTGCGGCTGGGGAGCGACGACGGGAGTCGGCGCCACCTTCTCCGGACGGACGCGGACGTTGTAGGCATCGAAGTTCCGAACGCCGACCTTCGCGAAGATGCGGTAGCGCTTCTCCATCTCGTTCACAACCCACTTCAGCGCGGCCACGACCTTCTTCGGATCGGTGACGACGGGGACGACGAGGTGCGGCAGACGGTTGTACATCTGCATTTCCACGACCTTCGGGTCGACCATGATGAAGCGCAGTTCATCCGGGCCAAACTTGAAGAGGATCGAGGCGATGATGGAATTGATGCAGACCGATTTACCCGATCCGGTGGCACCCGCGACGAGCAGGTGCGGCATGGCAGCGAGGTCGGCGATGACGGTCTTGCCATACACGTCCTTGCCGAGGGCGAGCGGGATCTTCTTCTTCGAGGAATTGAACTCCGGGTCCTCGATCAGCTCGCGCAGTGGCACGGCGACCTTGTTGGTATTGGCGATTTCGATGCCGACGGTGTCCTTGCCGGGGATCGGCGCGAGGATATTGATGCGCTCGGCACAAGTGGCACGGGCGATGTCCGCTTCGAGCTGGGAAATGCGTGACACCCGCAGGCCGACGCTTGGATAAATTTCGTAACGCGTGATCGTCGGGCCACGGGTGATGTCGCCTGCGGTCACGTCGATGCCGAAGGCTTTCAGCGTATCAATGATGATCTGCTGGTTGGAGAGAAGCTCGTCGCGGTTCGCGGCTTCCGGCTCGCTGCCGAGATCGATTTCATCAAGCAAATCGTAGCCCGGTGTTTCGTAATCGGCGTGGGCGTTGGTGCTGAGCGACTGGTGTCCGGAATTTTTGCGCTCGAAGGGTTTCTCGCCGGCAGGAATCGCGTTGGCGCGGCGCTGCGAGGCATCGATGATCTGCGGGATCGGCGTTTCCTTCAAAGGCAGCATCGCCTGACCGTCGACAACCGGAGCCGTGGCGGGCACGGCGGAGGCCTTCGTCGTTTCGCGTTCGCGGCGACGCTGCTCACGCTGGCGTTCCTTCTCGGCATCGAGCTCAGCCTGACGGGCAGCAGCCACTCCGGCGGCGCTGCGCTTTTCACGCGACTCGGCCAGCTTCAGCTGCGCCAGCTTGAAGCAGGCCTTGGAGAAACGGATCGGTCGATGACCGGTGAAAAGCAAAAGGGCCACGAGGTAACCGGTGCCCAGCAGCAGCAGCGTTCCCGCCTTGCCGATCAGCTTCACAAAGATGAAACCGCCGAGTCCGTAGCCAATGATGCCGCCCGGACCAATTCCGGTAATCCGGCAGCGCAGCGCCCAGTCCTTGAAAAAGTAGTCCGCCGCGTGCAGCCAGATCGCCCCGGCCACGAGCAGGATCAGCAGGCCGATCATTTTGCGCGGCCAGATCGAACCATCGCGGATCAGCTTCACCACGCCGAACCAGATCAAGCCCATCGGCACCAGCCAGCCAGCCGCACCCAACAGAAAGATCAGGCAGAACGCCAACACCGCGCCCACCGGGCCGATGAGGTTGCTGCCGCCACGGCCCGTATGGTCCGCGAAGTCCTTCAGCGGCCCCCATTCCGGGAGATGCTCGGGAGAATACGACACCAGTGATAGTGTCAGCAACAGGCCCACCGCGATCAGGATGATCCCGGTGATCTCATTGGACCATTTCGACGGTGGGGGTTCCTCGCCGCGTTTCTTGTTGTCACTCCGTGCCATAATCGGACGCGGCAGCATCCCCCGCCCCCGCCCAAGGGGCAAGATTGTTTTCGCAGAGCGGAATATTGGGAAATGCGAAGGATTTGGGGAGAAGGCCGCTGAAACGCGGCTTGAACCCATGATCCTTTGATTGCTAAGGTCGCCCTATTGAAACTCACTGAACAGCAGTTGCGGGAAATCGTCCTGTTGGCCCGACGTCTCGGCGTCAAGGAGCTGAGCCTGTTCGGTTCCGCGCTCCGACCGGAAGACTTCGGTCCGGATAGTGACGTGGACATGGCCGTGTCGTTCACCGACCAACACGCCAAGGGGCGCTTCACCGCGTTCATGGATCTCAAGGAGGCCCTTGAAACCCTGATGGCCCGCCCTGTCGATCTGATCAGCCTCGATGCCATCCGCAACCCCGTGATGCGCGCCGAACTGGAAACCAGCCGCAGGCTTCTTTATGCCGAGGCTTCCTGAAAAGCATTTCCACGACGCCAAGCTTGCGGTCGTCGAATTGCTCTCCTTTTGCAAGGGAGTCAGCGAAGCGGACTTTTCTACGAGACGGGATCTTCAATTGATCGCCGAGCGGGAACTGGAAATCATTGGCGAGGCGTTTTCCAGACTGCGGCGTGAATTCCAGGCCGAAGCGGATGCCATCCCGGAGCTCAATAGGATCATCGGGCTCCGGAACATCATCGCTCACGGATACGACGTCGTGGATCACCTGATTCTTTGGGACGTGATTCAGAATCATCTGCCTCCCTTGCTTTCGTTGATCGAAAAGAAGCTGGATGCCTGACGCCGCAGCACCACCAAAATGAACAGGAGCAGTCTCCTGCTCCCGTTCAATGGGGTTCGTCACGCGCCCTTCAACGACGCCATGTCGATGACGAAGCGGTATTTCACATCGCTCTTCAACATGCGCTCATAGGCCTCGTTGATCTGGTCCATGCGGATCATTTCGATGTCGGAGGTAATGTTGTGCTCGCCGCAGAAATCGAGCATTTCCTGGGTCTCGGCCAGGCCGCCGATGAGCGAACC
>JANOBS010000258.1:0-5007 GCA_031411755.1 Luteolibacter sp. | reverse complement strand
GGCGGGATGGAAGCTCGAATTCATTTTGACGGTTTGTCGCCATCGGATGGCGCGACTTGTTGGGTGTTTGTCGGCCCGGTGACTATCTTGTCGAAAACGAAGTAGGGGTAAATGAACTGCTCAACATCGAGGGCGGCATCTCTCCTCACATCGTCAACATAGCCACGAACCAACTGAAATCTCTTCAACGTCGTCTGCTCGGGAGGCGAATCAGGCCTTGGCCTCTTGTAACCAAGCTTCAACATCCAGTGATCGTCGATTCCGAGATTGAACAGCTGATCGGTCTCACCCAGCGAACTTGAACCTTCGAGAATTTCCATCTTCTCTTCGTCGAGCTTCATCACGCGCAAAACGTCGTCTTTCCGGTCGGTCTGTTGAATTTTCGGGATCGCAGCCAAAATCATCCTGATCTCTGGAGGTGGTTCAACTTGGGAAAGTGGCGCTCTTGCTCGTGCCCTTGGAAAGTCAGAACGGTAAAGTGTAAAACCGTAAACATCATCAGTCATAAGATCCTTTTTGATGATTCGAAGTGAGTCGGACGCTTCGGTCTCGCACACAGAATAGAATCCGCTTTTACTGAGGAACTGCATCTCTTGCCCAAGGAGGTAGGTCTGGTTATCGAGATCAGCCCAGTGCCCCATATCCTTGAAACGAAGGGTTCTAAAGTCGATTTCTGCATTCTGCTGTCCATCTGCTGAAATCCACGTGCCCGAAAGCTTCTCGAGCTGTCCCATCCAACCGCCATCGTCATTTGCGATTGCAAAAGGATCTTCACCCGTGGCCATCACGCCCTTGTCACGGGCCTCAGCAAAAGGGTCATCGGTCCCACTAGTGGAGCCGCCGCTGGCTGACCTTGGAGCATTGCTTGCGGAATGCTTCGATTCCAGCATGAGAAAATGGTTTCCGGTCGCTACTACCGCAGCGCCGATTAGTAGTCCAACAAAGAAGGCTCTCGCGGTAGTGCTCATATTCTAGCCAAACGCTAAATGTGGTGGTACGGCGGCGCAAGGCTCATAGAGCGAAGCGAACGAGGGAGCTTATCCGCCGTTGCCACCCACGACGTGTTCTGCATTGGCGGTAATGACAACGGGGATGGGTTTGGGAGGTTTGAATTCATCTGGAAGCGACACAATAATAAATCCTTTCCCCTCATCATCTTTGCTTGGCGTCCAGTAAAACGTGTAACGTCGAACCTCGCCCGGCTTGACGGTGTCAAATGAAGTAGGGCATGCATCAACGCTCATGCGAGAAACGCCAGAATCTGGATCTTTATTGTTGGCTGCCCTAAATCCAATTCCCGCGTTATTCATCACGGGATCGTCGCCGAAATTTATGTATGGGTCAGTCGTGATTGCCGCTTTTGACTGATTCCTCGCTGTAACTGTGACAGCCTGCTTATGGCCGACAGAAAATTTTGTAGGTGACACCGATGCGGTTGTGTCGATCCGATACGGTGTGGAATGCGAAGACGCATCGACTTGCTTTAAACCCTTCCTTAGTGGCGCGATAGGATCGCCTCCCGTCGATTCGCGGGCGCATGACACCACAAGCAGAAACGTCAAACAGGCGAATTTCTTCATATTGGCAGAACGATTGAGCGCTGACTACCCGCTACCGGGGGCGCCCCTCCGATTCGGGTTGAGGCTTCTGATCGCCCTCCGGCTTCGACTTGGGGCGGGTAGCGGGTTGTCCAGCCGCGTCTTGTTCGGCTTGGGCTGTTTTGAACAGATCTTCATCTGCGGGCTTTTCTTCCTTGATCTCTCGTCGTGATAGTATCGATCCACTCTTCAGCTCGAAAAGAAAAGCCGTTCCCTCAAGCGTAGTAAGCTGCAACACATCCGGGTGACTTGAGATCGTCACCTCACCTTTGGTGACCGTATCAACGTGATGCCATTCACTTGGAGCGATACGCGGATGAAAACCGTCGCGTCGATCCACCCATCTCATACCTGAGAAGCCATCAAATCGAATCCCATTCTTGAGGTCTTTGATCAGATCCTGTGCGGTGTAGCCAGCGACACGCTTACCACGGCGGAAAATGGTCACAACCTCCTTCGACTCGTCGTCCGAAAAGGAACCGTCCTGCATTAGAAAACGCTCACGAATCCGCGCAACTGTCTTTCCATCCGAGGAAAGGAGCACATCACCGGGAAACTCATACCATCCCTCTAACGCCCACATCTTCTCGAAGCCATCCCGAGTAGCTTTGTAGGCGATTCCCCTGGAGGGGACATCATCGAAATTCCCCGGTTCCATCACGAATACAAATTTGTCTCCTGATGCGACGACATGCCGCCACGGGGTTGCAGGAGAGTATCCCAAGGCGGGCAATACCAGCAAAGAGAGGGCTAGTGCTTTGGATAGAGTCTTCATATTCTTGCCGATTGAGGTAGGGACACCGGTTGCCCGGTGCCCCCCTCGCAGATCCCGGCGTGCGAAATTACCGCACCGGGCTCCTCGGAGAACGCGCACGCAGGGTTGCGTTGGTCCTTGGTTTTCTTGTTTGTGGCTTGATCATGCAGGTTGGGCTTTCAAATGCAATCCGGGACTGGGGCGGCCCTCCACCACTTGTGGCGGCGGAAGCTTCCACCCTGGCAGACGACTCATGAACTGTGCCCATGTCATCGAACGCCGCTGACTCCGTCGGTTGAGCCACTTGTAGAGCAGCTGGATCACTTCATACCAATACGTCGAGAGCATCTGCGAGTTGCCGATGACTCCGTAGTAGTTCCGATACCCCAGCAGCTTCCTCCGCAGCACCGACAGCAGGTCTTCGAGTTTCCGACAGCGAACTTTCCGAATCCATTCCTTCATCGCCTTGAGGCTGTTGCGGAATTTCTCCCGGTTGGTCCGCCGCTTCACCATCACGTAGCGCGGGTTGCGGCTCGATCTCGCCCAGTAGAAGTCGAAGCCAAGGAAGGTGAACTTCCCGCTCTGCTCCGGCTCCCACCGATTGAATTTCACCAACGAACTTTTCTCCTCGGCGATTGTTAGGGAGAACTTCCCCAACCGCTTCGGCAAGGCCCGCAGGTAGGCACGTGCGTCGTCTTCGCGCTCGAAACACACCACGCTGTCGTCCGCATAGCGCCGGAAGATCACTCCTCCCTTGCTGTGCTTTGTCACCACCTTCTTGATCCATTCGTCTTGGACATAGTGAAGATAGATATTGGCGAGGATGGGTGAAATGACTCCACCCTGGGGTGTTCCCGTTGCCGGGTGGACCACCTCGCGTCCGTCTTCCATCACTCCGGCCTTGAGCCATTTCACAATCAGGCGGATCAGCAAACGATCCGCGATGCGCAGTTCCAACATCTTCACCATCCAGCCGTGATCGACATGATCGAAGAACCCCCGGATGTCGGCTTCCACGACCCATCGGTAGTTCCCGTCGTTGAGGGCCTCGCGTAATTCCAAACTGCTCTGGCGCGCTCCCTTTCCCGCTCGGTAGCCGATGCTTTCGTCATGAAATTCAGGCTCCCAGATGGACTCCAGGATCTGCTTCACGGCATGCTGCACAATTTTGTCTTCCAACACGGGGATGCCCAACGGTCGCAGTTTCCAGCTTCCCGCCTTCGCAATCCACCGCCGTTTGACACAGCGGGCGCGGTAACGTCCGGTGCGCAAACGCTCTTCCAAGGCCGTCAGATTTTCCTCAAGGTTCTCGGCATACCCCGCCCAGTCCACCCCGTCGATTCCCGGGCTGGCTTTGCGTTTCAGGTGTCCGAATGCCTCACGGAGCATCCCACGGTCCAACAGACGCGCCAGTCCACGGAAGCGATGCTCCGGTTCCCTTTGCGCCTTTTCCTTCAGTGCGGACAGGGTGCGTGACACGCTTTCATCGGGAGTATTCCTATCCCTCGCGTGAGTGCTTTGTCCGCGTTGTTCTCCGGCCGTCCCCTTCGCCTTGTGAACGGCTTTCCCGTCTCTGACTACTATGGGTGGCTCTGACTCCCGGCTCCTCCCCGACGTGTCTTCTTGACGTCGATCACACGGGTATCCCTGGAGATAAACCGACTCCATGGGATGAGGCACCGGGCCTCCCGAGTTCAAGGTGCCGTTCTCCTCAGAGCGGTCATCTTCCCGCTTCTTTGCACACATGCCACGGTCTTGTAACGACCCCGACGGAGCCTTAGACACTCGCCATGACGTGTCTTCAGGTTCTGGATTCTCCATACTGTTAGTGGATCTCCCTCCGCATCTCAATAATTACGGGGCTATATCAACCTTCAGGCGGGTGCGAGCCGCCCTGTGGCCTGCGTGCTTCCCTGTGTACGCTTCAATCGTGCTGTTTCCCCATCCATCGGCCTCCAAGGCAGCCTTCGGGTTGATGTTGTTGAGGCGGTGTCTTCCGCCGCGTTCCATGGGTTAGCTAGCACAACTGCAACACTCGGTAGTTTCTACTGGCTAGGTTTTGAAACATCAGGTCTTTCACCTGACAAGAAGCGCCTTGCTTGGCTCGGCGCACAACAGTGTTATTGAACGACCCTTGCCAAGGGTGGCGAGGATGCTTGTTGGTGTAAATACCTGAAGGCGAACGACGATGGAAGGAGAATGGTTTCGCTCGGCACGAAAGCCCGCCCGATGCTTTGGGAACCATTCAATGCTCCAACCCTTGCCAAGGAAGGCCGGGATGCTTGACGGAATCGTCGCGTGAACCCGAGCAACCATGGGAGGAAAATGGCACTCGCGAGGTGGAAAAAGCAGCGAGAGAGGCGACTTGATCCTGAAGTTTTCTCGGAACTGATCTCGAATCCATCAATCCGACCCAGCCCGAGCAGCCGATCTCTTTCACGAAAAATCAGGCTCATGGAAGCTCCTCGATCCGCTCGATGCCCTTGCGATAGACCGCGATGTCATCGATTTCCCCGATGAAGCCGCCGCCGATCTGGCCTGCTCGGCCGCCCAATTCCGTCGGCAGGACCACCGTATTCCGAATCCCTCCCACTGGTTTTCCATCGATGAAGAAGCGGGCGTCGCCGCCCTTGATCGACACGGTGAGGCGGGTCC
>JANOBS010000257.1:0-4373 GCA_031411755.1 Luteolibacter sp. | reverse complement strand
CCAGCCCCATCGGCGAGTCCACCCTCTCCGGAGACGCCCTGGTTGCCCGCGCAATTGGAGAGAAGGAAAAGATCGTCAAGGAATCGCTCGGAACCGTGAAAGTGCCTGCCATGAAGCCCAACGAAAAGCTCACGCTGGATCTGGGAAAAGTTTCAGTCAGCGAGGTCGAATGGAGGAACCGGAAGTTCGATGAGAAGCTGGAAGAATGGAGAATTGTTTGCAAACGAGACGAGACCGAGATCGGAAAGGCCGTCAGCAACGAGCGATTCGAGACCCTCTCCAAGGAAATCTCCACTGAAGAGCCAAAAGGTCCGGGACCGCTGGGACCAGACAAGCGCAAGCTCCGCCAGTTTGGAAAATGACCGCCAACGCTCCCATCATTTCATCGGCCCGCCGTTCCACTCGAAATCCTCGGTGGCGGCAGCGATGAAATCGTAGCCGTTATTGAGTTCCTTGGAGCGCCGAAACAGCTCCCACAGCTGGCGGATGCAAGGCAGGAGGCCAATTCGATCGTCAGGTGGAAACATCACGTCCGTGGCACGACGATAGTCCTCACGCCGCTCACTGCGTCCGGGATAGTATCGCATGCTCGGAGAAAGCATTTTCGGCATGAGTTCCATCGGCCAACGATCCGCGATTCCATCATTCGAGAAAAATGGCAAAGGGTCGCTCGGATCGAGCAGGAACACGCCGCTGGTCGCGCGGGGATTGCACTCGATCACAAAGGTTCCTTCTTCTCCAGCAATGAAGTCGAAGGCGATCTGACCGGTGAAATTCAAATGTTTCACCACCGACATGGCGAATTCCTTCAAATCCTCCCGGATGACCGGCTCAAAGTAAAAGCCCGCCCCGCCTTTGAAATTGTGCTTGGGAAAATAGGATGTGTGCGCGGTGATCACCCCATCGATTGCGAGGCTGTAGCTGCAAAGTGGAGTTCCGGCAGCGAATCGCTGGGCGATCCAGGGATTGTCTACGGTTGGATGAATCGAACCACAATCCTCGCGACGCGGCCTCACCTTCACCTGCGCGGCGAATCGGGAAAACGCCGCCTTCAACACCCAGGAGTCCAGAGAACCTCCGGGCTGGGATTCGATGAATGCCTCAAACTCCCCGCGGGAGTGGAACTCATGCGACTCCGGTGCACGGATCGCCAGAGCGGAAGCTTCCACCCTCTGCGTGAAGCGGGCGAACTTTCCCTTGTGGTGAAGCATTTCCAGCACCTCCAATGGCTCCGCCAACAAGCATGCCCTGCCGTCGAAAAGCGCCCGATGCTTTGAGAGAAAAAAGATCTCCTCACAGTTTGGAAGGATCCAATCAGCTCCGAAATCCTCCGCCGCCTTCCTGACGGCGATCGCATAGGCGAGCGAATCCTCCCGCGGTCGCGGCAGCAACTCGTAGTGGGAAAGATAGCGTGATGTCCGCCCGATCGGCCAGCGAAGTGAATCCGCCGCCGCCACCCGATGACCGGCCCGACCGAGACGCCGGACCCAGTCCAGAGCGGCAGGGCCCCGCAGGCCGGTGATCAGAAATGAAGCGCTCATGAATGGAAGCCGAATGCCTGCCTGGGTGGGCCGGAATCTTTCCAAGCAAGTTTGCCAGCTGGCGAGACGTTTCTTCTCTTCAATCATTCCTACCACATGCCTTCCCCATCGATTCGAACGATCCAGCGGCTGATTCCCATCCTCGCGGCCATCGCAACAGCCACGGCGTCCCCCGGAAATGCGTCGGAGGGTAATCCGAAGGGAAAGCGATTCGACCTGACCGCACGCGCCAGCAAGATCGATCCGCTGGCAAAGGAACATCCGGAAATCAGCTTCACGTTCGGCACCGACACCAAGCCCCAGGACCTCGAACACGCCTGTGTCGACACCCGCGCGCCCGATCAGGGCAAGCTGGTGATCTGGCTGATGGGTCACAATCAGGATCTCTTCGAACATGTCTCCAGCTATGGCCTCCACGCGATCCAGGTCCACTACGCCAACGGCTGGTTCAGCAAACTCTACTCCGGAGCACCACCTGCGGATGATCTTTTCCTTTCCAAGGTCCGGCTGGAAGCCGCGACCGGTGAGGACCACAGCCCCGCCGTTTCGATCCCGAAGCCGGACAGCATCATGGAGCGGTCCTACCAGTTTGTGAAATGGCTGGACCGCGAGAATCCGGAGGGGCGCTGGAAGCAGTTTCTAACAGACGATGGCAAGGGCCTCCGCTGGGACAAGGTCATCCTCTCCGGCATCTCCCACGGATCCACCACGGCGGCGCGCATGGCGAAGGCGGTGAAGGTGGATCGCGTCGTGATGTTTTCCGGTCCGCGCGATCAGTTCGAGGTCTGGCAAAAGCTGCCATCCGCAACGCCGGAGAACCGTTACTTCGGATTTTCCCACGTGCTCGATGACGGCTGGGTAGGTGATCACTACTGCCGCTCGTGGCAGATGCTCGGACTGACGAAATTCGGACCGATCGTCAATGTGGACGCTTCAAAGCCTCCTTTCGGAAACACCCGTCGCCTGATTTCGGAGGCCGATATGAACCGCGATTCGAAACGTGCCCACAGCGGAGTCGTCCCGGGAAAAGGCTCACCCAAGAATTCGGCGGGGGCCTATCTCTACGAAGACGTCTGGCGCTATGTCTTCACGCATCCGGTCGATAAAACGGGTGACCAGGTCGCCCCCGAGGCCGACTGCACGATCAATCAGCGGGGTGAATCCCGCTGAGCCAGCCACCACGCCGACCCGAGAAGCAACAGGTTCAGTGCAACCATTCCCGGCGCGGAAATGAGAAGTTGCCTAGCGAAGAGGATTTCAAGGGTGTTCATCGTCACAAGCGCCAGCGTTTGAAGCATGGCGCAGGCAAATGTCCGACGGCCACTCAGCACCCACAGGCCTAACAAAATCTCCCCAACCCCGATCAGGACGGTCAAAGGTCGGGCATACTCTTCTCCGAGAATCTGACCCACGATCAAGCGGTGTCTTGGGATGCCGTCGAGGATCTTGCTGTAAAGACCGTGGAAGATCCACACGGCCGCAATGACGACCCTGACGAAATCGTGAAGACGAATCCGTTTCATCGATCAGTTCGGTGGCGGGATGGGAGGGAGTTCACCGCCATCAGGAAGTGGTGGCAGCTCAGGCAGCGGAGTCGGCTGGCCTTGAGTTGCACCCGGAGCCGTGGGGCGGCCGGCCTTTGCCTGTTCTTTCTCCTTCTTTTCCTTCTCGGCCTCCTTGCGTTCCTGCCTGCGGTCGTAGGCATCGATGGGAGCCGTCACCACCTTTTCACCGACCTTGTAGGTCCCTTCCACCACGGCTCCGGCGATGTTGAACGGAGCCAGAATCAGACCGCACGAAGAGATCGTGAGCAGGGTCGCTGAAATCAGAAGCGAATGGAAGATTCGGCGGATCATGAAGTGCCTGTCACTAAGGGATCCTTGGGTGAAGAGCCAACGAAAAAGCCCCGCGTCCGATGGAACGCGGGGCTTTTTAGAATCATCAATCAGAGCACCGATCAATAGCGGTAGGCTTCCGGCTTGTAGGGGCCTTCCTGCTTCACGCCGATGTAGTCGGCCTGATCAGGGGTCAGCTTCGTGAGCTTGGCTCCAATCTTTTCAAGATGGAGACGGGCGACTTCCTCGTCGAGGTGCTTCGGCAGGACCTTCACCTCACCTGGCTTATAGCTGTCCTTGTTCTTCCACAGGTCGATCTGTGCAAGAGTCTGGTTGGTGAAGGAATTCGACATCACGAACGACGGATGGCCAGTACCGCATCCGAGGTTCACGAGGCGGCCTTCAGCCAGCATGTAGATGGAGTTTCCAGCAGGAAACGTGTACTTGTCCACACCAGTCTTGATGTTGAGCTGCTTCACGCCGGGCGCACTGTTGAGCTTGTCGATCTGGATCTCGTTGTCGAAGTGACCGATGTTGCAGACGATGGCCTGGTCCTTCATCTTCTCCATGTGCTCAAGGCGGATGATGTCCTTGTTGCCTGTGGTGGTGACGTAGATGTCGCCCCAGCCGAGGGTGTCCTCGATTGGCAGCACCCGGTAACCTTCCATCGCGGCCTGAAGCGCGCAGATCGGATCGATTTCAGTCACAACGACCTGGGCTCCCTGGCAACGCAGGGCTTGGGCACTGCCCTTGCCGACATCGCCGTAGCCGCAGACGACTCCGATCTTGCCGGAGATCATCACGTCCGTGGCGCGCTTGATGCCGTCGACGAGCGACTCGCGGCAGCCATAGAGGTTGTCGAACTTCGACTTGGTGACGGAGTCGTTCACATTGATCGCAGGAACGAACAGCCCGGCATCTTCCACGAGATCGTCAAGGAGTGGAAGGGTGTCTCCGAGGAAACCACCACTGGTGTCCATCGCCTCTATCAGATGGC
>JANOBS010000256.1:0-2098 GCA_031411755.1 Luteolibacter sp. | reverse complement strand
TGACGGAACTAGTTTCATATGCGCGCTTCCTGAGGAGCCCGGTGCGGTAATTCCGCACGCCGGGATCTGCGAGGGGGGCGCCGGGTGAAACCGGCGTCCCTACCTCAATAGCTGAAGATAATCCCCCAATGCAATTCTCTGTGGACATCCAGCCTGACGAAGAGGGATACACCGGCCGCGAGTGTCCTGAATGCGAAAAATACTTTAAGATTGAGTTCGGCACCGGGCTTGAAGGTGCAACAGATTGTCATTGCCCCTACTGCAATCATCTCGCGTCCCACGACGAATTCTGGACGAAGCAGCAGATCGAGTATGCCCAGTCCGTTGCAATGAACAAAATGACCGGAGAGTTTCTCAAAGACCTAAAGAAGCTCGAGCGTAAACCTGAGCGAAGAGCGTTCATCTCTATCGGAATCAAGGTCACAGAAAAGCCAACGCGGATAGTCCGTTATTCAGAAAAACAACTTGAAGAGAAGATCGTCTGCGACAATTGCACGCTAAATTATACGATCTACGGCTCATTTGGATTCTGTCCCGATTGTGGGATTCACAACTCTCAGCAGATTGCGAAGGCCAACTTCGATTTGGTTCTGAGAATGCTCGATTTATCGAAGGATGCCGACGAGGGGATCAGGACGAAGATGATCGAGAATTGCTTGGAGGACGCTGTTTCGGCATTCGACGGATTCGGCCGAGAGCATTGCCGATCAACTATTGCGAACATTTCGTTTCAGAACATTGTCCGCGCACGAGACCGGCTCGCAAAAGACCACGGTGTAGATCTATCCAGCGGGCTTTCAGCCTCCGAATGGAGCTTCGTTGCCATGCAGTTCCAGAAGCGGCATCTACTCGCGCACACTATGGGAGTCGTCGATCAGGATTATATTGATAAGACAGGAATTCCATCTTCGATGATCGGAAAGAAAGTGCAGATTTCTCAAGAGGATGTAACTAGCCTTGTAGCCCACCTGGGTTCGATCTCCAAAACCCTATGCGCGGGAATCCAACGCAGCTAACAAGACGTCACTCCTAACGCCTGACCCGCCTCCAGTTCCAGCCGCCATGACCGCTACAACCGCAACCCCGTGTTCCACCCTCGCCCTCGGTCCAGCGTAGGAGGACTCGACGTTCGCCTGAAATGATTACCCGACCCTCAATGGTCCTTTTGGCTACGCTAGGGATTTCCTTCCTGCCCGGATGTGATCGAAGGCAGCCGCTCCCTGTTGGGGCTGACAAGCAATCGGTCGACAAGGCCTCTCTCATCAAGGAGGTAGGCGCTGAGGATGCCCTCGTGGAGAACGATCGCGTACCCGCGAGCCTCGACGAGGCGCTAGACCTCATGATGGCGGAGGGCCTCACAGACGCAGATCGGAAGTTCATAGAGGATGCAGGTGACGATCAGTACTCTACGTTCCCAACTTTCGGGAGCGGCAAGGGCATACGGAACTCATGGGGACTGTGGGGGGATTCGCCTTTGACGCGATATTTCGCCAGGCTAGGCATCTACCACGCGGAGGACATGTCCGCGATCATCACCCGAGCTTTTTCGCGGCGCGTTCGCGGCCAGCCCATCGACTTGGATAAGCTCGTAAAGTATTATCGCGATTACTGGGAGAAACTCGACATCATCGCCCCATTGGATCTGAAGTGTCCAACCTGCGCAAAGGAGATGAAGACATTCCGTTATGGTTCGGGTGTTCCTGCTCACCCTGATCGACTGTATTTTCGAGGTAATTGTCCATATGGTCACGATTTTCTCTATTACCACCGCGATGGGTGGCTACCCGCTGAGAATCTCCTAGACGAACCAGCCGCGCCATCCGACGCCGACAAACCGTCAAATTGAATCCGGGCTTCCTGCGCGCCGCCGGATGGCCTAAGACGTTGCCAGATAAGCCCTGATGGACATTTTCACCCATGCGCTTGTTCCTGTCATCCTGACTCGTGCGGTGATGAAGGACTCGGCTTGGCCGGGCACAAAGGGATACATGGCCATTGGAATGTAAGCGGTCTACCGTCGGCCACTATCCTTTCCCCGGCATTACCAGCATACATACCCCTGTATGCAACCTCTGCCATCCGACCTTGCCTCCGAGGC
>JANOBS010000255.1:0-7801 GCA_031411755.1 Luteolibacter sp. | reverse complement strand
AACTGCGGCTGGCGTCCTCCATCAGTGTCAACAAGGCCTGGTGATCGAGCTCGGTCGTTTCGTGGGAATGCAGCGAATTGCTGATCCGTTTCCTGAGTTCGTCCACTCCTGGTGCGTAGTCGTTTTCGACTGATCGCATCTCACGGGCCAGGTAGATCCTCGGTCGGACATGCTCCGTCTGCTCGATGGCCTGAAGCACGAAATCAACCGCCTCGGGAATCTCCACCGGCGCGGAAACCTGTCGGATGCCGGCCCGGCTGTGGGCGGGAAAGGAGGCCTCGCTCACCACGATCCAGTTCCGGTATCCGAGCTGGTTGACCTGGGTGGCCACTGCGCCTTTCCAGTCGCTGCCGGAGGGCGAAAACGCGCACCCGCTGCCAGCCACCGCGAAACCGGCCGTCAACAACCATCGGGTAAAGCTCATCGACGGAGAGTAAAGCCCGACGGTTGCTGACTGTCAACGTGGAGCCCGTTACATCAACTGGGCGCCGGCTTCGGCGAGCTCCGAGCGCTCGCCACGACTGAGTGCGACGTGAGCCGCCAAAGCCTGACCTTTGAGGCGGTTACGTGTGTAGACGAGGCCGTTGCTGCGGCTGTCGACGTAAGGATTATCGATCTGAGCCGGATCACCGACCAACACGAGCTTCGAGCCACGAGACATGCGGGTGACGATCGTTTTGGCCTCTTGGGGTGTGAGTTGCTGGGCCTCATCGAGGATGAAGAAGCGGTTCGGAATTGAACGTCCACGGATGTAGCAGAGCGCTTCGATTTCGAGAATCCCCTGATCCATGAGGACTTCATAAGGCTTCTTCGCACCAGAGTCAGGGCCGTCCTTCTTCACCTGCTTGCGTCGCGGCCCGAGTGGAGCGGGTGGCCGCATGAGTAAATCTAGCGCATCGTGAATCGGCTGCAACCATGGGCGCATCTTCTCATCGAGCGACCCCGGAAGATAGCCGAGCTGGTCTCCCATCGCGACCACCGGACGGCTCACGGTCAGCCCGTTGTAGCGGCGGTTGAACATTTCATGCAGACCGGCAGCGACCGCCACCAGTGTCTTGCCCGTACCGGCGTGGCCATAGCAGGTGACGAGGGAGATGTCGGGGTTGAGGAGTGCGTCGATCAGGCAGCGCTGTCCGAGGTTCATCGGCTTGAGCGACTGGCCGTCCGGGATCTTCAGGCATTCCGGAATCTGGAGCCTCACGAAACTGCCATCCGGCGCGAGCCGGGCGGGAATGGTTTGCTTTTCACCTGAACTGAGCAGGACATACTCGTTCACGGTGGCATTGCCTCGAGTTTCCTCGTCCACCTCGATGATCCCGGAGCTAGCGAAGCGCTGAAGCTCCATCGGCGCGATTTCGATACGGCGGGTCTCGTAGTTCGATACCTCTCGAACATCGACCTTGTCGTTCAAATAGTCCTGGCACTCGATTCCCACCGCGCGGGCCTTGAGCTGCATGTTGATGTCCTTCGTCACAAGCACGACAGGAGCTGAGTTGTGCTGCATCAGCAGCAGACAGGCGGCGAGGATGCGGTGATCGACACGCTCGCGATCGGGAAATATACGGTAAAAGCGGTTGAGCTCGTCGGAGTTTTTCGGGCAGCTCGATGGATCGTAGATCACGAGGCGCAGGGTTCCGCCGCCTTCGGTGGGGACGCCCTGGGTTACCTTCTCGGTGCAGGAGAAAAGATCCGTCAACCGGCGATGGACCCGGCGGGCATTGGCACCACGCTCGGTCTGCTCCGACTTGAAGCGATCCAGTTCCGAGAGCACATCGACCAGCACGCAGAGGTGGTTCTCCTTGAAGCGCTCGATGCAGGCCGGGTCGTGGAGGAACACGTTCGTATCGAGAACGTAGTTTTTGACGATCTGGGACGGGGCTTTCAGGCCGAAATCCGAGGGTTTTGCCTTGGAACCTGCTGACTTCCTCCCGGACAGGCCCTCCGCTCGGTTGTTTTCCTGGAAGAGGCGTGCCTGAGACTCGTCGGTACGATGGATCATTTGGGGGTTGGTGTGATGGGACACATGGCGGGTAACGTAGGGAGGTGCCCCGGCCCGCCGCCGGTCACCAACAAGTCGCCTGAATGCGACGTCGTGAGTGCCTTATTACTCAAGATACCTGAAGTATCGCCAGCCCGAGGGGGATGACAACCCCGAAATGATTAAGCGCGCAAAAAAGAAATCAGGTCCGCCCGCTTGATTTTTCCGAG
The DNA here is from genome assembly GCA_031411755.1 of Luteolibacter sp. Classification (GTDB taxonomy): domain Bacteria; phylum Verrucomicrobiota; class Verrucomicrobiia; order Verrucomicrobiales; family Akkermansiaceae; genus Luteolibacter. The sequence goes on along the minus strand of JANOBS010000255.1, from coordinate 5,593 downwards.
CTCACTACGGGGAATGCGATCCAAGATCACCGGTTCCGCGAGTCTGCGGAATCCGGGAGCCATCCGCGCGTAGGATGCAAGAGTCCGCTCAATCAGTTCCGCAGTCACAACACGTTCAAACACCGGAATCAATCGATGCCCGGCCCGTTCATCAGTCAACGCCACCACCACGAAACTTCCAGCCTTCAACTCATCCCGGGAAAGGCCGATCAGCTCGCGTTCGATGGCTTCGGGATCCACCAGTTCGCCGAGAACCTTGATCACCGAGTCCATACGGCCTAGCGGGGTCAGCAGCCTGCCATCGACAAGAACCTGATCGCCCGTCGCATGCCAGTCACCCGCTCTTGGACGCCAGGAGCGACCTTCCGCACCTTCCGTCACGGTTCCGGAGAAAAGCGCCGGGCCAGCGACCAGCAAACGTCCTTCTTCATCATTCGAGACCTGCCAGATGTTCAAGACCGGCAGCGGCGCGGATTGATACGATGAATCCAGTAGTTGAGGGACCTGCGTGGCGATTTGCGAGCCGGTCTCCGTCATCCCATAGCTGGCCAGCACCGGCCATCCGAGCTCGCGCGCGGCACGTCCGGTGGAATCCTCCAGACGTCCTCCACCGACTACTACGACCCGCAGAGATCGCGGAGCTTTGAGAGCAGCCTGGACCAGATCAAAGACCTGCGTTGGCACCAGGGACAAATGGGTGACCGATGACGCTAGACACCATTCGGAGAAACGCGCGGCATCCCATTTCCCGGTGAATTCCGCGAGTCGACAAGCCGCCTCATAAGCACGGGCCACCACACCAAATCCTCCGACGTGATGCAGCGGCAGGGTCAGCCCCCAGCATGCATTTTCGTCAACGAGAAGATGCCGGTTCACCGCTGCTGCGGATAGCTGAAGAGCCGACTTTGAAAGCGCGATCCACTTGGGCACCCCGGAGGATCCCGAAGTTTGAAAAAGCACGTGACCTTCCAGTTCCTCGATACTCCTCGACCACGCAGTCATCTCCGCATCCCCCAGCGCGAGTGGCTCGGGATTCGTCCAGAAGGCCGGGTCGATCAAACGAGTCGCGTCCATACGAGGGCATCCAGCAAGTCATCAAATCCAAGCCCCTTCCCTCCCGGTGGTTGGAAGGTTGGCGACCACGCGCCAAGATACTCGGAAAAGGCATTCGGCTCGAACAAATGATGCGTCTGCAGCCCGCACACCGGCACCAAGCCTCGGAACGTAAGCCCCAGCCTCGCCGCTTCCCAAGCTGCGAAACACTGGCCGAGCGGGTGGTCCATGTAACTCGTCACCACCAGTTGTCGCCCGCGCTTCGCCGCTGCTTCAGCGAGTAGCCATGGCTCGTCCAGCGCCGGCTTCAGGACCATCACTTGCGCGGCATCGCAATTCGGCGCCGCTTCCCGATCCACGGCCAAGCGCACACCGGTCGACTGCTTGAGAGTGGTCCAGGTCGTCTCTGAATACGGGCATGGATCCTCCACGAAATCGATCCGCCGCCGGGTGTCGTCGGGCAGGCCCTTCAGAAACTCCGCCATCTCGGTGGCCTCGCTGGTTTCATTGAAATCCAGCCGCCACATCAGCTTCGGAAACGCCTTCACCTGCTCATTGAGGAATTTTCCCACTGACGCCAGATCGCGACTCGCCTTCAGCTTCACCGTCGTGAATCCCGCCTCGACCGCCGCCGCCACCATCGCGGCGTCATTCGAGACCAGCGTCGCATGGCTCATCGGAATCTCCATTTCCTCGAACAACCAATCGTCGTTCTCACGGGAAACACCGTCCATTTCCGCACAACGCACCGCGCGACGCACGATCGACCGACGCCGCTCACCCACGAGGTCTTCGAGGCATTTCTGGAGTGTTGGATCGCCCAGCTCCGGCCACGGGTGAATGCATCCAAAGCCCGAGCCGATCCGGATCAGTATGCCTTGGAACTCAAGCCGCGACGATGCCGAGTTGAGCTTCGCGTGGCTCTTGAGCTGGTAGTGGGAAATCCACACCGGCGGGCGGGAGTTGGTCGGAGTCGCGTCCATGAAATCATCAGTGAATCAGCGCGGCGACGACATGAAACGCCGCCGCGAAAAGGATGAGTTGCACGCCCGCCAAGGCCAGAAGGCGGTTGTATCCGGGACCGGGCTCGGTGGTGATGATTCCCCAAACGATCCTCAGGCCGAGGCCGAAGACCGGGGCGCTGGCGATCATCCATTCCGGATGCTTGTAGAAGATCCAGCCAAGTCCCGCCAGCGCGGCCACCTTCGTTTCCAGCCAGATGATCGAGATCGCGAACTTCGGCCCGAGCCGCACCGCCAGCGTTCGCTTGCCGGTTGTCGCGTCCTCCTCGCGGTCGCGCAGGTTGTTGATCGAAATCAGCACCGCCGACAGCAGTCCGACCTGCCCACCTAACAGCAGCGCCTCCTCACGCCACTCACCGGTCTGCACGAACACCGTGCCGCACACCGCAACGAAGCCGAAAAACAGGATCACAAACAACTCCCCCAGTCCTCGATACGCCAGCGGCCAAGGACCACCGGTGTAGCCATAGGCGAGGAACAGCGAAGGCACCCCGATCGCCAGCATCGGCCAGCCGCGGGCCTGGAAAAGCGGCACTCCACATGCGAAGGCCAGCACCAGGAAAAGCCCGGCCCATTTCATCACCGCGCCACGCGATAGCAGGCCACTTGCCGTCACCCGCACCGGGCCGAGCCGCTTGGCCGTATCGGCCCCTTTCGCAGCATCGATCGCGTCATTGAAAAAATTTGTCGCAATCTGAATGCACACCGCGCCGGCCAAGGTGAAGAAAGCCAGCCCGCCGTTCCACGATCCGGTCAGTTTCCACGAAAGCACGCAGCCCACCCACACCGGCACAATGGCGGCAGGCAGAGTCTTCGGCCGCGCCGCGAGAAGAATCGGTTTGATCATCCCCATCACGGCACCCTTGGGAATTTCGAAAAGTCCGGCTTCCGCTTCTCGATGAAGGCCTGTTTCCCTTCGCGGCCTTCCTCGCTCATGTAGTAGAGCAGCGTGGCATTTCCAGCCAAGTCGAGCAGGCCCATCTGACCATCGCAATCCGCGTTGAGCGCGGACTTCAGGCAGCGCAGGGCCAGTGGCGAATGAGCGAGCATTTCGCGGCACCACTGGAGGGTTTCCTTTTCGAGATCGGCAAGAGGAACGACCGTGTTGACGAGGCCCATGTCGAGCGCCTGCTGGGCGTCATACTGGCGGCAGAGATACCAGATTTCCCGGGCCTTCTTCTGGCCGACGATGCGGGCGAGGTAGCTGGAGCCGAGGCCACCGTCGAATGAACCAACCTTCGGACCAGTCTGGCCGAAACGGGCATTATCGGCCGCAATCGTGAGGTCACAGACGATGTGCAGCACATGGCCACCCCCGATGGCATAACCTGCGACCATCGCGACCACTGGCTTCGGCAGGGAGCGGATCTTCTTCTGAAGATCCAGCACGTTCAGTCGTGGAATTCCATCCTCACCAATGTAGCCGGCATGACCGCGCACTTTCTGGTCACCGCCGGAGCAGAAGGCCAGATCGCCCGCACCTGTTAGAATGATGACCCCGACCTTCGGATCCTCATGGGCCAATTCGAAGGCCTGGAGCATCTCCATCACCGTCTTCGGACGGAAGGCATTCCTCACCTCCGGGCGGTTGATGGTGATCTTGGCAATCTGTCCCTCATCCGTCGTTTCGTAACGGATGTCCTCGAATTCTCGCACGGCGGTCCACATGACGACGAGAGTCTGCGACAGCGATTCGCCCGACGCAAGGCCCTGCCTCACGTCCGATCACGCCTCACCGACACCGGGCACAATATCAGGAAAACGGCTCAGAAATGCCTTCACCACTTCGGAAAACTCCGTCGCCGCCTCCCACGGCACCCGATGGCCCGCGCCTTCGATCACAGAAAATTCCGCATTCAGAATCTGGGAAACAGCACGCCCACCCAACGCTTGGAACTTGTCATCCCGCCCGCCGACCACCCACAGCAGCGGCACCTTGACCTCCGGAAGTCGTTCCCAAAGCGGCTCCTGCGCCCCCAGCGACCAGTCCATGAAACTGCGAGCCACCTCCTGCTTCCGCGTCGAAAGCAACCGACGGTCCGCCATTCCCGTGGTCTCCCCACCAAGGACCGCCTGGGCATTCCAGGCTTTTAGAAAGTCAGGCCAATCCATCTGAAGGGCCCGCGCCGCCCATTCGGCATCATTCACCCGCCTCGCGGCGCGTTCCTCCTCCGACTCCAGTCCAGGATGAGCGGAAACGATCACCGCCGCGTCCCAGGGGGAGTCCTTTTCCAAAAGCGCGTGCAAGGCCAACCGACCGCCCATCGAGTAGCCCAACAAGATCTTCGGTCCCGGCGTGGCCCGAGCCTCCTCGTTCAGCGCCCGACCGAAGTCCGCGATCGGCATCGGGCAGCACGCCACAAAGCGCCACAGGTCCACCCGCCGCACCGCCCAGCCGGGCACGGAAAATCCCTGCCAGTCCGCCGCTTGGCCAACTGCTCCGTGCAGGCACCAGATCGTTCCATTCATTGTCGTTTCGAGGATGCCTAATGCCCGCCCATTCCCGAAGCGATCTTAAACCACCATTCAATGTCCGACGGCAGGGCCCTTCTCATCGATTCAACCAATCCAGAATCGTCGCGGCGAACTTCTCCGAGATGCCTGTTAGAGCGGAGATCTGATCGACGGTGGCCTTGCGAAGGCGCGCGACGCTGCCGAACTTTTCAAGCAGCAGCTTCTTCTTGTTCGGCGACATGCCGGGGCAATCGTCGAGCAGGCTTTCCTTCATGCGACGGCGCAGCAGCAGCGAGTTGTAGCCGTTGGCAAATCGGTGCGCTTCGTCACGGATGCGCTGGAGCAGTTTCAGCGCGCCCCGATCATGCGGGATGAGAATCGGTGTGCTGCTGCCGGGGACGAAGACCTCCTCGCGCTGCTTTGCGAGGCCGATCACGGGAAGGTCGTGGAGGCCGAGGGCATTGAGTTCCCTCACCGCCATGCCGAGCTGGCCCTTGCCACCGTCGACGATGACTAGATCCGGCAGGATGATCTTCGCACGGCCTTCGCGGGCAAGCCGACGCTGAGCCTCGACGACGTCCTCCTGGGTGATTTCCGCATCAGGATCGACGTCGGAATTTTCCAACAGAATCCGCGAGTAACGGCGGCGGATGACCTCGGCCATCGAGGCGAAGTCGTCCTGGCCCTGCACCGTACGGATGCGGTAGCGGCGGTAGTTCTGGTTGTCCGGCTTGCCATCGGTGAAGCGCACCATCGAGGCGACGATGTGGTTCGATGAGACGTTGGAGATATCGAAGCACTCCATGACACGCGGCGGCCCATCGAGCCGAAGGGCATCGCCCAGATCGGCGAGATCCTCGGTGGGCTTGACGGTGGTCGGCACACCACGACCTCGCGTGAACTGGCGGGTCGGGTTGATGGTCTTCTCAAGGTTCTGCCAGACATCGCGAAGGGTGGCGGCTTTCTCGAAGTCGAGCCGCTCGGCGGCCTTTTCCATTTCCACGCGCAGATCATCGAAAATGCCTTTCCTCCCCTTCCCTTCGAGGATCGCGCAGGCCTCGTCG
>JANOBS010000254.1:0-6496 GCA_031411755.1 Luteolibacter sp. | reverse complement strand
GAGAAATCGGATTTTGCCGGGTGCCTCGATAAGGCGTTGTTGGCAGCGGACTGGGCCGGTTTTGAGAAACGGCGTGCGAGCGCACGCGAGGCCGGCAGGCTGCGTGGAATAGGACTGGGGGTCGTCATCGAGGGCACCGGAGCAGGACAGTACCCAAAGGATCAGGTTGCGCTTGAATTCGACGCCCGGGGAAATCTCCTCGAATACACGGATCGCAATAGCAACAAGACCACCACCACCTTCAATGCCCGCCGACAGCCCCTCATCACCAGCCTCGCCGCCGTCGATGGAGTCACACATAGCATCGAGATCCAGTACGACAATGCGGGAGTCGCTTACCGCACCAAGGATGCCAATGGCCACTGGACTGAAACGGACAGCAGCCAGACCGGCAAGCTCTTGAGCACCACCCTGCCAAGCACCGCCGCAGGGAGGGCGATCATCCTCAATCACTACGATTCGACGGACCGCTTGCAATGGTCCAAGGATCCCCTCGGTCGCCAGACCAACTACGGCTATGATTCTGACGGGCGTTTGGAAACCACCACCGACCCGCTGACCCGAACCGCTCAAAACCTCTACGACGCCAACAGCCGCGTCACGGAAACCAAGGACTATCGAGGGAAAAGCACCTACCTCCGCTACAACTGGCGCGGCGAGCTTTACCAGACCGAAAATGCCTTGGCGAAGACCAGCACCACCGCGCTGGATGCGAACGGCGCGAAGGATACCTTCACAAACACTAAGGCAAAGGTCTTTGATTTCCACCTGGACGACAACGGCAGACAGGACAGTCTCAAAACTCCTTTGCTCCGTGAGGAGACCCGGGGCTGGACGATCCGTGGGCAACTTGATTTCGTTCAGGAACCCTCCACCGATCGGACTGAATTCGTTTACGATGACATGGGGCGTGTCAGCCAGGCCGTTTACAAGCACGGCTCCACAGTCATCGCGACCTTGGACCATGCTCATGACAAGCAGGGCAACCTTCGCAAGCTCAGCGAGGGCACCAGGAATGTCAGCTACACTTACGATGAGCGCAACCGTGTGCGCTCCTTCACCGATGTGGAAGGAAAGACCCTCGGCTACCGTTACGATGGCAATGGCAATCTCAAGGAGTTGATCTACCCCGATGGCATTGGCAGCGTGCTATACACGTGGGATGAACTCAATCGCCTGGCCTCGGTCACCGATTGGAGCAATCGCAAGACTCGTTATTTCTATGATCTCAATGGCCGCTTGAGCCGGGTGGATCGGGCGAACGGCACCCAGCGGCGCTTCAGTTACGATGCGGCTTCCCAACTCACCGGCGTCAGCGAGATTTCCGCCACGGGTCAGCCGCTCTACTATTCGGTCAATCGTTACGATACCGGTGGCAGGCAGGAGCGGGAAACGATCTTTCCTGCGCCCCACTCCTTCACCGCACCGAGTTTTGCGGCTGTTTACGATGACGACAATCGGCTCTCCTCCTTCAACGGCACTTCGACCGTCAATGATGCCGATGGCAACATGACCAGTGGCCCGCTGGGGGCCTCCGCCAGCGCCACATTCGTTTACGATTCGAGGAACCGCCTCAACTCGGCTGGAGGACTCAGCTACTCTTACGATCCGGCCGGAAACCGCAGCAGCGTCACCTCCGCAGCCGGCGAGACGAAATGGACTATTGATCCCAACGGTTCTCTCTCCCGCGCACTGGTCAGGGAGAAACCCGGTGGCGTAAAGACCTGGTACGTTTATGGCCTCGGGCTGCTCTACGAGATCAATGGAACCGGCGTCACTGCCACCACCACCACCTACCATTACGATTCACGCGGCAGCACGGTCGCACTGACTGCGGGCGATGGCAGCACCGTCGCCGACCGCTTCGAGTATGATCCCTACGGGCGTGAGACTTGGCGACAGGCCACTTTCGACACCCCATTCCGCTACCACGGAGCCATGGGCGTGCAGACCGATTCCAACGGCCTCTGCCACATGCGCGCACGCTACTACAGTCCGCAGATCCGACGCTTTCTCAATACCGACCCCATCGGCTTTGACGGAGGTAGTAATTGGTTCGCCTTTGCAAGTGGAAACCCGATTAGCCTCAGTGATCCACTAGGGCTAGCGACAGTTGGTGTTGGACTACAGGGAGGCGGAGGAGCCGTTCTTGGGCTGACTGGATCTGCGGGTGTATATGTTGGGAAATCCGGCTGGAATCCATTCACTGGATGGAGTTCTGGCATCTTGTTTACTGGAGGTGGGGGAATTGAAGCTGGCCTTGGAGGAAGTGCCGGACTGTTTGCTCAAGCAACCACTGCACCTAATGTAAATAATCTCAAAGGACCTGGTTTCGAAATCGGCGGATCAGCAGGGGAATTGGTGATTGGTGGTGTAGAATATGTTGGGGGGCTTGGAAATACCAACGGAGACAATTTTCCGATAAATACCACAACGTATAAAGGGCTGGCTATTAACCTAAGCGCAGGTGGAGGAACTCCAGTAGAAGGGCATGCGAATGTTACTGGGACAGCTGGTTGGACAACGAAGCCATGGCCTTCGCCGCCGCCAACTTCCCCTAGTCCTTATGTTCCCGGGACATCAGGATCAAGTGCATCGTCTACAACTCAAAATAACATAAAATAAAAGATGAAAGAATACAAAGGAGGCTTGCTATGGGGCGATGGTTTTTTCAGCCGAAGAAATGTTTCGTATCCTTTCGCCAAGCTCATTATCTGGCCTGATCATTTGATCCTAGAATCACTTGATTCTGAATTCCGTGTCGAGCGGAGTGAGGTTACTGGTATTTCAACAAAAAATAGAATAATCTATAAAGGTGTTGTGATAAAGCACTCAAACAAAGACAATCCTAAATTGCTCGTCTTCTGGACATTTCAATCGTCTGATGTTTTGGCGGACTTAGATAAATTCATGCTTAAGTGATGAAGTTGACAGTCAGTCCGGCATCTTAATGTAATAGTTTGAAATCACCTCCGTTGTCCATGCTGGCTCATCTGAAAAACGGGCTAGCGAAAGCTCGGAGGTTTTGTTAGCTAAACGCAAGGTGACAGACAAAAAGACGCTTACGCCAACCGAATTCGCCGCCCTTTTTGGCCGCGAGAAGACTTGGAGCTACCGGATGCTCTACGCAGGTAAAATCAAGGCGTTGACGGAATACGGCAGAATCATGATTCCAGCGTCTGAGGCTGATCGGCTTGCGGGTGAAGCCAGCCTCTACCAGGTCAAAGAAAAGGCTTCGAAGAAACCCAGGCCTGTTCCTGCTGTCGATCAGCCGAAGGAAAGGGTTCAAGCCAAAGGTGGGGATAAATGGGCCGCAGTGGTTGCGAATCATCGCAAAGGCACCGGGAAGCAGACTGGTGGCAAAAACCCGCCGTCGAAGCGGACGACACCTTCTTCGGCGCTCAAACGAGTATTTTCGCGCCAACCTCCGCAGGGTGACGCTGGTAAAACCTGAGCTTGATTCATGCGGGCGATCAAAGCCCCGGCAGTTCGAGTTCCAGACGGCTTTTTTTCCCGATGTAATGCTCCCTTGCTATTCGTGGGTCGTTTCGCAGGAACTCGGCCGTGAGGTCAATGCTCCCGCTCTTCTCGAAAATCAGCGATCCGGCTTCCTTGCGAAGCGTGTGAAGCGGGGTTCGTTCGGATACCCCATTTTCACGGAGCCATTTCATTAGCGCCCGGAAAGTCGTCTGGCAGCGGAGCTTGCCGCTTACTTCGCGCCCTGGCAGGACAAATTTCCTTTCGGGAATCGCATCGAGGTATTCTTTGAGGAACGCGGCGATGGGAGGGCTGAGGTCAACAGAGGCTTCGGAGTTTTTCGCTTTTGGCCTGAAAAACTCAGTGGTCCTGATCCAAACACGGCGATCTTCAATATCGACCTGTTCGATCATCAGTTTGTCGATTTCTTCCCGGCGCAAGCCGACACCGAAGCAGAGAAGGAACGCTGCCCATGCGTCTTTATTCGTGATGTAGATGCTCTTCTTCGCCTCTTCGATGAGCTTTTCGACCCCGATTTTCGACTGGTAGCGGTGTGATGGTTCAGGAAGGGGAGCGATTCCCCGGAATGGAAGTGGTTCCGGGAGGTTCAAGCCTTCGTAAAGCGGGATGAGCTTCTGTGCGAAAATGCTCCGGCATGAACGCATGTAGGAATTCAAGGTCGTCGAGGTGGCACCGCGTTTCTTGAAATTCGTGCCGCACTTCCGGATTTCATTCTGGCGGAATTCTTCCACCTGTTGGGCGGTGAACCCGGAAACAGGAAAGGGGTCAACCTGACTCCGCCATTTGAGGCGCTGTGCCTTGGTCTGGTTCACTCCCAGCTTATCCAGCCCGAGGATGCCGGCTGCGACGTGGCGCAAGGCGGCGGTGTTGTTTTTCACCGTGGTGGGGCTGAGGTGGGCGCTGATCGCAGCGTAAGCGGTGATGATCCCTCCGACGGTCAGGATGGCTTCAACGGGCTTTGGAGCCTTGGCCTCGCGGAGTGCCTTGTTCTTGTGCTTTTCAGAATAGCGCAGGAGCGCTTCCTTCACGGTGTTTCCCTCGACCCGGAGAAAGGCCGCGATTTCATCAGCGGTCGCCCCGGCTTCGTTCTTGGTGGTTCCAAGATTGAAGTAGTGGCTGCCGCCATCCTGCTTCACCCGGAACGTGAAGTGTGAGGCCAGCACTTCCTGGCCATTCTTGGTGTGACGGCGTCGGTAAACCCGGTTGCCTTTTCGGGTGCGGAATTCAACGGATTGGATGCTCATGGGAGGGGATTCACTAGGTGGGTATTCTGACACCAAGGGGTTCAAAATCCAGCGAATTTTGAACCCGTTTTGAACCCCTTTTTCAGGTTTGCAGGGCATTTCGCCATTTTTCAGAGCTTTGCATTCATTGGTAAATCAACGATTTTAAAGGGATCGTGCCACGCCTTGCAAAGCTGTGCAGCCAGTTACATACGACTCGAAATCGAACGTGGGGTTAAACTCACCGAGGGTTCGAATCCCTCCCTCTCCGCCAACAGCCCAATCCTGCGTATTCCGCTGGATTGGGCTGTTGGCGTTATGGGGTGGGCCGAGAACTTCTGCGAAGCACGGGTTTGACTGCCGAGGCCGCTCGTAGCGGAAAATCCTTGAATCGCGCAGCGCACCCCGCAGGGACCGAAGTGCAACGAAGGTCAATCCCTCCCTCTCCGCCATTCTTCGCTTTCTGAACGAAAGCTACGAATGGCAGGCCATATCTTGGGACTTGCGCTGCGCGGTGGCGCGGACGCCGCCCCCAAGAAAGCGAAGAATGCCCTTCGTAGCCCTGTATCCAGGGCGAAGTAGGGCTGTCCGAACGGCCCCTGCAGCAGTTTCCCTCACATCATCGCACCTGATGTTTTACGCCTACATCCTCCGTTCAGAGAAGTACCCTGCGGTCCTCTACCACGGCTTCACCGCCGACTTGAAGGCCCGCCTTTCCGTTCACAACAGCGGAGGCAATCCATCGACGAAAGCCATGAAGCCATGGAAGCTGGAATGGTATGCCGCTTCCGAAACAGAGGAAGCCGCCCTGGCGTTCGAACGTTATCTCAAGACCGCTTCTGGCAAGGCGTTTTCAAGAAAGCGTCTTTTGTCTAAGGTCTGATCGTTCACAATCTGTCGATTGACCGCATCCAACAAAAAAGCCCGGACGCGGACGTCCGGGCTTCTTGAAAGCGGTGATCATTCCCCAGCAGGTGGCTGCTGCTTGCGTTGTTGCTCGATGAGGGGTCCGAGGTCCTGGAGGCCTCCCATGCCTTCCATCATCTGCTTGAGGCCGCTGGTCATTTTCTTGGCGGCGACGACGGTGCCATCAAGCTTTTCCAACTCCATGGCGGGCAGGTTGGAGATGTCTCCGGCGTTTTTCTTCTCCTCCGGATTTGCCTGCTCGGCAGTGATCGCAGCCTGGTAAGTCTCGGCCTGGGTCGGGTCGAGCAGGGTCTGGAACTCGCGGCTGAAGGTTTCGTCCTCCCTTGGATTGCCGCCGGTGAAGTTCTTGCGGTCGAGCGGATTCATCACGCCCTTGAGGTTCTCGGCGGCGGAGGTCTGGCTCTGCTTGTATTCGTCCTCAGTGATCTTGCCACGTGAAAAGGCGTCGCTGGCGAGCAGGGTCTGCATGAGGGCGGTCGGGTCCTTTTTCAAATTCTCCACGGAGCCCTTGAGCTTCTCGAGTTGGCGCTTCTGATAGTCGGCGTAAAGCGCGGCGGCCTTTTCCTGCTGTTCGTCGGTGAGCTTCAGGTCGCGACCGAGTTTTCCGAGCCCCATCTGGAGACCGGCACGCCCGCCGCCGAAGGCTTTAGATAGTCCACCCGTGGAGGCCATTTCGCCCATGCCGATGGCATCCTCGAGGAGGCCGATGACATTCGTGGCGACCTGCTTGGAGAGGTTGGTACGGGATTCACCGTATTTGGAAACGAGCTCCGGGTTCTCCGCCGGATCTCGAGGCTTGGGCTTGCTGACGCGGGTGGATTCGCTGGAGCCGCTGACGGTCGTGGTGC
>JANOBS010000253.1:0-7270 GCA_031411755.1 Luteolibacter sp. | reverse complement strand
TCCTTGCCGGACTGCTTGTCCTTGGCGGAAACGTGGAGGATGCCGTTGGCGTCGATGTCGAAGGTCACCTCGATCTGTGGCTCACCGCGGCGGGCCGGGGAGATGCCATCAAGCTTGAAGTTTCCGAGCAGCTTGTTGTCGGCGAACATCGGGCGCTCGCCCTGGCAGATGCGGATGTCGACGGCCGGCTGGTTGTCGGACGCGGTGGAGAACACCTGCGACTTCTTGGCCGGGATGGTGGTGTTGCGCTCGATCATCGGCGTGGCGCGGGAGCCTTCGGTTTCGATCGAAAGCGTGAGCGGATTGACGTCGAGGAGCAGCACGTCCTTCACGTCGCCCTTGAGCACGCCACCCTGAATGGCCGCGCCGATGGCGACGACTTCGTCCGGGTTCACGCCCTGATGCGGGGTCTGGCCGGCGAGCTGCTTGGCGGTTTCCACCACCTTGGGCATGCGGGTCATGCCGCCGACGAGGACGAGCTCGTCAATTTTCGAGGCATCGAGTCCGGCGGCGGCAAGGCAGTCGCGGACGGGCTTCTTGGTGCGCTCGAACAGCGAGTCGGTGAGCTGCTCCAACTTCGCGCGGGTGAGGCTGAGCTGGATGTGCTTCGGACCGGTGGCGTCGGCGGTGATGAAGGGGAGGTTGATGTCGTAGGACTGCGAGGAGCTGAGGGCGATCTTGGCCTTTTCGGCTTCCTCCTTGATGCGCTGGAGGGCGTCGGGCTGGCCGGAGAGGTCGATGCCCTGGTCCTTTTTGAATTCGCCGACGATGTATTGGATGAGCGTGTTGTCCCAGTCGTCGCCGCCGAGCTGGGTGTCGCCGTTGGTGGCGAGCACTTCGAAAACGCCGTCGCCGATTTCCAGCACGGAGATGTCGAACGTGCCGCCGCCGAGGTCATAGACGGCGATCTTTTCGTCGGACTTCTTGTCGAGTCCGTAGGCGAGTGCGGCAGCGGTGGGCTCGTTGATGATGCGGAGCACCTCGAGCCCGGCGATCTCACCCGCGGCCTTGGTGGCGTTGCGCTGGGAGTCGTTGAAATAGGCGGGGACGGTGATGACGGCCTGCTTGATCGACTCGCCGATCTTGGCTTCGGCGTCAGCCTTCAGCTTGCCGAGGACCATCGCGGCGATTTCCTGCGGTGAGTAGGTCTTCTTTTCACCGGCGACTTCCACCTGGATGTGCGCGTCGCCATTGGCGGCGGCGACGATCGTGTAAGGCATGCGTTTGTCGGCCTCGGTGAGTTCCGAGAACTTGCGACCGATGAGGCGCTTGGCAGAGAAAATGGTGTTGCGTGGGTTGGTGACGGCTTGGCGCTTGGCGGCCTGGCCGACGAGACGCTCGCCGCTCTTGGAGAATGCGACGACCGACGGGGTGGTGCGGGCGCCTTCTGAGTTTTCAAGCACGACCGGTTCACCGCCGTCCATGATGGACATGCAGGAGTTCGTGGTGCCGAGGTCGATGCCGAGGATCTTTGACATGGTGGTTGGTGGGTGGTCCGCAGATGCGGGATTGATGTCCGCGCTTTCGCAGGGCGTGTGCCAGCGGGGAGGGTGGAGTGATTGGTGGTTGGTTATTAGTGAATTGTAGATTCGCTAAAGATCTCTGTAGCGGATTACGAGGTGGGAATGGGCGTCGGAATGTGCCAGTTTGTCACCATGTGGCCGGACAATGTGTCGCGGTGTGACAATCGTGGTTTTACGAATGGAGTGCGACTGGATGCCGTCAGATGGGGAACCTGCGACATTTTCCAAAATCGGGTTGCCATTCCGGATTGGGCCTCCTAGCGTGCGCGCCCACCACAAGAGGGCAGGTGTCAGAGTGGTCGAATGAGCACGCTTGGAAAGCGTGTGTGGCAGTAATGTCACCGAGGGTTCGAATCCCTCCCTGTCCGCCATTTCTTCCTCGCTACCAGCGAGTTAGGGATGAGCATGTCGCAAGGCTCAGTTTTGACGAACCGAAATTTGAACCCCGTTTGAACGCTTTTGCGAGGTTGTTGCACAGCGTTGCAGCAACCGCTTCGTCTTCTGCCTGGTTTGGAGATCAGCGTTGTGGGGAGTGTGAGCACATCCACAAAATGCCCTTGGTGACAGAAACTGATGTGCTTACCTCAATCGCACGACGCGTTTACAGCAGATCGTAGTCGAAGTCACACTCCATGAGCACCTTGGTCGGCAAATCCTGCCGCGGTCTCTCTCTTTCCGAAATCAGGTGAAGGTGCTTTCTCGCTCTCGAACTTACGACGTAGAGCATCTTCATCGCGCTCTCTCGGCCATTCGCATCGCTGAAGTGAGGAACCATCCCCTCAAGGAGACCATAGGCAATAACGCAGTCAAATTCTGCACCTTTGATACCGTGAATTGATGAGACCGTCACTCCAGATCGATTCTGGAACACGCGTCGAAACGCAGCCAATTCCGAAATGAAGGTTGCTCCGTCGTTGGCCAATCGAGCAATCCTTTCACGGGAACTCTTGAAAAAGGTTTCGTAGTGGCTGCGAAGTGAGTCGTATGCAGTCAAATCCGCCTTCAGCCATACAAGAAGTTGCCCGAAAAAATCTTCAAGGTATTCGAGTCCGTCAACGTGATGAAGGTGAATCGTGTTGCAATACTTCAAAAGAAGCTTGGGGGTAATTTTCGCTACATGAACCCCGGCAGTCTCAAGGTCACCAAGCAGCTCTCGCGCCCATCTAAGCCTTCTGACGTACATTTGCGGGGATGCTTCGGTTAGAGCTATTTTGGCCGCTTTGTACCAAAAATTGTCGATGTCCCTGGAAAATGGAACCATTCCAGGGCCATTGAACTCGCACTCAGGCAGGTCTACGACCAAGTGGCGAGTCATTGAAGAAAGCGTAAACCACCACGGAGCCAGGACGCAGATTTCCTCTGCGCGGATGCCTTGATCAAGGCTATGGCGAATGAGCCTCACGATTTCATGCCGGAGATTGCCCAAGCTGATAGCGGAATTGAAGGTTACAAGCGAAGCTTGCTCTGATCTGTCAGAGCAATGGCGTATCTTCGTAGCATGGAAATTAAAATTTCCGAAGTATTGGATTATTCGCGGCGCAGACCGATAATTAATTGATAATTCTTTCTTTATGAATTTTTGCTTAGTGAGTAATTCCAAATCAGCATGGTCAATTGGATATCCACCCAAAGATTTAAAAATCGATTGATTCGGATCGCCAACAATGAACCCACGAGTCAGGCCTGACCCGGCGCTAAGAATTGCGGCAATAATATTATATTGAATTTCTTTAGTGTCTTGGTATTCATCCACTAAGATGATTTCAAAAAGATTGGAGAGAATTTGGGCGATATTGGGTTTCTGCTGAATAATTTGATGAGCATGATAAAGAATCAGTTCGAAATCAATTTTTCGACCTTCAGCCAAAACATCAAAATATTTAGATAGAACTGCATGAACTGAATCGCAAAGCGCTTCCTTGCATGACAGGTGGTAGCCTTTAGAGTCGAAGTAGAATTCACAATCCCAGTGAGTAACACGCGGGGTGCGGAAATCCTTACATATTTCCTCCAGAATTTTTTCTCTTTCAAACGAATCTATAACATGAAAACCAGCGGCTAAATCGGGCTCGTAGATTGCATACGGCTTGAGAATCCATTCCAAGCAGAAAGAATGAATCGTCCCAATCCATAATTGAGCGGTGTCTATGCCAAGGCCTTCGATGCGCTCACTAATTTCATCAGCGGCGCGATGGGTATAGGTAATAGCGACTACGAATTTTTTAGATCCGCGTATTTTCTCTAACTCATAGGCAATTTTATACGTAAGCGTTCGAGTTTTGCCGCTGCCAGGACACGCGATTAGAAAAACATTTCCCTGATTCTGGATGGCATCGACTTGCTCTCCATTCAGGTCGTTATCATTCCACGGATTCATCTTTAATAGCGCTCGGTAAAATCGTTAAGAAGATCGTCAGGAAACAGCTTCAGCATCTGCGCCTTCATAAAATCAAAATCTACATTTCCAGCTTCAAAATTTCTGATAGTAGTAAGGAGACTACGCAGATCCGCTTCGGCATGTAATTCTTGGACCTTTAGAGAACGATACCGGTATCTAAAAATGCTCGCCCAAACCCGGTCTTTAATATGCGGATGTGCAAAAACAACCGCATCGAGTATATATGATGGCACAACTGTATGGAAGTCAATCTTCTCGCTCAGAAGAATGGCAAACCAACCTTTGCCGACTTTGTTTGCCATTTTCAAAATGCGATGGCCACTAATGGACACCTCTTCATCAACTAACTCCTTCTTTGCCAATGATCGATTAGTATTTTTTTATATAGACCGAATCGACGATTTGCTTCGTTTCGTGTGCGTTCCCAGCTAGCAAAAATTCAATTTCGAAGGTCGTTGGAGCGTAAAAGGTCTCGACCCAAGTATTTCCCTCACAATAACCATCTAGCAGGATTTTCCTTTCCCTGCCTGCTTTTTCGGATTTCGCGCATTTACGGCGGAATTTTCTGTATGCAACCGTATCATCCTTTTCAATAGTCTCTGAAACTATCGCAGTGTCTAAGTCTGTAAGAATGGCGCATTTTTTCCGAATACGACTCGCGGCGAATAGGATAGCCACGTTTTTGAACCCCGTGCTTCGAATGTTGATCACGCTGATTCCAAGCTCATCTACACTTAGGCCGAGGAACTTCTTTAATAAAACAGGAATAAGTATTTCTTCAGCATCCCCCTCTACAAGAATGACGCTTTTCGCGAATAGCAAGTTGCTGCGAATTGCGTCGAGATAACGTTGAATGTGAGTTACCTCCGATCCAGATAAATCATTTGCAGGATAAAATGCTTCAGAGCCACGTGAGGTTCTTCCTAAGATATTAATATTCCTCACGTTGCTCACCTCCGAAATATGAGTAGAGTGTGTAGAGTATATGATTTGAGTCCCTTCAAACTTTAGTCGGTCGAACAGGGTTTTTTGAATGTGAGTGTGTATATGCGCTTCGGGTTCTTCTATGAGAAGGAAATTTGCTGCTGGTTTAGCGTCTTTGATATATTTGAATTCAAGCAACTTCAGTGTGAGGAAGATCAAATTCGCACCTCCTAAACTAAGATCGTGAATGGGACCTTCATGCTCATCCTCCGATTCGCTAATGAACAACTTTAGGGATTGGAATAATTTGTCTGCATCTTCGGAGAGTTCAGATTTGATCGAGATCGCCGCCGGTGAGTATGCCTCTCCCGCAGATGCACGAATGGTAGCTAAAATGTCTTTCCGGATCTCCTGAACATCCGGCAATACTTCGATGGAATCATTTAGCTCTCGAATTCGCGAGACGATTGGAGTAAACACATCTTCGTCCATATTCTCACTACGACTCTTCAAGAGTGCGAGTAGCGGATTTGTGCGATTGTTGTGAAATTCTGCTATAACATCTCTAAGTACCTGAATAAACGTGAAAGCAATTTCCTTAGATATTGACAGCACAGACGGTAGTCGTGTGCCGATTTCCGGATGTTCGGCATTTGGAGGCATGATAACCTTGTCAAAATCACCGACAGCTTCTTTGTAAAACTTTCTACTGGTGAAGTCAGCTTCACTTCTACCTGTGAAAACTGTCTCATAATCACTGATGGTGATCTTGTTTCTTATTTCGGAAAGGATCTTCTTGTCGCCATTCTCAACAGCAGAAAGAAGGGCGCGAATATGGTTTTTGGGACGGAATATCAAATTATAGGTAGCTTTTTTGATTTTTTCGCCCTGTATATTTCCCGTGCCGTGCACAAATAAAGCTTGAATAGCCTCATCTGCGGAGACTTCTTGAAATTCGATGCTGATGATAATCCAGTGCCCCTTCCAATCTTGGCCCGAGCGATGAAAATCGTCTTCATTCAACCGATATGCGGCGCGAACCATGTTGTCGTCGAGTAGCAGCCGGATTGCCCGAAAGACGTTGGTCTTACCTGAACCATTCTCCCCGATTATGGTGTTCACGCCTTTGCTGAAAGTGAGCGTAGAACGCTCAAAATTTCTGAAGTTTACTAACTGTAACTGGGAGATATACATTTTTGTCCGAGAGCTTGCGTTGGGCTTTCAAGATGCAATTTTTTTCCCGGCTTGTAAACTTACGATTTTTTTCGATCCAATCCTCACGCACGACAGTGCCGGAGTAGCGACTTTTTCTTGCGTGTAGTCGTTCGACTGAATCAAAATCACCCATACATGACCACGATACCTGCCGAACAACTGGAAGCTGCTCTAAAGCTGCGTTCCGCAAATGGACTTCAAGCCACCGAACGAGCCCTGCTCTCTGACCTCGAAAAGTCCGGAGCGTCATGGAAGCTCGAAGAAACACTGCGCTATCGCAAAGCAGGCGCATCGCCTTTCTACATTTCTGGTCGGTATCTGACAGCAAAGGGAACTTGCCCTGCAACAGGCGAAAAGGACGGCAAGGAGCCAAAGGCAAAGAGCGCTGCCGCACCGGCTGCATCGGCAGTAGGCAAAATTGATGAAGAGGGATTCTATCGTGTGCTTCACGGCAAAGGTTTTAAAATCAGCATGACGAAGGATCTGCTGACGGGTGAATTGAAGACCCACATTCCAACTTCAATCGAAAAGCTGGATCTGAAGTTCGGCGCTGTTCCGGCCAATGCCCAAGGCGTTCATGTGATTCAGACCTCGCCACAAATCCAGGTTGTGATGCCGATCGACAAGTTCCTTGAGCTGGCCGGAATCAGGCCTTGAAAGGTTAGGACGCTTTACGCTCCTTGCCCTTTTGGAGGGTGGGGAGTGTTGTCCTGGCTTGAGCGTTTGATTTCGCGTGCCATTGCGTTTTTGCGTGAACGGTTGAAGTAACGCTGACGTGTCTCAGATCTGCCATCCTCCCGGCTGGCTTTCTTCAGCGCCCTGAAATCAACTGGTATCGTAGGGTCAGCCATCATGATTTTAAGACGTGCGCTAACCACTTTGAAATCCAGCTCAGCCAGATCACATGCCTCCTCGAAATCACTGCCTTCTCCTCCATCGAACCACTCCAAAGCCTGATTGCGTTCCCGGCTAAAGCGCGGGTTGTTGGATCGGGCATCAATTACAGCTTGGGCAATTACTGCCAGCCAAAGAGCGCGGCATAAATGAGTGTCGGTTTCATCAATCGCAAGTAAGCGGTCTACCGTCGGCCACTATCCTTTCCCCGGCATTACCAGCATACATACCCCTGTATGCAACCTCTGCCATCCGACCTTGCCTCCGAGGCCTCCATCATCCGCACCGGCAGTGATGGTCGTCTCCGCTACTCGCC
>JANOBS010000252.1:0-11862 GCA_031411755.1 Luteolibacter sp. | reverse complement strand
CCCAGTTCATGTATCCCGGCGGTTTCCTGCTGCGCGATACCCTGCCACTCTGGTCAAAGGGCGGCTCGCTCGCCGACCTCCGCTCCGCCGCCGGGGCCTCCTACGCTCGCAACCAGAAGATCAGCACCAAGGCCGGCACCGGAGTGTTCGCCGCCCTTCCCTAACGCCGTGTCCGACCTCTTCACCACTCCCGCCGCCAGCGCCTCGAAGCCGAATCCGGACGAGCCGCTGGCCTCGCGCATGCGTCCCCACACGCTGGAGCAGATCGCCGGGCAGCAGCACATCCTGGCCCCGGGGAAATTGCTGCGTCGCGCGATCGAGTCGGACCGCTTCACCTCGCTGATCTTCTACGGACCGCCGGGCACGGGAAAAACCACGCTCGCCCACGTCATTGCCCGCAGCACCGGATCGCGTTTCGAGGCGCTGAATGGCGTCGAGTCAAACGTCGCCGAGATCCGGGCAAAGATCGACCAAGCCCGCACTTGGCGAGACCTGCGTGGCGAGACGACCATCCTTTTCATCGACGAAATCCACCGTTTCAACAAATCCCAGCAGGATGTCCTTCTGCCGCACATCGAGCGCGGCACCGTGCGTTTCATCGGAGCCACCACGCACAACCCGTATTTCTACGTCAACTCGCCGCTGGTCTCGCGCTCGCAGGTCTTCCAGCTCGAACCGGTGTCGCTGGAAGACATCGTCTCGGTGCTGGAACGCGCGATGAGCAATGCCGATCATGGACTAGGCGGTAGAGACATCGAAGCCGCTCCGGAGGCCCTACGACACCTTTCAGAAAAGTCCGATGGCGATGTGCGGAAGGCTCTAACAGCGCTCGAACTCGCCGCCCTCACCACTCCGCCGGATGACGATGGCATCGTGCGCGTCACGCTGGAGGTCGCCGAGGAATCGATCCAGAAAAAGGCCATCGTTTACGACGCGGATGGCGACGCCCACTACGACACCGCCTCTGCCTTCATCAAGTCGATCCGCGGCTCCGATCCCGACGCCGCGCTCTACTGGCTGGCGAAGATGCTTCAAGCCGGCGAGGATCCGCGCTTCATTGCACGACGCTTGGTCATTTCCGCCAGCGAGGACATCGGGCTCGCGGATTCCGGTGCGCTGCGGGTGGCAGTGGACGCGCATCATGCGGTGGAATTCATCGGCATGCCGGAGGGGCGGATTACCCTCGCCCACGCCACCGTCTATCTCGCCACCGCGCCGAAGTCGAACCGCGCCTATGCGGCCCTCGGAAAGGCCATGGCCGACATCGAACAGGGCCGCACCCTGGCCGTGCCGCCACACTTGAGGACCAAGACCCGCAAGAAGCTTGCCGCAGCCTCGGGAGAAACCGAGGAAGCGATGCGATACCTGTATTCGCACGACTACGAGGGAGCCTACGTCCCCCAGGCCTATCTACCCGAAGGCCGCACATACTACGAGCCTAGTGATGAAGGGTTGGAAAAGCGCATCCGTGAGAGGCTCGATCACTGGCGGAGCCAGCGGGAGCCTTAAGTGCCAAGTTCCAAGGGCCAAGTTCCAACAGTAGAGAAGAGGTTCCGCCTTTCATTCTGAAATTTGGAACTTGGCCCTTGGAACTTGGAACTTGGAACTTGGAACTTGGCACTTCCAGGTTCCCGGAGATTGACGCGGCGATGGATCAGTGACTTCAGTTATCCATGCGTGGTTTCATTTCGATTCTGTGTCTGTTGGGGTTGTTGGCTCAGGATGTGGCGCGTGCCTGTTGCGCGGTTTCCTCAACGGGACGCCCTGCCATCAATGCGGATCAGACCGTCATCCTGTTGTGGGACAAGGAGCGGCAGATGGAACATTTCATCCGCAAGGCAAGCTTCCGAGGCCAAGGGGATTCAGTTGGGTTTTTGGTTCCTTCACCCTCGCGTCCCCAGTTGGAAGAATCAGGAAACGCGGCGTTTCCCTACCTGGCTGAAATCACTGAGCCACCTGCATCTGAGTCCTCCTTTTCGATTGGATGCGCAGTTGCGCCGAGCGCCCTGCCGCGTAATCAGCAAGTGCGTGTGATCGAGGAGAAGACGGTAGCCGGCTATGACACGGTGGTGCTGGCTGCGGACTCCGGGAAAGCCTTGATGGAATGGCTGAAAGCGAATCAATACGCCTACACCCCGGCAGTGGCGGACTGGGCACAGCCCTATCTGGATCAGAAGTGGTACATGGTCGCCATGAAGATCGCGAAGCCTGCGGCTGACAAAGTGAACCCCGAGCTGTCCGCCTCGGCGCTGCGCATCAGTTTCAAAACGGATCGCCCGCTGTTTCCCTATCGTGAGCCTGACTCCCGCCGCGATGCTTCGGAGCTGGGCGTGAAGGATCGGGTGCTGCGGATCTACTTCGTTGCGGAAGCCCGCTACGAAGGACGCTTCCCAAGCGGGCAGGCATGGAGCGGGGATCTGAAATGGAGCAGACCGCTTTCTGACCACCAACGCCAGCAGTTGCTCACAGATCTCAAGCTCGATCAGAACACCGGACCATCCCGGTTCTGGTTGTCGGAGTTCGTCGATCACTGGCCCTACGGTGTGGCTCCCGGTGATGTCTATTTTTCGCCCTCAAAGGAGCAGAAGGAGGTCGCGCAAAGCGATTCGCCAAACACACTGGATCCGACCTTTCCAGGCATGATCGCTGCCAGCCTGCTGTGGCCCTGGGTCCGGCGTCGGAAACGGGTAGGCGATGGTTGAACCAGCCTCCTCGTTCCGAATTCAGTGCTTTCTTCCCTTTGGAACTTGGCACTTAAAACTTGGAGCTTCCTTCACCCTCTCGGGTTGCTTGCAAGCCCGCGTCGAATGGCCATGATCGAGGTTCATGTTTTCCCAGCAGATTAAACCGCTTTTCCGCCTCCTCGCGGGAATCATGGCGGCCTGCGCTCTGGGAATGGCCGCCACTCCGGAGTTCATGACCCGCTCCTGGCAGTCCGAGGAAGGTCTGCCGGGAAATGCCATGCGCTCGGTGGCCCAGTCCGCAGACGGATACATCTGGGTCGCCACGGCGGAGGGCGTGGCCCGGTTCGATGGAGCCCGCTTCACAGGATTTCCTGACAGCGCACCGGCCTCACTGGCACGCCTGCCCGCCCGCTACATCATCCCGCTTCCCGATGGCTCGATCTGCATTTCCACCGAGCGGGCGGGCTTGCTGCGTTGGGATGGAAAATCGTTGATCCGCGTGCTCGACGACCGTCCGCAAGCAAACATTCCCGATGTTTCACAAGTCATCCAGGGAAGCGCCAACGAACTCTGGATCGTCAGTGGCACCGAGGTCTGGCTCTGGACTCCCGAGAAGACGGCAGCCCTGACCACACCGCCGCCTGAAATCGCCAAACGCCTGGAGACGGACCGCATCCATTGGACCGAAAACGGGCGCTACCTGCCTGGCGTGACCACCATGAAACTCATTGATCGACAGGGGCGACTCTGGAGCTCCGGTGGTGCTGCCGGACTCACGGTGACCTATCCCGATGGAAAACCGCCCATCGAAGTCCTCAAGGAGGAGAGCGGCATCGCCGAACTCGCGGAGGACCGCGAAGGAAATATCTGGGCCGCCATGCAGACCGGTGGACTCGTCCGCATTCGAGACCGGCGCGTGAGCATCCTACGCCCCGGAGTCGGCCCGACCGCACCCACCTCGGTCATCCAGGATCACTCTGGCGTGTGGTGGATCGGCGACCGCTCAGGCGGCGTCGACCGCATCGAAAACGGGTTCGTCACCCATCACCCCACAGTCGCGGATTCCATGGAGCAGCGGGCGATTTCCGTGCTATTCGAGGATGCAGGCGGAAAATTCTACGCCGCCACCCGTGATGGCAGCCTGTTCATCTGGAACGGCGGGAAATTTATCTCGGTGAAGCAGTCGGGCACAGTTCCGATCACGAAGGTCGATGCGATCGCCGACGACGGCACCGGCGGGCTTTGGCTGGGTGGCGTCAACGGACTGGTTCATTGGCACGATCCGATGATCGAGAGCCTGAACGCCAGCAAAGGACTGCCCGGCAAGCCATCGGCACTTCTGTTAGGAAAAGGCAACAGCCTCTGGATCGGCATGGCGGAGGGACTGCTTGCCCGATATGATGGCAAGGCGTTCAGCATCGAACCCGCCGTCACGACGCTGGCCGCAGGGCGCAGAATCTCCGGAATCGTCGAGGGCAAAAACGGCGACCTCTGGGTCACCACACTGGGCAGCGGGCTGATCCATCGGGATCCGAAAGGCAGGTGGTGGCGCTACGCCGGAACCGAAGGGCTGCCCGACGCCCGGATCACGGCAGCAGTGGAGGATGCTCGCGGCGATTTGTGGCTCGGCTCACTCGGGGGGATTTTCCGGGCCAAGCGCGGCGATCTCGGCAAGCAGGGCTACATCCCCTGGCTGAGGCTTGATCGCTCGGACGGGCTCAACACCCGTGAGTGCTTCGGCGGCGCCCATCCCGCCACCTGGCTGGCCCAGGACGGCAGCCTCTGGTTTCCCACCACCCGCGGCCTCGCCAGGCTCCATCCCGAGAACATCCTCCTCAATGAAGTTCCTCCTGCCGTCATCCTCGAATCGGTGAAAAGCTCTGGCAGTGAGATCCTCAATCCCTCGACCACTGTCATGGCGGGCCCCGGACGCGAGCGGTTGGAAATCCACTTCACCGCGCCCAGTTTCACCGCTCCGGAAAAGGTCAGCTTCCGGGTCAAGCTCGATGGTCTCGACAACCAATGGCGCGACATCGGGAGCAACCGCAGCGTCAGCTATGAGGCGGTGCCTGCGGGGAAATACACCTTCTTCGTGACCGCCACCAATGGCGACGGCGTGGCCAGCCTCAACCCAGCTTCGCTTCAAATTGTGGTCAGACCGAACTGGTGGCAAACCACTTGGTTTCAGACCACTTCAATCATCGGTGCCGTCCTCATCGCTGCCGCTGCCGGATGGCTCATCAGCCGCCGACGATTGAAACGCCGCATCACCGCACTGAAACTCCGCAACGCCCGCGAGTCCGAGCGCTCCCGCATCGCCCGCGATCTGCACGACGATCTTGGCGCGAGCCTCACGGAGATTTCCCTGCTCGCCGCCATCTCAGCGGAGACTGTGCCCGAGGGAGAATCGAGGGAGTCCCTTGAAGAAATCGCCCAAAAGGCGCAGCACCTCGTCGGCTCGCTCGATGAAATCGTCTGGGCCGTCGATCCCCGTCACGACAGTCCCGGCTCACTCATCGAATACATTGCCACCACCGGTCAGGAATTTCTTGCGAAGGCCGGCATCTTCCTGCGCTTCGACCTGACGCGTGACATCCCGGATGTGGAAATCGAGCCTGAGCGCCGCCACGCTCTCTTTCTTGCTGTTCGGGAGGCGTTCAACAACATCGTCAAGCACTCCGGGGCGAAGCTCGCCCGCCTCACCGCTTCATTCAGCGAAGATACCGTCGTCATCCTTGTTGAGGACCACGGAGTCGGGTTCGACTTCGACGACATTCAGCGTGGCGACGGGCTTGCCAACCTCGGCAAGCGCATGGAATCTTGCCAAGGCACGGTTTCAATCACCAGCGCACACGGCTCCGGCTGCCGCATCGAGTTCCGCATGCCGCTCCGCGCTTCTGACCGCTTCCATCTTTGACCTTCAAAACCATGAACACCACCGTCGCCATCGTCGAAGACCACGAAGCCCTCGGCAAAACGCTGCGCAAGATCGTCGAAAGCGATGAGAACTGCCAGTGCGTCGGCGTCTGGAGCACCGGCGAGGAAGCGCTCATCAAGATCCCCGCGTTCCAGCCGCAGGTGGTGCTCATGGACATCAACCTCCCCGGCATGTCCGGCATCGAGCTGACCGAACGCATCAAACGCCTGCTCCCTGAAATCCAGGTCATCATGGTCACCGTCTATCTCGATCATGACAAGATCTTCGCCGCCCTCAAGGCCGGTGCCTGTGGCTACCTCCTGAAACGATCCACCCCAGCCGATGTGCGCGAGGCGATCCAGGCCGTCCGAGCCGGTGGCGCTCCGATGAGTGCGGAAATTGCGCGCCGTGTCGTCGAGGCCTTCCACGCCCCGGCAAAGCCCGCCGGCGGCGAAGAGGTGAAGCTTTCCAAGCGCGAGACCGAGATCCTCGAACTCCTCACCAAGGGACTTGCCAACAAGGAGATCGCCGACCGCCTCGGTCTTTCGGTGGAAACCGTCCGCGTCCACCTGAAGCGCATCTATGAAAAGCTCCACGTCCGCTCCCGCACCGAGGCCGCGATGAAGTTCCGCGACTCCACCTCCGGGCCACAGTGGCCAAGGTGAGGAATGTGTCCCGGCTGTCTCAGCCGGAATAAACACGCTTTGAAAGGATTCCCTTAAACGACAATTTTGTCCTTCCCCTTGATGAAAGATGATCCGCTCTCGACAGCTATCCGTTGAATACGATGTTGTACATAAATTCATGAAAATCATCCCACTGTTCGTGGCTTCTTCGCTTGTTCTCACTACTGCATTAGCAGATCAACCCATACTCAATGAATCTCAGGTCGTTGAAATGGCGAAAATCATCGGAAAGAAGTTCAAAGCCGATCAGAACTTCGTATTTGAAAAGCCTAACTATGCCGAGAAATCAGGCGTGTGGTCCATAACTCCACGTGGCGCGACAAGTGCTGGCAGCCATTTTTTAGAGCTCAGGGACAAGGATCAGTATTTCAGGGTAGGATTCATGGGGAACATTGGATTCTCTCCCAAGGGTTCAGAAAAGTTTCGACTGCCACCCGACTTCAAGCCCCAGTTCAAAAAAATTGTTGGTGATAAGGCGAAGTGACTTGAATCCGCCCACCCGCCAGATGACCCGGACCTTCGGTCCTACATTTTTCTGCTGGCAGGATTTCTGCGGCGATGCCCGAGACCTAGAGCGGCCGTTTAGCCCTGAAAATAATCTCAAAAACGGCAACGATTTCACCGCATCGGCGGGCTCCTGAAGAATCTGTCCCAGGCTATCACAGCCGCTGGAATCCGAACCTCAGGGTGTTTCCGACAGGACGCTGTAGAACCCCTTCGTCGGCAATGGGGGTGGTGCGGTGAGGATCAAGCTGCCGGACTGGCTGCTGCGACCCGCCCCACTGACCGGTGACCAGAAGTCGAGATCGTTGCTGAACCACAGTGATTGCGAGGACGACGGATCTTCTGGAACCGTGAGGCTGAATCCTCCGGCCCCCTTCGCGAATCCGCTCACCGCCGTCTCGGAAGCGGTGCTGTATTTCCCGAGTTCATAACGCAGACGGTAATAGCGGGCTTGCTGGACGGCGCTCATGGCGGCGATCCCGTTTGCCAGCAGATTCGTGGACTCTGCCGGATCGGAAAGGAGGTCGTGGAATCGCTCCGTTCCATCCTTGAGGCGGGTGATCTTGTAGCGGTCGTCGCGCAGGACTCGCCCCCCGGAGCTGCCGGCACTTTGGTCAAACTGATCCGTGTAAACTCTGCTGCGGATGCCCGCGGCGTTGTTTCCCAGAATCGGAACCAGGCTTTTGGAATCCAAGGTCACGGACGATGGCAGAGGGACACCCGCGAGCTCCAGAAGGGTGCTGAAAAGATCCACCGCATGCACCAGGGCATCGCTGCTGCGACCACTGGCTGTGACGTCCGGACCACTGATGATCAGCGGGACGCGGATACCGCCTTCGTAGAGCGTATCCTTGGCGTGCGAGATGTCGTAGGGCGCCTGGGCCACCTGTCCGGGCGTCCCGTTGTCGCCCATGAAAACAATGTCGGTGGTGGACGTGTTCACCGCGAGCAGCAGCCGGGCGATCTCCGTGTCCATCGCCTCCACGGCGGCCTGATACTTGAGAAGGTTGGTCGCGGGATTCGCGCCATAGCTGTGGAGACCGACGGGAGGAACATGGAACGGTGTGTGGGGAGCGTTGAAGGCAACCCACGCGATCCAGGATTGCCCGGCGCTGGTCCGCGCATTGATCCAGTTGACGGCGTCATCGACCACATCCGACGTCGCATAGCGGGTGCTGGTGGAGCTGACGCCGTTGATGACCTTGGTCCAGTTGGTATACGAACTGAGAGTTCCACCCGTGGAGCCTGAGAAGTGCGGCCAGCCACCGATCGAATTGGGTGCGCTGGCGACACCGGGTCCCGCGCTGAGATGCCATTTCCCGAAACAGGCGCTCTGGATGCCGAGCGCGGGGTTCAAGGAAATCACCTCGGGCAGCGTCAACTCCGAGGAGGGCAATGAATTTCCAGCTGTCAGCGTGACCACCTCCCCCACTCCGGTGCGAAAGCCGTGGCGTCCGGTGATCAGACAGGCACGGGTGGGCGAGCATACAGGACAGGCGTAGGCCTGGGTGAAACGTACGCCGCTCGCGGCCAGCGCATTGACCCTCGGTGTTGGAGCCGTCGCCCCGGAGGTGCTGTTGTAAAGCGAACTACTGTCCACGCCGTAGTCGTCGGCGATGATCAGCAGGACATTGTGGCCTGCAAGTGCAAGAGGCGATGCCTGCATCACCAGGATCAGGAGCAGAATCTTCATGGCTCCGGATCGCTTTCCTCACTCAGCGTTTTCAAAAACGCCACCAGTGCTGCCTTGTCAGGATCACTCAGATGCAAGCCGGTCTCCGGATGCTTCGCCAGGTTCGGATCCAGCGTGGCGCGGCGATGGATGCCGGTGCTGTAATGTTCGATCACCTCCTCCAGGGTGGCGAAGCGTCCGTCGTGCATGTAAGGCGCTGTTAGAGCGACATTGCGCAGCGAGGGCGTGGAGAACTTGCCGGCATCACCGGATGAGCCCGTGACTTTCGCACGGCCCGGAGCCTCGCCATCGAGACCGTTGTCGTGAAACTGGTGATCGCTGAAAAGCGCTCCGCCATGGCAGTGGAAACAGTCAGCACCATACTGCCCGGTGCGCGGCTCGTATTCGGTCATGAAGAGTTCGAAGCCGCGCTTTTCCTCATCGTTCAAGGCTGCCTTTCCAGCGAAGGCGCGGTCGAAGCGTGAGTCCCGCGCACTCAGCGTTAGCAAGTACTGTTCGAGTGCCAGCGACACCTTCTGTGCCGTGATGCCTGGCGTGGCGAAGGCGTCCCGAAACGAAAGGACATCCTCCGGGGAGGCCGCGAGTTTTTCACAGGCTTTCTCCAACGATTGATCCATTTCCCGATGATCCTGGATCGGCATCAGCACCTGCTCCCGGAGGGACTTCGCCCTCCCGTCCCAGAAGAACTCCCGCTTCCAAGCAAGGTTGAAAAGCGGCATCGAGTTCCGGTCGCCGCTGCGGCCTTCGATGCCAAGGCTGACTGGAAGTCGATCGGTGAAGGCAGCCTCCGCCTGATGGCAGGACGCGCAGGAAATCGTGCCGTCGCGAGACAGGCGCTTGTCGTTGAAAAGCTTCTCGCCCAGGGACACTCGTTCGACAATGAGCGGATTGTCACGCGGCAGATCCGGCACCGGAAAGGTGCGGCTCATGGTGAAACGGTAGGGCGTGTAGTTCGCCGGAAGATCGATCGGCATCACCGGCGGTAAAGCTGCAGCGGCGGATACCTCCGACACGATGCGGTTCACGCGGAAGGCTCCGCGCAGATTCGACACAAGCGCTGCGGCAATCGGATCGCCCTCGCGTGAGTGCGTGGCCGTGCCATCCTTTTCAAATGACAACGGACGCGGGGCATTGAGCAGACTGGCGACATCGAAGTGGATCTGCACGCCAGCGTCTTTCCGCAGATCGAGCGCGGCGCTCAGGCTGATGGAGGTCCGGTTTGGATCGCGGGCCAGGTGATGTGCATATCCCTTCGGCTCCTCGTTTCCTGTCCGGTAGTGGCCCTCGATCGCCATGAAGATGTAGCTCCCCTGCCAGCTCCAGTGCAGTCCGTTGAGATTCGGATTGAGTGGATCATCGGCCGGGATTTTCGAAACATCGGCGGAATTGGTGATCGCATCGGGACCGATGTGGAAGCGCAGTGCCTGATACGTTCCTTCCGCCACATCCTCCACTTGGAAAACGCGACGTCTGGCTGCCAGATCCAACCAGGCAGTGCTCTTGGGAAACTCCACCCACTGTCCGTCCTGACGCTGCAAGGCCACGCCGGTGAGAAGGTAGCTGAGACGGGTGAACGAGATCGCTTCGCCGGCGGCGGTTTGATACCTCAGTGAATCCAACCGCAGCGGCTCGCCATTGAAAACGGGGTCGATGGTGACCTCCAGACGCGACGCTTTGACTGAGGCTCCCGTTGCAAGCAGAAGCGACATCATTCCGACATGGAGATATTTCCTCACAGCTCAGTTGACGGTAAATCCACCGGTCAGGGTGTAGGTCGGTCCTGGACTAAAGACAATCACGACGTTCTTTGCTCCGGTGGTGGTTCCTGCGGGAATCACGAAAGTCGCCTGCGCGGTTGTCGCACTGGGTCTGGAAATGCTGGTCCCGACAATGGTCCCACCAAGGGTGATGCTCGTCGGCACCACGTTGGCGGGAGGATTCGGAGGAGTCGTGGGAAGCGTGATGGTCACGGTGACGGTCGTTCCACGCGCGGCACTACCCCCAGGTGCAATGGCCGTCGTGGTTCCTCCGCCCGTAGGTGTATAGTCGAAGCCATTGCTGTCGAAGCTGGCGAGTGAGGTTCTCGATACACGATAGAAGCGCTTGGGGTGTGAGTTTTTCACTCCGACCTCCACCACTGACGCGACATCATCCGCAGCCGTGACCGTGGGTGTGAGATCCGGCCAGGTGGTCAGATCATCGGAGGCTTCAACGAGGTAGGTGCCGCCTTCCACTGCGCTCCATGTCAGCGTGACGTCGCCGGTCGCATTGTTGACGGTCGGCGCGTTCGCGGTCTCGACCTTGTTCGGGCCGCCATTGAAATGGGTGGTGACGGTTTCCGCGATCGTGGAGGCGCCTCCCGTGGGATTTCCATAATATTGGCGTCCGGTGGTGTAGGGATAGGCGGGCGTGCCGTCGGCGTTGATGGTGGTGAAGTAGGCGTAGGTGCCGGAGGGATACTCCGGGGTCACGCACCAGCGGACGTTCTGCTCATTGAGATCGAAATCGACACCCTGAGTGTAGCCACGATCGCCGAGGTAGTCGAAATCCTCGATGTAGTGTCCGAGCAGATAAGTGCCGTTGATCGAGGGGCCGTTCTTGAACGTGACGGTCTGGATCCGCTGCGCCCACGCGGGCAGGGTGGTGCGACCGGTGCTGGTCAGATTCGTCGTGCCGTAGCTGCCGGTTCTCAGCACGAATCCGGAAACCATGCGCCGCACACCGCTGTTCGCATTGAGCGGACTGGAGTAGCCGTAGGGGCCATAAACCGGCAAGCCGTCCGCCGCCCAGGCGAGGATCGGCGAGTGTTTCGTGATCGCCGTGGCGCTCTCGGTGTAGCGGTTGGTGGTGGCGTTGTAATCGACGTGATCGCCAAGCTGATAGCGCAGTCCGATCGGCTGCGCGTGGTAGTGGTAGTTGTTTCCCGCCTGATGAGCCAGGGCGGGATCGAAGGTGACTCCCTCGTTGTGATAGCCATCTCGATTCCAGACACCGTCACCAGTCAGGCCGTTGGTCGGCGTTGCATCGGTGGCACTGCCGTTGACATAGGAAAAGGCATCGCGCATGTCGAACATCGAAACACCATTAACCATGCAGCCACTGGCACCGAGGCCGGTGAGCGACTTGGTGGTCGGGATGGTGGGCGTGCGCGGAATGCGGTAGATTTTGGCGGTGTTGGATGGAAAGTTCGGGAAGTTCGTGGACTTCGCGGCATCCAGATACCAAGGGCCCATGATGTGGCCGGCCAGTCCGGTAGAACGGATGTAGACCCAGCTCGTCGAGTAAACGATCTTGCTCACGCCGGCATACGTTGGAGTGCTCTGGACTCCGCTGCCCCGGCTCCACGTTTTGGAAACGGTCCGCGCGGTCTCATCGGCG
>JANOBS010000251.1:0-3704 GCA_031411755.1 Luteolibacter sp. | reverse complement strand
AGGTCGAGTTCGGGGCGAGATCGACGATCAGGTCGAAGGTTTCCGCGAGTTCGCTCCAGCGGTTCTGCTCGAAATACGAATAGGCCCGCAGGTTGAGGAAGGTCGCCACCAGCGTCCGCAAGCCGCCGAGCGCGACTGCCGCGCTGGTCTGGCCAATTTTTTCACGCGTGGCCATCTCCACGGGTTTTGCCAGCAAGCCATCGGCGCGAAACTCCTTTGTCAGAGGGGCCTCCCAGGTCGCGCGCAGCCCACCCGCTGCCAGCAGGCCCAGAGCAAGGATTGTGTGCTTGTAGTGGCGTTTCACGGGATCAGAACTCCTTGTCGGCAAAGGCGAACCACGAGGCGATCGTGTAGACAACGACGTAATATAGCGCCGCCAGCGTCAGTTTCACGAACTGCATTAGCTCCATCGTCTTGCCCTGGATCACCGCGTCGATGACATTGAAAAGCTGGAAATCCGGGAACACCAAGCTGATGCCGGTGGCCACGTAGCGGGCCGCCGCCGAGGTCCCAGCCTGGCCGCCATTCAGGTAGAAGTCCCGCGCGTCCGCCTGGAAATGGCCGATGAAATAGACCAGGAAACTCACCACCATGGTGAACAGCGTGCTGCTGGAAAATGTCGAGATCAACAGGGCGATCGCCGCCATGACCGCCGCCCGGAGAAACACCGCCGCCACCGCGCCCTGCAGCGCCCAGGTCGGCCCCTGTGCCAGCGTATCCGCACGCAGCGAGTCCAGCGTCGCACGATCCCAGCCACGCTGCTGGCCCACGGTGGCCTGCACATCCAGGACGATGGAAAGCCGGACCTGCAGCATCACCGTCATCAGCACATCCATCAGCGCCAGCGAGACGAACAGCAACAGCAGCACCCCGAGGAGTTTCCCGGCGAGGTAGTCGATCCGCGGCACCGGCTTGGCGAGGATCGTGTAAAGCGTGCGATCCTCCACATCCTTCGGCAGCAGCAGCGCCGTGGAGGCGATGCCCATGACCACGGAAAACAGCGTCATCGACCCCAGTGACCAGCTCTTGATCAGACGCAGGAAATCCAGCCCGTTCTCCCCCAGCGATTCCGGTCCCTCGTGCTGCGGCAGATCGAAGAAATTGCTGGCGATGGCGATCACGGCGAAGATCCCGAGGAAATAGAACACCTTCATCCGCACCAACTGCGTGAAGGCATGCGTGGCGATCACCGAAATGCGGCGAACCCGTGCGAAGGGCAGCTTTCTGGACTTGGCGGCGGTCATGGCTTTTCCTCCGTGGTTTCGCGCAGGAAAAGACGCTCCAGCGTGGTGCGCGGCTTGCCGGAATGCAGCCACTCCGCCTTTCCGGAACGCCTCACCAGCGCCTCGATTTCCTCAATCAGCTCCGGCGGCGCATCCTTCAACAGGATCTCCGTCTGGTCCTCGATCGCGATCAGGTCCTGCAAGCGTCCCGACTTCACCATCTTTCCCCTGAAAATGATCCCGACCTGATCGCAAACCTCCTGCACCTGCTCCAGCAGATGTGAGCACAGGAACACCGTGATGCCGCGATCCCGCAGCGTCAGGATCAGATCCCGGATCTGACGGGACCCGATCGGGTCCACCCCCGCCGTCGGCTCATCCAGAATCACCAGCCGGGGCTCCTGCACCAGCGCCTGCGCCAGGCCGATGCGTTGCAGCATCCCCTTCGAGTAGCCGCCGATCCGACGGTCGCGCGCGCCTTCCAGATCGACGAGGGCCAGCAGCTCGTTGACCCGCGCCTTCAACTCCGCACCTCGCAGGCCGCAGAGTTTTCCGTAAAAGGCCAGCGTCTCCGCCCCGGTCAGGTGCTTGTAGAAATACGGGTTCTCCGGCAGGAAGCCCACGTCCTCGCGCGAGTCCACCTTCAGCGAATCCTTGCCAAAAATCGAGCAGGTCCCGGACGTCGGCACCACCAGCCCCAGCAGCGCCTTCATCGTCGTCGACTTCCCCGAGCCATTCGGCCCGATCAGCCCGTAGACCTCGCCTGCCTCGATCGTGATCGACACATCGTCCACCGCACGCAGCGGCTCGCGCTTCAAGGAGGTCTTGAAGTCCTTCACCAGGTTGCGGATTTCGACGGCAGGCACGCGGTCATTCCAGCCATCTCGAATGAAATGCCAATGAAGAAGCGGTGAAATGTGACAACGGCAGCGGTCCACCAACTCAACCTGTCCCCACCGTCTCAGTCGGGCACCCTGGTCCGGATCGAATCCCCGGATTCAGGCACTCCCAGCCTTGCGGCCCGGGACGACACTCCCGATTCAACCTGATCCCGAAGATGGCCCGGAAGTTTTCCGATCTGCTCCCTGAACTCGGCCTCCGGGCAAATGCCGGACGCCTCCAAGGCCTTCATGGAGTAAAGCAGTGCCCCCATGCAGTGGTCTGCAAAGTGGGCGGTCGCCACGGCTTGAGCCGCCGCACGCGCTGCCGCGATCGCCGCCGGATCCTTGGCCGCTCTTGCTGCCGCATGGGCCGCGACAGACGCCTTCATCGCCACTCCGCTCTTCACCTCCCCCTCCGCCCACTTCCGTCCCACCTCCAGGGCCTCCCTCGGCCGGGAATCCTCGCGGCTTTGCTCAAAATACCCGAGCACCCGCCCGGCACAGTCGACCGCCCAGCGGGCAAGGCACAAATGGCTCTCACGATCCAAAGGCCCCCCACGATGTTCAGCGACAAACCGACGGTCTCTCATGCGATGAGTGAAAGTGAATTTTCGCCGGCGTTCAAATGCGATCCCAACTCTTGGCATGCCTCAGAGGCTGTCCGAAAAATCGAAGCTTGTGATCATGACCGCCGATTTCTCTCCGCAGAGCCACAGAGGAAACGCCGAGGATGGTGAGAAATCCCGATGAATGAGGTTCAGCGACCTCATCTTTCCTCTGCTCCTCGGCGGAAAATGGGCCCCCTATCGCGGTGGAGAAGGATTGATCAGACAGCCTCTCAGACTGAGTTGAATCTGGAATGCTTCGATCCATCGGGGTCCTCGACTTTTTAGCCTCTCAGCTTCTGCTCATAGTCCGCATTCAGCAGATCAAAGAGGTTCCCGTCAGGGTCTTTCACCGTGACCACCCGCCCGCCCCAGAGCTCATCCCTCACGCAACCGTTGAACTCCACCCCTTTGGAAGTCAGCTCCTGATGCAGTGCATCCACATCCGTGACATAGAGCTGGAGACCGGTATGGGCGCGATTAAAGGGCTTGGTCCACTCATACAAATGAATCCCGAAGCCTCCGCAATCAAAGTGGACAAATCTCGAAAAGGCATCGGTCCCTTCCGCAACGACAGGCAGGTCGAGCAAGTCGCGGTAAAAAACCCGCGACGCCTCGAAATCAGACGCCGGGAATGCAATGAAGGCGGCTTTTTGAATCTTCATTTGTGGCTGGCGTTAAATGTGCGCCCACCGACGCGATTGGAGGGAGACAAAAATGAAATCGAAACGTTGATGGCCGTTTGGTGCGTCACGACTTGTTGGCCGTTGTTGTTTCTACTTGCCGGGAACCTTCCCGATGATCTTCGAGCCATGCAAACCACCCCAATAGCGGCTGTCCAAGGCGTTGGAGACGTTGTCACCGAGAACGAAGTAGCTGCCCGCCGGGATCTTGAAAGGGAAGGTAACTGGTCCAGACGCACCAGAAGCCAAGTCACCCTTCGGTAGCTTGTGGCCTCCGATGCTTAAGTGTGCCGGGGGCGTTTCTTCCTTCCC
>JANOBS010000250.1:0-9579 GCA_031411755.1 Luteolibacter sp. | reverse complement strand
AATGGACGTAGGTTTCCTCGGTCGCAATGGACAGATTCTTGAGGCGGATGGCGCGCCGGAGCGCGTCGATGAGTTTGGTGAGTTCCTCTTCGGGATCGCTTTCCGATGGAAGACTTGTGGGCAAGATGCCCACACTCCTTGATGATGCTCTTACCGGGATGGTCTCGCGGGCGTGGGTCCGGTGATGGGATTCCAAAGTCCGCGCCTGGTCCATCAGGCCCTGCCAGTCAAAGGAGGAAGCCCAGGGGATGGCGAGGACATCCACGGCCAGAATTCGTGACGCATCGATGGCCTGGCGGAATTGACTCGGTGGCTCCACCCGCCGCCTCGCCCTTCGGGCTTCGCAGTCGCTCCGTCTAAAACCCCTCCGTCCCTCGGGGTTGTTGCCAGTCGGCCAGATTCGTGGAGCGTCCGAGGGTGTCGAAATACGCCTGAGTGCGCTCGCTTGGTTGGTGGCCTCTGGCCTTGATCCAGGATTCCGCCCAACGGACGTAGTAGTCACGGGCGGCGGGCTTGATCGGGAGTTCTCCGATGCGATGCAGGAACCGCAGTCGCTCAGGCGACGGAGGAGGGCAGGTCTCAACCAGGGGAGATTGAAGCGACATGGGATCTTGATGAACAGTTCATGCGAACAGTTTAATGCGAAAGTTGGCCTCATCGAACTCTTTTCAATCATTGCGTTAGCGAGGGTCAGTTACGAGTCCCGAAAATCGAGTTTCAGGCCTTCAGAAACCTTGCCAGCAGGCTGGCGGCGGGAAAGCGGCAGCAGGCTGCCGCAGTCCAAGGCCTCACCCCTTCTTGAAGGAAGGATCAGGCTTGGGATTGGTGATGGGAAGGATCGCGCCGGTGTCTTTCTTGAAGGCCTGGAGCTGGGCTTTGAGCTCGGTGACCTTGTCCGGCATCTTCTCGGCGAGGTTATGCTGCTCGCTGGGGTCCTTGGAGAGGTCATCAAGCTCGAAGCCTTTTTTCCAGTAGAACTCGATGAGCTTCCAGTCGCCGTCGCGGACGGCGGAGGACCGGATGCCTCCCGGGTTTCCCCAAGGCGGGTAGCGCCAGAAGAGTGGCGCATGGGTTGAGCGCTTAGAGCCAGCCCGATCCGATGAAAAACGTCGCCCCCGAAGAATGCTTCGGAAAGGAGAACATCCGATCCGATTGAAAGCTCACCACCGGCGCTTGCAGTCCAAATCGGAGGGATTTCAAGGATAGATCTACGTAATTTTTGCGTAGGGGGGGACCTGACCAGTGCGGACTGCCAATTGACCGATAATACGGGGACTTCCGTTTCTGCTGCCCGTACTCCAAACCAATCTTAGGAACGATACTCAATGAACACGACGACTGACGATGTACAAGCCGTGGCGAAGCTCGGCGAAGCGAGGGATCAAGTGGTGAAAGAGCTGCGCAAGGCAATCATGGGCATGGAGGATGTCATCGACGAAATGCTGATCGCCATTTTCGCTCAGGGCCATTGTCTGCTTGTCGGGGTGCCGGGACTGGCGAAGACGCTTCTGGTCAGCACCCTGGCGAAGACCCTCTCCCTGTCGTTCAAGCGGATCCAGTTCACGCCCGACCTGATGCCCTCCGACATCACCGGCACCGAGCTGCTCCAGGAGGACCCCGAAACCCACGCCCGGCGATTCAAGTTCATGGAAGGCCCGGTTTTCACCAACCTTCTCCTCGCCGACGAGATCAACCGGACCCCGCCGAAGACGCAGGCCGCCCTCCTCGAGGCGA
Source organism: Luteolibacter sp. (assembly GCA_031411755.1). Lineage (GTDB taxonomy): Bacteria > Verrucomicrobiota > Verrucomicrobiia > Verrucomicrobiales > Akkermansiaceae > Luteolibacter. The sequence continues at coordinate 7,845 of JANOBS010000250.1, read as the reverse complement.
TGCAGGAAAAGCGTGTGTCCTCCGGCGGCGTGGACTACAAGCTCGACAAGCCATTCTTCGTGCTGGCCACCCAGAACCCGATCGAACAGGAAGGAACCTATCCCCTCCCCGAGGCGCAACTCGACCGCTTCCTCTTCAACATCCTCGTGAAATACCCGAGCCGCGATGAGGAACTGGACATCATGCGCAGCGTGACCAGCGCCGTGCAACCGGAGATCAACAAGGTGCTGGATGGAGCCACCATCCTCGAATTCCAGCAACTTGTCAGACGCATTCCGGTGGCCGATCATGTTTTCGAATACGCCGCCTCCCTGGTCCGTGCGACCCGCCCCGACGAGCCGGAGGCTCCGGAGTTCGTGAAGAAATTCATGGCCTGGGGAGCCGGCCCGCGCGCCTCGCTGAACCTGATTCTCGCCGGGAAATCACGCGCCGCCTTGCGGGGTCGCTGCCATGTTTCGATCGAAGACATTCAGGCAGTCTGCGTGCCCATCCTGAGGCACCGGATCATCCCGAATTTCGCGGCACGCTCGGAAGGAATGACTTCGGACAGCTTGGTGGACCGGCTTCTCAAGGAGATCCCGGCTGGCGGGGAAAAGTAAGTGCCACAAGGCACCTGTCCCACCAATCCCAAGCGCTGAACGATGTCCGAACACCTGCCCAACCTCAATTACCTTTATCCCGAGATTCTCCAGAAAATCGGGGACCTCGAGCTGATCGCCCGTGAGATTGTGGAAGGTTTGCGCGCAGGCGCCCACCGCAGTCCGCTGAAAGGATTCAGCACCGAGTTCGCGCACCACCGGCAATACGCGCCGGGCGATGCGATCCGCGACCTCGACTGGCGGGTGTTTGGAAGAACCGAGCGCTATTACACGAAGCTCTACGAGGCGGAGACCAACTTCGACTGCCACATCCTGATGGATGCGAGTTCGTCCATGACCTACGCCTCGGACAAGGTCAGCAAGCTGGAATACTCGAAGTATCTCGCCGCGGCGCTCAGCTACCTGATCCTCTCGCAGCGGGATTCCGTCGGCCTGAGCGTCTTCGATGACAAGCTCCGAGCCTACCTGCCACCCCGCTCGGCGATGAGCATCATCCTGCAGATCGAGAAGACCCTGAAGGAAATCAAACCGTCGCCAAAAACCAACATCGCCAGCCAGCTCAACGACATCGCGCTCCAGATCAAGCGGCGCTCGTTCGTGATCCTGATCTCCGATCTTCTATCCGATGTGGAGGATGTCATGCGCGGCCTGCAGCGGCTCCGGTTCGGCGGCCACAACGTGATCGTTTTCCACACCCTCGATCCCTACGAGCTGCAGTTTCCATTCAAGGGCACCTGGCAATTCGACGGGCTGGAGGGCGAGGAGGAACTGATCACCCAGCCGGAGCGGATCAAGGAGGACTACATGAAAAACCTGAACGCCTTCCTTGAGGCTTTGCGGTCGGGCTGCATCGGCAGCGGAGTGGACTACTCGCTCGTCGACACATCGCGACCACTCGACGCCCTGCTCAGCGAGTTCCTGGAAGGACGCTCGCTCAATCAAATGGGCCCCTCCGTGGGCGCGCGCCAATGAGTTTTCTCAATCCATTCCTGCTGTTGGGGGCTCTCGGCATCGCCCTGCCCATCCTCGCGCATCTGCTCAACAAGCATGAGTTCAAGAAGACGCCATGGGCGGCCATGCAGTTCCTGAACCGCAACGTGCGGGTGCGTTCCCGGCAGATCCGCCTTCGTGATTTGCTGCTGCTTTGCCTGCGCTGCCTCGCGCTGCTCCTTCTCGTTTTCGCCCTCGCCAAGCCTGCGTGGAAAGCCGGGATGGCGAGCTGGTTTCCCGGAGAACCCCGCGCCGGGGTCGTCATCGCGCTCGACGCCTCCTTCAGCATGGGCCACGGCGAGGAAGGTGCGACCCGATTCCAGCGCGCCTTGAAACAGGTGAAGGTGATCAGCGAACACATCCAGCCCGGTGATCCGGTGTCGCTTATCCTGTTAGGCGGCGATGACCAGGTGCTTGTCCGCAACATGGCCTTCGACCGCACAAGGTTCGAGGCGATCCTCGGGAAAGCAAAGGTCGCCCCCATGGGACTGGATCTCGACCGCGTTCCGAAGCGGCTCAAGGAACTGGCCGGGGACATGGAGGCTCCGCAGAAGGAGATCCATTTCATCACCGACGTGCAGGCGCGGGACTGGAGGCAATCCTCGGAGCGTTTCCATGAGTCGCTCGCCGACCTGCGCAACAGCGCGAAGCTCTTCATCGTGCCACTGCAGGGCACCCCCGCAAACCTCGCCGTGACCGATCTCAAGCTGGTCTCCGGTGTTCTCCGGAAGGGCACCACCGCCCGCTATCAGGCCACCGTGACCAACTTCGGCACCGAGCCCGTGCCCAGCGTCGAGGTCCAGTGTCGCGTCGAGGGTGCGCAGATCGACACCAAGATCATCCCGGTCATCGCTCCCGGTGCTTCCGAGACGGTTTCGCTTTTCGTCCCATTCCTCAATCCCGGCCCGACCCGGATCACCGCGGAAATCACCGGCGATCTCCTGCCCACCGACAACGTCCGCCGCGTGGTCGCGGTGGTGAAGGACCGCGTCTCCGTGCTCTGCGTCGATGGCTCCGATGGCGATGCGGGACGCCTCCTGATGTCGGCGCTGCTCGCCCGCGCCGAGGGTTCGGAAGACGAGGACTACAAGGTGCGCTCCATCCCCTGGCTTTCGCTTCCGTCGGAGAATCTTTCGGCCGTGGATGTCATCGTGCTCGCGGATGTTCCGGAGATCACCGCTCAGCAGGTCGATCAGCTTTCCCGCCATGTCCGCGAGGGCAATGGCCTGGTGTGGTTTGCCGGACCGAACGTGAAAGCCCAGTCGTGGAACGATCATTCCGCAAGCGGCGAGAACCCCTTGCTGCCTGCAAAAATCGGCAAGCTCGTTGACTGTCGGAACAAGGCGGGCGCAGGCAGCCCGCTGGATCCAGCCATGCCCGACCACACGGTTTGCCAGCCGCTCCGCTCGCTTCCCGAAGACCTTTTCAGCGAAACCCAATTCTTCACCCGCCTGGAGGCCGAGCCGGGCGCTTCGAGCTTTGCCGTCCTGAGCCTGGCCGGCAGCGGAGCCCCCGTCCTGCTGGAGCACTCGCTCGGGCGCGGACACGTCTTCCAGTTCACCACTTCGGCGGAAACCACTTGGAACAACATGGCGCTGACACCGGTTTTCCCGATGCTCATGCAGCAGATCGTGACCTACCTCGCGGGACGCGAGTTCGAGCAACCCCGAACGGTCGGGGACTCGCTTTCGCTCTCCTATGTCGAGCAACCGGATGCGAACGACGCGGTGTTCGACACGCCTTCGGGACAATCCGTGACCGTCCCGGTCCGCGAGCACGGGAAACAATTCGTGGCGATGCTTCAGAAAACGGATGAGGCGGGCTTTTACGAAACCAAGGTCAGCGTCCAGGCACCGGGCATGCCAGTGGCGGTGAATGTGAACGTCAGCGAATCGGAAGTCGCCTCGCTCAGCTCATCCGACCTTGAGGCGAACCTGAAGGGGATCGATGTCACGGTGGCCAAGTCCGAAGCGGAGCTTGCGGCGGCGATCACGACCTCCCGCACCGGCCGCTCCTACTGGAAATATTTCATGATCGCAGCGCTCATCCTCCTGACCGCCGAGAGCCTTTTCGCCGACCGCCTTCACAAGGGCAAGCTGGCCAGGAGCAGGCAAACGGAGCCCCTTGCGGAAACCCTCAACGGAGTGAAAGATGTCTGACTCGATCCTGATCATCGCCCAAATCGAGCGGGTCTTCCTGGCCCGCCCCCTGCCGACCGGCATCCTCGTCGCGATTCTCGCCGCGATCGTTCTGCTGAGCCTCTACCTTTACCGCCGCCCATGGGGTCTACCGCTCTGGATGCGCGTGTCCCTCGCCGTCGCACGCCTGCTGGCCCTCGCCATGATCGTGGCATCCCTGTTAGAGCCAACCGCTGTCGTGAAAGAAACCCACACAAGGGTGCGCGGCCTGCCGGTGCTCCTCGATGTTTCCGAAAGCATGTCGATGAAGGACCAGCGCAAGCGCTCCGAAGACGTGGCGGATGCCGCTGTGGCGCTGGGGATGATCTCTCTGGATGACAAGACGGAAGCCGATTCGCTCGTGATGGGGCTGGACTCCAACAAACGTCAGGCGATCTCCAACTCGTCGCGCTTCGACCTGGCGGGATCCATTCTAACAAGTTCAGCCCGGCCGGTCATCGAGTCCCTCGGTGGTGGGCTGGACATCAGTTACCACACCTTCGGCGAGGCATCGCGGCTGATCAGTGACGGAAATTTCATCACGTCGAAGGAATTGGAAAAACTGAAACCCACGGATCAAGGAACCTCCATCGCGGCCGCGCTTGAGGCGGTTGCCAACTCCGGTGGAGTCCCCCCTGCGGGCATCCTCCTGCTTTCCGATGGCATCGACAACACCACCTCGCAGCGCTCCGAGGCCGTGCTCCGCGATCTCGGAGCCCGTGGCATCCCCGTTTTCACCGTGCCTCTCGGCCTGCCCGATCCCGATGATGTCTCGATCCGCAACATCGTGATGCAGGAAGTCGCTTTCTCCGGGGATCAGGTGCCGGTGCGGGTTCACATCCAGTCGAAAGGCTACGAGCGGCGCACCGCGAAGCTCACCGTCAAACTCAACGACCGCGAGGTTTCCCAGAAACGGGTGCGTCTCGAAGGCGGGCTGCAGTTCGAGGACATCGAGTTCAATGTCGACCTCTACGAAAAGGGCGCGGCACGGATCGAGGTGGCGATCGAGCCTTTCGAGGACGAGGTGTCGGTGGCAAACAACCGCCTTGAGCGCAGCATCCGCGTGGTCAACGAGAAGGTCAATGTGCTCTACATCGAGGGCAACAACCGCTGGGAGTTCCGCTACCTCAGCGCCATCCTCAAGCGCGACCCGCGCCTCAAGACCACCTTCATCTCCTCGTCGGCCGGGCCCGAGTTCGCACGCAACTCGCCCGAATACATCGAGCGTTTCCCCTCGAAGCGCGAGGAGGCCTTCAAATACGACCTCGTCATCCTCGGTGATGTCGATTCCGCATTCTTCACGCCCGAGGAGCTCGGCCTGTTGGAAGAGCTGATCCGCGACCGTGGCGGTTCCCTGCTCGTGCTCTGCGGACCGATGAACACGCCCTCGTCCTTCGCCAGCACCCCGGTTGAATCGATGCTGCCGGTTCGTTTCGATCCCGACAGCAAATGGGAACTCACTTCCGAATCCGCCTATCCCGTGCTGACCTCCGAAGGGCGCAGCAGCATGGTGATGGTGCTGGAGAACGAGCCCGAGGAAAACGACCGGATCTGGAGCCGCGTCGCACCGCTCGACCATCTCCCGCCCTTGCTCGGTGCCAAGCCCGGAGCCACGGTGCTGGCCACGCTTTCCGACACCGCCGAGGGAAAACAACGCTACCCGCTCGTCGCATGGCAGCGCTACGGCACCGGCAAATGCATGTCGCTCGCCACCGACCGGCTCTGGCGCCTGCGCTTCAAGACGGGCGACAAATACCACTGGCGCGTTTGGTCGCAGTCGATCCAGTTCCTCACGCTCTCACGCCTGATGGGCGAGCACATGCGCATCCGCCTCGAGACCGACCGCACCACGTATCACGGCGGCGAGCAGGCGCGCCTCTACGCTCACGTGCTCGATGAAAACTACGAGCCGGTTTCCCAGCCATCCTTCGAGATCTCGGTGAAAGGAGTCGATGGCAATGCCCTCCAGCAACGCGTGAGCCTCCAGCCGGACCGGACCACCCCGGGACTTTACGAAGGCTTCTTCACCCCGTCCCTCGCAGGCAGATACCGCGTCGAGGCGAATGAGGACGACCAGGAGGTTTCCAACACCACGGAGTTCCAGGTCGCGGAGGTCAAACAGGAACTGACCCGCACGGATGCGGACATCGACCACATGAAACGGATCGCCTCGCTCACGGGCGGCGCGTCCCTCGGGATCCGCGATCTCTCGAAGCTTTCCTCGCTTCTGAAAAGCTCCCCAGTCGAGACGACGGTGCGTTCGGAGCGCCCGCTTTGGGACAACTGGATCGTTGTCCTGATGCTTGTCGGCCTGCTTGGTGCCGAATGGATCCTGAGAAGAAAACACGATCTGCCATGACCCAATTCACCCGAAATCCGGCTCTCGAATCCTGCGTGCGGGCGGTCTGGACGCGCATGCAAAGGAAGCATCAGGCTTCCGGCCTGCTGGCGCTGTGCCGCTGGGGCATCCCGCTGTTTTTCCTGGGAATGCTTATCGACCGCTATGCCTACCTTCCCGGCATCGGGCGGGCTGCGATCCTTCTCGTCATTCTAACAGCCTCCCTCCATCAGGCATGGAAACACGGCTGGAGCAAACTCCTGGCCTTCGACTCCACGCAGACAGCGATGGAGATCGAGAAACAGCAAGGTGGACTCAACAGCCTCCTCACCTCGGGAATCGAACTCGCCAGAACCGGTGCCTCCCACGGCACCTCCCAGGCGCTCTGCGACGAAACGCTCCGCAAGGCCGAGGAAGCGGCGGTCGGCCTGAAGCCTGAGAAAATCGTCAGCCTCGCCAGCCTGCGGATCCCGGCGCGGATTGCGATGGCGCTGGGAGCGGCGGTTCTGCTTTTCGCGGCATTCAAAGGACCCTTCCTTGCCGCCGGACTCACCCGCATCTTCGCCCCATGGGTGACGGTTGCCTACCCGACGAAAACCAGGATCACCATTGGCAACGCCGATCTCGTGATCAAGGAAGGTTCCGGCGCACAGATCCTGGTCGGGGTCTCGGGAGATGTTCCCGAAAGCGCCGAGCTGCTGCTCCAGACCGGAGATGGCACTCCCCGCGAGATGGAGCTGCCGATCAATAACGGGCAGGCGGAATACAAGATCGACTCCGCATCCCGGGATTTCAGCTACCGGATCGATGCGGGCGATGCCAGGAGCGAGTGGCACCACGTCCGAGTGATCTCCGCACCGCGGATCAAGGACGTCAAAGTCAGCCTCGAATTCCCCAGCTATCTCGATCGCGCAAAGGAAACGGTCGAGGCCCTGACTCTAACAGTTCCGGAGGACACCAAGATTCACTGGGAGCTGGAACTCGACCAGGCGATCCGCGACGCAGTCCTCCATCGCGATGGCGAGGAGCCGCTTCAACTGGAAGTCAGCGATGGCGGGCGGCGGCTCGTCATTGATGAAAAAGTGGATGCTTCAAAGGGCTACAACTTTGCCTGGGTGGAAAAGGATCACGGATTCGGATTCACCAGCCCACGGTATTATCTGCAGGTGGCATCGGACCAGGAGCCCCGCGTCGAGATCACCTCGCCCGAGATGAACCTCAACGCGATGCTCGGACGCCCGCTCGAACTCGCGGTGCGCGCGAACGACGACCACGGCATCGGCACCACCACGATCACCTGCCGGGTCAACCGCCGCCCTGAGAAAATCATCACGCTACCGACCCCCGTGCGCGCAGGTGCCGGCGAACAGAAACTCGATTGGGACTACCGCAAGGAGCTGCCAGACCTGCAGGTCGGCGACTCGGTTTCCTTCGTGGTCGAGGTGGCGGACAAATACCCGGGAGAGAAAGGCCCAAACCGCGCCCTGACCGAGACACGCCGCATCACCTTCCTGTCGCGCGAGGAATACCTCGCCGCGATCACCAAGCAGATGGAGCGCCTGCTGGCCAATGTCCGCACGCTCTATCGCCAGGAACGCGCCGCCCACGAGCTGGTTCTTTCCCTCGACCCCACCGCTGAGAGCTACCTGCCAACCTGTCAGCTCGAGGTGATCCGACAGGAAATGGTGCGCGAGCAGTTGGTCACGACAGCCGACGGCGTGAAGGCATTGCTCGACGACCT
>JANOBS010000249.1:0-1381 GCA_031411755.1 Luteolibacter sp. | reverse complement strand
GCGGTCGTCGCCGCGATCGACGAGAAGACGCCTGAGGCCTGACCCCACTTCTAAGCGCCGACCGGAACCGGTCGCCGCTTTTTTGTTTCAACCCGATGGACCCGAGTTCAGACCAGCAGACCGGGTTGCGCCACACTCCGGCGCTCGATGGACTGCGCGGCCTGGCCATCATGCTGGTGATGTGGAGCCACTTCGTCACGGTCGGCGGGCTGGTCGATGACTCGAACGCCGGATTCCGCTTGCTGCGTGGGGGCTTTGTCGGAGTGGATCTGTTTTTCGTACTGTCTGGCTTCCTGATCACCGGGATCCTGCTGGATGCACCGAAGACCACCGGCCGTTATTTCCGCGTCTTCTACCTGCGCCGTGCGGTCCGGATCTTTCCGCTCTACTATGCGATCCTCATCGGGGTGTTTCTGACAAGGCCCGCCGGACCGGACTCGTCTGCGTGGTACTGGCTGTTCGCCTCAAACCTCGGTGCGACCTTGAAAGGTGACTGGCTGGTCTCGCCGGAAGGCGTTTCGCTCTCCCACTTCTGGTCGCTGGAGGTGGAGGAGCAATTCTACTTGGTCTGGCCGCTGTTGGTGAGGTTCCTGAGCCGTCGGTCGCTGGAAAAGGTCTGCCTTTCCCTGGTCATCCTCGCCCCTGTCATCCACTTCGCCCTGCACTTTTCAGGAAATCCGGTGGGCGCGTATCTCTTTACCGGCACGCGGCTGAACACACTCGCCGCCGGGGCGCTGCTGGCGATTGTTTTCCGTGATCGGGAGCGCTGGCAGGAGTGGATGAATCGTGCGCCGAAGGTGGGGCTCATCGCAGCAGGGATCTCCCTTCTCGGTTTGATTTTCCCGGTGCAGATCTCCCTCGTGCCCTTCGCGCCCTTCCTCTGGGGGGCCTTGCTGATGCAGGTGATGCAGCCGCTTTCCCGGATCAATCGGGCCTTTTCCGGACGGGTGCTGATCGCTTTCGGAAAATACAGCTACGGGCTCTACCTTCTGCACTACCTCTTCGATCCATGGCTGAAGGATGTGCTTTATCCGAAGTGGATCGTCGGGATCGCGGGAAATGGAGCCACGTCGGTGGCGCTGTTCATGATCGTCGCGACCCTCCTGACGTTTTCCGCCGCGCTGGTGAGCTGGAATCTTCTCGAAAAGCCCTTCCTCTCGTTGAAGCGGCATTTCCGCTACTGAGGGAAAATCCGAGACATCTCAGTCTTGCGTGATTTTCTCATTTCGTCTGGCGCGTCCTAGGCTAGAATCCGCCCACCGGAGGAACGATCTTTCTACCCCCCCCCCCAAACCCATGGCCCCGCGATCAAAAAAAACGTTTTTTTAATAATGGGGAAAATCCCCAACCCGGGGCAAAAAAAAAAAGCCCGGGCGGGGGG
>JANOBS010000248.1:0-6910 GCA_031411755.1 Luteolibacter sp. | reverse complement strand
CTTGATGCGAATGAAGCGATGCCGCCGGCAGATGGTGCTCGGCGAAGTTTGATCGTACTACTATCCGCAACTGGACTTCCGATCATATTTGCAGGTCGGTTTTGGCTAAGAAGGCGAACGCTTCGTCACAAGTGCAAGCTCGCACTCTAATGCGAACACAGGCGATCATTCACCACTCGATTCGGGTAAGTCCGGCAACATGGTCGAAATGAGAATCGCGACTGATGACCGGCAGTTTGTGTTGGCGGGCGATGGCGGCGATCCACAGATCGTTCATTGGAATGGGCGTGCCAGCGGACGCGAGTTGAAGGCGAATTTCCGCATAGTGGCGGGTGGTGGCGTCGTCCGCTACGAGCACCGTGGTGGTAGTGAGCGCGTCATCCAGCCAAGCTGTCATCTTTTCCCTGAACCGGGACTTAAGGATGCCAAAGCGGAATTCCGCCAGAGCCGGAACCGGAACGCAGAGGCGGTCTGCCTGCTCGATGTGCCGGATGAAAGACGCCTCGTTGAGCCACCAAGCCGAAAGCCCGTTGGTATCGACGATCATTTCCACTCCTCCTCTTCGATTTGTCCGAAGTTCTCGTCCACAATCTGCTCGATGCGCTTGAGTTCCGCCACCATCTCCGGGTCATTGGCGGCAATCCCCGCGAACTTCATCCACGGCTTCTCCGCATGGGTTGGTCGCTTGGCCAACTTGTCCTGAAGAGCCTCGGTTACGTAATCTTTTAGAAGCATGCCCTGTCGTGCTGCGGTGGCTTTAACCTCACGAAACAGGGGATCAGGGAGCTCAATAGTCGTGCGCACAAAAACACATTCCCATGTTTTCATGAATCTGCAAGTACCGAACTATCGAGCCCACTGGTCGTAAATCCCTTAAAACGACTTCCGCAGATGTGACGGCAGGATGTTGAGTTGCTCGCGGTATTTCGCGACGGTGCGGCGGGCGACTTCGATTCCTTGGGCCATGAGCTGTTTCGCGAGGGCGTCGTCGGACAGGGGCTTGGCTGGGTTTTCCTGGGCGATGATTTGCTGGATCGCTTGGCGGACTCCGGCGTTGGAAACCTCGGCTCCGTCGGCGGTTTGATAGCCGGTGGCGAAGAAGGCCCGCATTTCCATGAGGCCGTGCGGGGTGAAGATATACTTTCCAGCCACGGCGCGGGAAACGGTGGTGGCGTGGAGATTGAGTTGATCTGCGATGTCGTTCATCGTCAGCGGTCGCAGGTGCCGCACGCCCTTCGAAAGGAAGGCTCCCTGGTGCTCGATGAGCTTGTAGGAGATGGCGAGGATGGTTTCCTGACGGAGGGAAATCGAGCGGATGAGGCTGCGTCCGTCGCGGATCTGATCGCGCAGGAACTGTCGGGTCTTGGTGTCGGTCTTGCTGCGACCGATCATGTCCTTGTAGAAATCGTTGATGCGGAGATTCGGCAGGTGCTCGTTGGTGAGGCTGGCCATCCAGTCGCCATCCTCGCTGCGCTCGATCACGACATCGGGCAGGATGTAGGGATTTCCGGTCGGATCGAAATCGCCGCCGGGGTTCGGGGTGAGGCGGCCGATCCGTGAGGCGGCCTCGGTGATGCGCTCGACCGTGGTGCCCAGAGCGCGGGCGACCTGCGGATAGCGTTTTCTGGCAAGGTCCTCGAGATGGTCGCGGACGATCTTGTATTCGATCGTGTTTTCCTCGCCGGCGCGTTCGAGCTGGATGAGGAGGGACTGCGGGATGTTTTCCGCGCCGACACCGGGGGGATCGAAGGACTGGATGAGAGTGAGCGCGGCCTTGAGGTCGGCGGGCTTCAGGCTCATTCGGACGCCGAGTTCCTTGGCGGGGAGATCGAGGAAGCCGCGCTCATCGAGGTTGGCGATGATGGCCTTTCCGGCTTCGCGGACGCCGGGTTCGACCATGGAAAGGTCGAGCTGGTAGGAGAGATGCTGCTGAAGGGTTTCCGGGGCGACGATCGAGTCGTAGAGGCGCTGGCGGCGCTCTTCGTCCTCGGAGGTCCAGGGGGAGCTGCGGCCTTCGAGGATTGAGCGGTCGCGCCAGTCGTCGTCGGTCTCGTTCAGGTAATCGAGAGAATCGGCCTCCTCGGGATCGGGGCTGAGTTCGTCGAGCGAGGTGCTTTCGGTGATGTCTTCGAGGACCGGATTGGTTTCGAGGGCGACGCGGACAAGCTGGGAAAGTTCCAGCGTGGAGGCCTGAAGGATCTCCAGGCTCTTGCGCATCTGGGGCGCGAGAGTTTGCTGTTGCGACAGCGATTGATGGAGTGAAGCTTCGGCCATGGTCAGCGGGGGTGCCGCTGGGAGCCATTGAAGCGCCAGTCAGGAAAAATGCAGCAAATTTCGTGCCATGCTCGTAATTACCCGCGCATTGGTAAGCAGCTCAGCTTTGCGATAATTCATTCAGGCTCATGCACGTATTGAGTTTTCCTGGGTTTTGCCGTTGCGTAAACTTTTTTCATTCTGCTTCATCCGATCTCGTGAACATCCACCCTTTTCTCATCGCTTGCCTGCTTTTCAGATCTGCCATGGCGGTCGAAATTCCTGATCCGCTGACTGGCCAGGACGGGTCGGTGGTCAAGACCGCCGAGGATTGGAAAAAGACCCGCGCGCCGGAGCTGCGGAGGCTATTCCAGACGGACATGTATGGGATGATGCCGGAAAAGACGGGGTCGATGGAGGTGAAGGTCCTTCATGAGGACAAGGCCTGGCTGGGTGGGAAGGCGACGCTGAAGGAGCTGGAGGTCCATCTCACCAAGCCGGAGACCACGGCTCATTTGCTGCTGGTGATTCCGAATCAGCGGCAGGGTCCGGTGGCGACGTTTCTCGGGATGAATTTCAAGGGCAACCACGCGCTTCTAGCAGATGAAGGGATCGCGACTCCTCCGGGGATGGTTGGGAAAGACGCGGCGCGCGCCACGGACAAGGGCTGGCCGATCGAGGTGATCATCGGTCGCGGCTATGGCTTCGCTTGCTTTTACAGTGGGGATTTCGTCCGCGATCAGGCGGAGGTGGCGCTGGTCAGGGTGAAGGAATTTTCCGCCCCCCCGGGAACGGCGGCAGACTCGGCCCCGGCGACGCTGGCCTGCTGGGCGTGGGGATTTTCCCGGATGGTGGATGTGCTGGAGAAACAACCCGAAGTCGATGCCAAGCGGATCGCGGCGGTGGGGCATTCGCGGAATGGAAAGGCCTGCCTTTTCGCGGCGGCGATGGATGAGCGGATTGCGCTGGCAATCCCCACGCAGGCCGGTTGCGGCGGCACGGCTCCGAGCAGGTTGCCCGAGCAGCCGCTCGATCCGAAGAACGGTCGGCCCGCTCATGAGACCGCTGAGATCATCACGACGAAGTTTCCGCACTGGTTCTGCGGGAAGTTCAATGCGGTTGGAAAGAACACGGAGCGGCTGAAGTTTGACCAGCACGAGTTGGTCGCGCTCTGTGCGCCGCGTCCGGTGTTGTTTTCGTGTGCGGTCGGCGATGTCTGGTCGAATCCCGAGGGTCAGTTCGCGATGCTGCTGGGTGCGGATCCGGTTTACCAACTGGTCGCGGGTGAGGGGATCGGCGCGAAGGAAATGCCGGGAGTCGGCAAGTTGATGCCTTCCCGCCTCGGCTATTTCATCCGGCCCGGTGGGCATTCGATGAATGAGGAGGACTGGATGGCGTGGCTGGACTACGCCGACATCTGGCTGAAGGCGAAACGCTGAGCGGGCAGGGGATTTCGCGCGTGACCGAGGCGATTCTGGCGTTCACGTTTCGCGTAGACCTCTGACGCACCATGGGAAATTTCGATGCCTTTGACCTGAAAATGCGCAACGCCGGGATGGGCGATGCCGCGATCCGTGCCTTTCGCCGCAACTACGACGCGCTTTGTCGCAATGAGACGGGGATGATTTCCGAAGGCGAGATCGCTCCTGCGGAAGGGATTCCAAAGCTGGAAGACGTAGCGTCCGGAAAGCCCGTGCCTGCTGAGTTGCTGGCCCAGGCCGTGGTCATCAAGCTCAACGGCGGACTCGGCACCAGCATGGGATTGCAGGGGCCGAAGAGCCTCCTCCCGGTTCGTGAAGGCGTGACCTTTCTCGACCTCATGGTTCGCCAAGTGCAGTCGCTCCGGGAGACGACCGGCGCTCCGGTGCGTCTGCTGCTGATGAATTCCTTCAACACCAGCGGCGGCACACTCGATCACCTCGAACGCTATCGCGCCGACGGATTTGCCGAGGCCTCCGAAGTCGAGCTGATGCAGAACCAGATCCCGAAGATCGACGCCGCGACGATGCTGCCGGTCGAGTGGCCATCGAACCCCGACCTCGAATGGTGCCCGCCGGGTCATGGAGATCTTTTTCCCGCGCTGATCGGCAGCGGCTGGCTGGACCGTCTGCTGGCCGAGGGAGTGAAATACGCCTTCGTCTCGAACTCCGACAACCTCGGGGCGGTGCTCGATCGCTCGCTGCTCGAGTATTTCGCCAATAGCGGCGCGCCTTTCCTGATGGAGGTTACGCGCCGAACCGCCGCTGACCGGAAGGGCGGGCATCTCGCCCGGCGCACGTCCGATGGCCGTTTGCTGCTCCGCGAAGTGGCCCAGTGCCCGGACTGTGATCTCGACGCCTTTCAGGACATCGACCGCCACCTTTATTTCAACACCAACAGCCTCTGGCTCCGTCTGGATCTGTTGAAGGAACAGCTCGCTGCCGATGATGGCGTGCTGCCGCTGCCGATGATCCGGAACAAGAAAACCGTCGATCCGCGCGACAAGAATTCCCCGAATGTGGTGCAGCTCGAGGTCGCGATGGGCGCGGCGATCGAGTGCTTCGAGGGTTCTGCGGCGGTCGAAGTCCCGCGCAGCCGATTCGCTCCGGTGAAGACGACCGGGGATCTGTTCTCGCTCCGCTCGGATGCCTACGAGGTTTTGCCAGATGGTCAGGTCCGACTCGCTGCGGCTCGAAATGGGGCCCCGCCGGTCGTGTCGCTCGGGGATTCCTACAAGCTCGTCGACCAGCTCGACGAACTCGGAGTGCCGAGCTTGATCGCTTGTAACTCGTTGACGATCGAGGGTCGTGTCAACTTCTCGCCGGGAGTGGTCATCACCGGAGACGTGAAAATCCTCAGCTCTCCAGACGCGCCGAAACCGGTCGCCGCCGGAGAGTATCGGGACCTCACCGTGCAGCTCTGACTTTGGCGTGGCGGAAATTTTCCCTCTCCGCCCTTGTGTTTCGTCGGTCGATTGCTACTCCCTCCGCGCGATGGCGCAGGTCGGACCCCTTGAACTACCGGAAAGCGGCTATGAAGCCGTGATTTTTGACTGTGATGGCACACTCGTTGACTCGATGCCCGCGCACTTTGAGGCGTGGTGCGAGGCACTGGCGCTTCATGGAGCAGGCGGAGTGTTCAAGGAGGACATCTTCTATGCGATGGGCGGTCGTCCGACCAAGGACATCGTCGTCGAGCTGAACGATGAGTATGGTCTGAAGCTCGATCCCGAGTCGGTCGCCTTCGCCAAGCGCGAGGCCTTCCTCAAGAAAATCAAGGGACTGACGCTGATCGAGGAGGTCGCTGATTTCGCCCGCAGCCTGCTCGCCCGCCGCATCCCGATGGCGATCGCGACAGGTGGCAGCCGCTTTGTGATTGAGAAGACGCTCCAGGCCGTCGGGGTTTCTGACTGGTTCGATGAAGTGGTCACGGCGGACGACGTTCCGCTCGGCAAGCCCGCTCCGGACATTTTCCTCCGCGCGGCCAAGCTTCTAGGCGTCGCCCCGGAAAAGTGCCTGGCGCTGGAAGATGCTCCGGCCGGCATCATCGCGGCCCAGCTCGCCGGGATGGCCGTCGTGGCGGTCCCTTCGCCGCTGGATTTCGCCAATCGCTGAGCAAAATTTCCGCTGCTCGCGGAGATCGCGCTTGATTCCGGGGGGGCCTCTCTATTGCCTCCCCCATGGCGGAGATTTCCCTCGGACTTTCTTTTGACGACGTGCTGCTGGTCCCGTGCCTGAGCACGGTTCTGCCTGGTGAGGCGGACCTTTCCACCCACGTGACGGCGGGTATTCCGCTGAACATCCCAGTCGTTTCGGCGGCCATGGACACCGTTTCGGAGTCCGAACTGGCCATCGCCCTGGCCCGCGAAGGCGGCATCGGCGTCATCCACCGCGCCTGCCCGATCGAGGAGCAGGCGCTGATGGTTTCCCGGGTGAAGCGCTCGGAAAACGCGGTCATCCTCAAGCCGCACACGGTCCGCAAGGAGCAGTCGGTCGACGAGGTCCGCGCGATCATGGCGGAGAACGGGTTTTCTGGATTCCCGGTCGTCGATGGCGACGGGAAACTTGAAGGCATGGTCACCGGTCGCGACATCCGCTACCTCGACCGCGCCGATGCGAAGGTGGCCGATGTGATGACGCCGCGTGAAAAGCTCGTCACTGCCCCGCCGACCACGAGCCTGGAAGAGGCCCGCCGCATTCTCTATCAGAACCGCATTGAGAAGCTTCCGCTGGTGGATGTGAACGGCAAGCTCGCCGGACTCATCACCGGGTCCGACATCGAAAAGCGGATCACCTTCACCAATGCCGCCAAGGACCCGGCCGGTCGCCTCCGCTGTGGGGCCGCCGTGGGGGTTGGCCCGGATTGTCATGATCGTGGTCAGGCGCTGATCGAAGCGGGAGCCGATGCACTTTTCATCGACGCCGCCACCGGTCACACCTCGCGGGTGATGGACGTGATCAGCCAGCTCCGCTCGCTTTCCGATCGACCGGTCGTCGCCGGCAACGTGGTCACGCTGCAAGGCGCGAAGGATCTCGTCGCCGCCGGAGCCAGCGCGATCAAGGTCGGCATTGGACCTGGTTCGATTTGCACCACCCGCGTCATCGCCGGGGTCGGCATGCCGCAGTTCACCGCGATCCGCAATGTGGCCGACTACTGCCGTGAGCACGGCGTGAAGGTC
>JANOBS010000247.1:0-1786 GCA_031411755.1 Luteolibacter sp. | reverse complement strand
GCAGCAGCCCGGACTTCGTGCGACGCTGCCCCGCCCCAGCCCGCTTTCTCCCAGACGCATCCACCAGATCATGCTCCACGGGATTCTCGAAACAGGCCGCCGCGCCGGTGACCTCGTGGCCTGCACTCAGCCGCACACCGTCACTTTTCAGCACCTGGCCCAGCGCCCCGTGGATCAGCCGGTAGCTTTCCGCTCCGCGCAGCTTGGCCAGCGGATCGCCGATCGGCACCACCAGCGTGTAGGTCCAGTCGTCGCGATGGTCCACCAGCCCACCGCCCGTCCAGCGCCGCACCCAGTTCACCCCGGGAAAGGTTTCCTGTGCTTCCGAGATCGCCCCGAAATACCCCAGGCTGCCCCAGTTTTCCCCCCAGCGATAAACCCGCAGCACCGGCTGCTCCGCGGTCGCCAGCAGCCACTCGTCCACCGCCATGTTCTCCGGCCCGCTGCGGGCGGACTCGTCGAACCAAAGCTGGAGGGTCTCGAACAGGAACGGCACCCCCGACCGCTGAACCGTTTCCCGCCCGAGAAAAGCCCAAAATTCGAATTTGGGGATTTCGATTTTCCGACCTTAATACGCGCATGCCGATCACCCCGAAGCCCAACAGCGCCCTCCTCATCGTCGGCCACGGCTCCACCGAGAACCCGGATTCCTCCACGCCCTACTTCGACCACGCCGACGAGATCCGCCGCCGCGGCCTGTTCAAGGAGGTCCACTGCTGCTTCTGGAAAGAGGAACCCTCGATGCGTGAGGCCTGGTATCTCACCGACTGCACCGACATCTACGTCGTCCCGGATTTCATCAGCGAGGGCTACTTCACCCAGGACGTGATCCCGCGCGAACTCGAGCTCACCGGCCCCACCACCACCGTCCGGGGAAAGACTTTCCACTACTGCCTCCCGGTCGGCGTCCATCCGTCGATGACCGGCCTGATCCTGCGCCGCGCGAAAGAGGTCGCGCCCGACATCGATCCCGCCAACACCACCCTCATCATCACCGGCCACGGCACCGGGCTGAACCAGAACTCCACCAAGGCGATCCGCGACCAGGTTGACCTGATCATCGCTTCGGATGCCGGCTACGCCCACGTCACCGATGCCTACATGGAGGAGCAGCCCTTCATCGCGAAGTGGGACGAGTTCGCCAGCACGCCCAATGTCGTCGTCGTCCCCTTCTTCATCTCCGACGGCCTTCACTCTTACCAAGACATCCCGGTCATGCTCGGCATCGAACCCGAAGTCGGCCCCGCCGCCTCCCAGCGCGAGGTCTTCCGCCAGAATCCCCACCTCCTGCGGGAAAAGACCCTCTACTACTCCTCCGCCATCGGCACCGAACGCCATCTCGCCGACGTCATTCTCGACCAGATCGCGGACTTTGACGCCGCGCATCAGAAGGTGATTGGTAAATAGTGAGGTGTGAATCGTAGCACCCAATCCCCATTTACCACTCACCATTTACAGTCTCCATGTCCCCCACCGCTTTCCTCGAACAGTCGCTCGCGAACGGCATCCACCGCATCGGCCAGATTGAAATCCGCGCCACCGGCTCCGGATTCCAGCTCTTTCATGCCGACGATCTCGCCCTCGTCGACCAGCCGGACCACGGTCTAACAGTCCACCGCGATCCCGAGGTCGCGCGCGACATTTCCACATACGCCGAGGACGGCACCTACCGCTTCACCAAGGGTCAGACCAATCTAAAGCGCGGCTGGCTCATGCTCCTCGATTCGCTGGAGGACACGCGTCGCGCGCTCGATCACTTCTACCCCGCCGCCCTCGGCCTCGTCGC
>JANOBS010000246.1:0-1091 GCA_031411755.1 Luteolibacter sp. | reverse complement strand
CGAGGCGTGCACCGTTCTAACGGCGAGGCCTTCGGTTTGATCGGGCAGCAGTAGTTCGAGCAGATCGAGATAACGAAGGATGCCGTGGACGTGGCCAGCCTCATCGGTGACCGGCACGCAGCGCACGCCGCTGGAAATCATCCGTCGGTAGGCGGTGAGGAAGGTGTCGGCGAGGTGGGCCTGAACGACATCGCGGCGGCAGATCATGCCGGCAGTGGCGCGGACATCGGTGACGAGTTCGGGGGCCTCCATGCCGGCGCGTTCGAGCGCCCAGGCGGTGCGCTGGGGGACCTCGCCGCAGCGGGCGGCGATGGCGTCCGGTTCGCCGGTGGCGCGCAGCAAGGCGGCGTGGCCGATCGCGGAGCAGATCGCGTCGGTGTCCGGGTTCTTGTGGCCGATCACGTAGAACGGCAGTCGCGGGCGGGTGGACATGGCTGGCGAAGGACTAATCGCGAATTGCCGATTGAGAAATGCGAAAACCGTAAAATTACGGATTCCTCACATTCTTTCCGGCACCTTGATCCCCAACAGGCCGAGGCCGGTGGTGAGGACGCGGGAGGTCAGCTCGCAAAGCGCGAGTCGGCTGGCACGCACCGGACCGTCCGACTTCAGCACCGGGCAGGCCTCGAAGAACGAGTGAAAGCCGCGGGCTAGTTCGAGCAGGTAATTCGCCAACAGGTTCGGTCGATAGTCCTCGATGACCGTGGGCAGCACTTCGCCGAAGCGGGCAATGAGCCGGGCCAGATGGATCTCGGCGTCCTCGTTGAGAAGAATGGTCGCGGAGGTCGCATCGAAGGGCTCGTCCAGCTTGCGGAAAATCGAGAGGATGCGGACGTTGCTGTATTGAAGATACGGCGCGGTGTCGCCCTGCAGCGCGAGCATGCGGTCCCAGGAAAAGACGTAGTCGGTGAGGCGGTTCTGCGAGAGTTCGGAAAATTTCACGGCGCCGATACCGTCCATTTCCGCGATCTGGGCGGCTTCTTCGGCCGGGAGATCCGGGTTCTTTTCGGCGATGACCTTGGCGGCGCGTTCGACGGCTTCCTCCAGCACATCGACGAGCTGCACGTTGTCGCCGGAGCGGGTCTTCATCA
>JANOBS010000245.1:0-1483 GCA_031411755.1 Luteolibacter sp. | reverse complement strand
GTGAAGAGACCGGTCTCGGTCAAGGTCGCGGGAAATGGCTCCGAGCCGCTGCCCGTGGTGAGGCGATGGATGACGCCGCTGTCGATGTCCGCCATGAGGACATCCGCGTTCGAGGGATCCGTGCCGAAGGCGACGATGCCGCCTTGGCCCAGGATGCGCTGGACCGTCGGAGCGCCTGTGGTGCGTCGCAGCGACCAGATGTTTCCCGTGGAGTAATCGGCGAAAATGTAAGCTCCCTGGAGGCTGGAAATGCGGTTGCCGCGATAGACCACGCCGCCGGTGATCGAGTTTCCCTCGAAGTTCGAGTCCGAGCTCTGGCCGCTGTGGCGGTATTCGTAGATCGGATCGATCGAGGTGAATCCCGAGGGCGCCTGGCCGGATTTCACGCCCGCGTGCTTTCCCTCTCGATAGGCCCAGCCGTAGTTGCCGCCCTTTGTGATGACATCGACCTCCTCGTAGTTGTTCTGGCCGACATCCGCGAGCCAGAGTTCGCCGGTGCCGGAGTCGAAGGAAAACCGCCACGGATTTCTCAAGCCAACGGCCCAGAACTCGGTGCGCACGCTGGAGGCGGAAACCGCGCCACCGTTGAAAGTGGTGATGCCGACGAAAGGGTTGTCCGGAGGAATGGCGAAGCGGGCGACACCGGAATCGAGCGGAATGGAGGCGTGAGCCTTCGGTGCGAGCGATCCGGCTTTTTTATCCACGTCGATCCGCAG
Organism: Luteolibacter sp.; assembly: GCA_031411755.1. Taxonomy (GTDB): domain Bacteria; phylum Verrucomicrobiota; class Verrucomicrobiia; order Verrucomicrobiales; family Akkermansiaceae; genus Luteolibacter. The sequence continues at coordinate 767 of JANOBS010000245.1, read as the reverse complement.
CAGCCCGGAGAAGAAATCGAGGTTGATGCGCTGGGAGTTGTTGTACTGGTCATCGGCCCCGCCTTCATCACCGAGGGAGACGTAGAGGTAGCCGTCCGGGCCGAAATGGAGGTCGCTGCCGTTGTGGTTCGAGGCCTGATCGAGCTGGTTGAGGAGAATGAGTTCGGACCCGGCGACCACCGTTGGCGTCGCCGCGGCGGGATTGCTCATGGTGAAGCGTGAGAGCCTTTCGTAAACCGCTCCTCCCTGGTTCACCGAGTAGAAGACGTAGAAGTAGCCGTTGGTCGCGTAGGAGGGATGAAAGGCCAGGCCCAGAAGCCCCTGTTCGCCATTCGAGCTGACGTTGGCCGGTGATAGTACGGTGCTCGCCGTAGGAGTTGCGGCAGTGACATCGGGGATGACTTTGAGCACGCCGCCCTTTTCACAAACGAAGAGCTGCCGGGTGTTTCCCGGAGGGCTGGCCATGCAGACGGGTTGGGAAAAGGTGAGCGAACCGAACGCGGGAACGAGCTGGAGGATTGTCGAAGGCGGTGTGGATGGAACATTGAGCGCGGCGTTCGGAATCCGCAGGCTGTCCGCCAGCGTGAGCGTGACGGTTGCCGCAGTGGAGGCTCCGCCATTGCCGCTGACCCGATAGGTGAATGAGTCAGAAGTGGAGGACGTGCCGCCATCATGCCGGTAAACGATGTTTCCGGAGGCTTCGACGGTTGCGCTGCCGTGGGATGGAGATTGGACCATGGCGACGCTGGCGGGATCGATGTTGCCGG
>JANOBS010000244.1:0-1134 GCA_031411755.1 Luteolibacter sp. | reverse complement strand
CCTTCCAGCCAGCGGAGTCGAATTTTCCGCGCTTCGAGATGGACTCCAGCAGCACCAGCGTCTGGTCGCCGTAGTGGGTGAAATCGCCCGCCTGCTTGCCCGGATGGTAGGCGCTGCGGGGGTCATCGTAGGTCGTGACTCCGTGCGGATAGAGACGGGAAATTTCCGCCGCGTCGTAGATCCAGTGCGGGCCAAGGGCGAGGGCATCGCCGAAGAAGGCGGGGAGGATGAGATCGCGGGAAACAGCGGTGTGATCGGGCATGCCGTTCTTTCGCCTCAGTGCCGGGGTTTGCAAGCGACTTTCTCTCATCAATCGGCCGCACGCTCACCCATCGAGTTTCGAGAAGAAGCGCCCGAATCGTGGCAGGCAGTAGCGTTTCAGGTTGGCGGAGACCACGATGCCTTCGGCGCGTCCGACGATCTGCTTGCGTTCAATGAAGCCGATGAAGCGCGAATCCTTGCTGTTGTCGCGGGAGTCGCCCATGACGAAGTAGCGGCCCTCCGGCACCGTCATTTCCGGGAAATCCCGCATCGCGCCACGGCTGGGCAAGGCCATCACCCAGTGATCTTGTCCACCGAGGGACTCCTTCGCCAGGATCGGCTTGGAATCCTCATGGATCTCGGACTTGAAGGAGTCAGCGTTCTGCAAGCGGTAGTTCAAGGGCTTGCCGTTGAGGATGAGCACGTCGTCCTTCATGGCGATGGTGTCTCCCGGTCCGGCGACCACGCGCTTCACCAGCCGCAAGCCATCCTCAGGGGAAAACAAGACCACGATATCGCCCTTTTTGGGATCGGACCATTCCGCCAGACGGGTGAGGGTGAATGGGATCTTCAGGTCGTAGGCGAGCTTGTTGACCACGATCATGTCGCCTTCCAGGATCGTCGGCTTCATGGATCCGGTGGGCACCCAGTTGAGGTCCGCCAGCGCGGATTTCACGGGCAGGACGATGGCGGCGCACACCGCCATCGGGCGGAGCCACTGCTTCCAGAGGTGGTTGCAAAGAGCGGGTGCCTTCTTCAACAAGCGTCGGGTGGTATCCATAAGGCCCGCCACCTTAAAGACAAAGACAAGGCTCGCGATGGGAAACGCCCGTCGATTTTCCAAGACGAAATCGACGGGGAAAGACGCTGCCG
>JANOBS010000243.1:0-3371 GCA_031411755.1 Luteolibacter sp. | reverse complement strand
CGTTTCCCGCGCCGACTGGGTGAAGAAGGCGCTGGCCAGTGAACTTTGGAAACCGCTCGAAGCGAATGGTGTGAACGAGATCCTCACCCAACCGTTTTCCACCGCTCCGGCCGAGGATGCCAGCGGCACCTCCGGCACCGACATGACCTCGCCGATCGAAGGCCTGCTGGAACAGGAGGACAACCTCCGCGCCGTGGTGATGATCGGCGATGGCGACTTCAATCTCGGCCAGCCCCCGGTTTCCGCCGCCCAACGGATGAAGCTTCGCGGCATTCCACTTTTCACCATCCCCGTCGGCAGCCCGGTGCGCCTGCCCGACCTCGATCTGCTCACCGTCACTGCGCCTACCTATGGCATCGTCGGGGAAAACGTGCAGATCCCCTTCACCATCCGCTCGTCGCTCGATCGCGAGGTGCGGACCGTCGTTCGACTGCGTGATGAAAATGGTCGCGAGCGGACCAAGGACCTCACGCTGCTTCCCGGAGTGGAAACCTACGACTCGATCCTCTGGAAGCTCGAAAAGGAAGGTTCCGCTACCCTGGAACTTTCGATCCCCGTCGCCGATGGCGAGCGCGTGGAGTCGAACAACGCCCGCAAGTTCAACATCTCCGGCCGCCCGGAAAAAATCCGCGTGCTGGTCGTCGAGAGCAATCCGCGCTGGGAGTACCGCTACCTGCGGAACGCGCTTTCCCGCGATCCCGGTGTCGAGCTTTCCTGCCTGCTCTTCAGTCCGCAGCTCGGGCTCGGCGAGGGCCACGACTACATCAGCGAGTTCCCCTCGAAGCTCCAGGACCTCGCGAAATACGATGTCATCTTCCTCGGCGATGTCGGCGCGATTCCCGGCCAGCTCACCAAGGACCAGTGCGCGCTCATCCGTGGACTGATCGAGAACCAGGCCTCCGGCGTCGTCTTCCTCCCCGGACCGCAGGGCAACCAGTTCTCCTTCCTCGACACCGAGCTCGCCGACCTCATGCCGGTGGTGCTCGATGAGGCGCAGAAGACCGGCCTTTCCGATGCCACGCCCTCGCCGCTGAACCTGACGTCCGAAGGCCGTGGCTCGCTGCTCACCATGCTGGGCGATACCGAGGAGGAAAACCCGCAGATCTGGCGTCGTCTTCCCGGCTTCTACTGGCACGCCCCGGTCGTGAAAGCCAAGGGCGGCACCGAGGTCCTCGCCGTCCACGGCAACCGCCGCGGCAAGTTCGGCCCGATCCCGCTGCTGGTCACCAAGGCCGCCGGAAATGGCAAGGTTCTCTTCATGGGCATCGACTCCGCCTGGCGCTGGCGCAAGGGTGTCGAGGATCTTTACCACTACCGCTTCTGGGGCCAGGTCGCCCGCTGGATGTCGTATCAGCGGAACATGGCCTCGGGCCAGCGCGTCCGGCTCTATTTCACGCCTGAACGCCCAGCTCCCGGAGACGCCGTTTCACTCCACGCGAATGCCTTCGATCCGAACGGCGCACCGCTTCAGGACGGCACTGTCGCCGTCGATGTCACCGCGCCGGATGGCAAGACCCAGCGCATCGAACTCCAGGCGAACAACGCCGCATGGGGAGCCTTCAACGGTCGCTTCAAGATCGAGGGTCCCGGTGCCTGGAAACTCCGCGCCACCGCCGGAGGAGCCGAGGACAAACCGGTCGAAACCACCATCCTCGCCCAAGGCATCCAGATCGAGAAAACCGGCCAACCCGCCCGTCCGGAAGTCTTCGAGGAAATGGCCAAGGTCGCCCACGGCCGCTCGATCCAACCGGATCAGCTCGGAGACCTCGTGAAGGAAATCCGCGCGCTGCCCGAACCCCGCCCTCTCGAAAACCGCGTCCAACTCTGGTCGCACTGGGCCGTCGTCACCGCCCTCATCCTGCTCCTCGCCATCTTCTGGACCGGCCGGAAATTCAACGGAGCGTTTTGATCCGCATAAGGAGCGTGGACGTCTCCGTCCACAGCAAAGCTCGAATCAATCAGCCCGCTGGACAAACGCTTCGCGCCGAGCCTTCGGCGAATCTTGCTGTGGACGGAGACGTCCACGCTCCTTACGGCATTGACCGAATAGGACTCGCTTTCAGGAAAAAGACGATGTCCTGTCCTCAACCCGCAGGTTCGTTCGTCAATGCAGAGATCGAAGAACCACCTCATGAGCCGACAGATATTCCTCAACCTTCCGGTCGCCGACCTGCCCCGGTCGGAGGCCTTTTTCAAGTCGCTCGGCTTCCCGCTTGATCCGAAGTTCAGTGGCGATGGGGCAGCCTGTGTCGTCATCAGCGACACGATCTCGGTCATGCTGGCCACGCATGAAAAGTTCCGCGAGTTCACCCCCAAGGCCGTGTGCGACACGGCCCAGGCGGTGGAGGTGCTGATCAACCTCAGTTGCGGGAGTCGCCAGGAGGTTGACGATCTCGTGGCAAAGGCCCTCGCCGCTGGAGGCACGACCTATGACGAGCCAGAGGATTTCGGGTTCATGTACACACACAGCTTCGTCGATCCGGACGGGCATGGCTGGGGACTTCTGCATCTGTGCGAACCGCCGCCGGGGCCTTGATCGAGGGAGACATCGGGATGGATCTTGGGCTGAGTCACAGCCGTCTGAAAAAGGTCAATGGAGGTTTCGATGTGCGGGCTGCCCCTCGCCACTGAACCTCACGGCCTCACGATCCTCATCCGGTAAAATTTTGCATCCTCCGTCGCGTTCAGGTCGGTGACCGTGCGCACGTTTCCTGCATCGCTGGTGGTGAATCCGGTGAGCGGCTGCCAGTTTCCGAGCGTGGTGCTGGTCTCCACGACGTAGCTTCGATCTGTTAGACGAGGGGAGAATTGAAGCTGCTTTCGAGTCGGGAACCCGGGTGTTTGCCCGATACTCTGGACGAAGCGCGAACTCGAGTCGGTCGGGATGACGCCGACGATGAACTCGAAGTCATTCGTCTGTCCATCGCCATCCGGATCGGCGGTGGGTCCGGAGATGGATGGCTCGTTGAGTGCGATGGCATTGAAGAACTGCTGCTGCCATTCGCCCTGCGCTCCGGGTGTGAATCGTGCATAGGACCGGCCGTTGGTGGCCACCCAGAAGTGACCACGCTGATGCGGATTGAGTGCCACGTAGGTGGCGTTCGGAAAACGGAAGCCCGTCTTGGTGCATTCATTCCAGACGCTGCCGTCGTTGGACGAATAGTAGATCTTGAAAGAGGTGTCGCCGAACCGTTTCGCACACACCAGCACCTGGCCGTCCTGTGCATCGATGGCCCGCACCTCGGAGAAGCCGGTGTTGGAAAATGGCGTGTCGAGGTAGGTCCAGTTCGTGCCGTTGTTGGTCGAGTAGGCGAGACCGAGGTGACCGTCCATTCCGCCGAACCAAAGACGCCCCGAGACCGGATCGCGGG
>JANOBS010000242.1:0-13238 GCA_031411755.1 Luteolibacter sp. | reverse complement strand
GTCGGGCTGGCGGCGTCGGCCGGCATCGGGCCGAACAAGCTGGTGGCGAAGATCGCCAGCGATTGGAACAAGCCGGACGGACAGTTCGAGGTGCTGCCGGACGAGGTCGATGCCTTCGTCGCTGCGTTACCGGTCGGGCGGTTGTGGGGCGTGGGGAAGAAGTCGCGCGAACAACTTGCCGCGTTGGGAGTGGAGACCTGCGCGGACCTGAGGCGTTTCGACAAGATCGAGCTGGCGCGTCGTTTCGGGAAATGGGGGCTGGAACTGTGGAGCCTCTGCCGGGGCATCGATGAACGCGAGGTCAGCCCGCACCGCACGCGGAAGTCACTGGGTTCCGAGCAGACCTTTTCCGAAAACCGGGTGGCGCTGGTGGAACTGCTCGCTCCGATGAGGGAGCTGCTTGTCGGCTTGAAAGAGGATCAGGTCCAGCATCACGCCGACCGCGTCATCAAGTCGCTGGTGGTGAAACTGAAGTTCGCCGACTTCGAGCGCACCACCGCCGAGCGCGCGCATCCGGTGATCGACGAGACCGTGTTCGAGGAGCTTCTAACAGAAGCCTGGAGCAGGGGAAATGGCCGGGCGGTCAGACTCATCGGCGTCGCCCTGCGCTTCGAGGATCCCGACGTGCCGGAGCAGATGGAGTTCTTTGCTGCGCCCTGATGAGTGGAAACTCGAAGCACGAAATTTGAAATTCGAAACGAAGAGCTTTCGCCAGAGAGCCCGCGGTCTCCCCCTTTTCGTTTCGGATTTAGTGCTTAGAATTTAGTGCTTTCTCATCAAGCGCTGTTCCCATCCGCCCTTGGCTTCTCGATCTTTGGTGGAGCCGGGGTTTCGCTGACCTTGAGCAGTTCGATCTGCTTGAGCGGAATCCAGCCGCGGGTCTTGGTGGCGAAGCCGACGTAGGCCCACTCACCCCGGACCTTGATCACTTCGCAAAGCGAGCCGGGTGGGGCATCGATGACATCCGGAGAAGTGCGTGCCGCATCCGCGTGGAGGCTGGCTTTTTCCGCGATCACGACCGCTTGTTTGTCAAAGGGAGCGAATTGGGAATCGTCAGGATAGTAGTGCCAGGCGAGCCCTCCGACCAAGGCCATCACGGGACCGAGAATGAATCCGCAGATCGCGGCCAGACGGATTCTGGCACCGGGACGGGTGGCGGTGAACACCAGCACTCCAAGCCCCACCATCCAGGCACCGGACCAGACAATCGCCTGCCAGGCTCCGAGGCGCAGGCGGGCAAGGACGTATTGGTAATCCGGGCGGGGCACGGTGATCGCGCCATGCTTGCGGGAGAGAAAACGCAGGTTCTGTCGCGCCTCGGCGTGTGACGAATCGCGATCCAGCGCACGCCTGAAATAAACGGCGGCATGACCCGGTGAGCCGAGCCGATAGCAGGCGTTTCCAATGTTGTAGAGGGTATCGGCAGACAGGCGGTCATAGGGCCCGGCCTGCAGCCACAGCGAGATGGCGCGCTCGTAGTCGGCTGCTGCATAAGCGGCGCTGGCGCTTTCCTGAAGTGCGGCGGCGGGCTCGTCGGCACGCGACTGCTGGGCGGTTGAAATCCAGCCAACGAGGATCCAGAGCCAGGCAGCGCGTTTCAGGATCGATAGGATCTCGCTGCGGCGCTTGCGCTCCAAGCGGGTGGGAGGAGCTGGTTCGAGCTTGAAGCAGTTGGAGTCGCGCTCGGCGAGAATCGATTGGAGATCGGGATTGCCAGGAGCTTTCGTTCCCAACCATTCCTCAATGAAATGACCGGCTTTTTTGAGGAATGAGATCTGATCGGAGGCGTCCGAGCGTTCGAGTTCCTTGAAGGCAGACCGCCTTGCAATTTTGACCGGATCCTTCTTGAAGCGATGGCTGATCCGCATCCAGACCGATTTGATTGCCAGAAGCAGGGCAACGATCCCAGCGATGAGATGGGGTGTCCAAGATGGCAGGGCGAGTCCGGCGGGCATGACAAGCTGCGCTGGCTGGATCAAACCGAGGACGTCGGTCATCCGCTCGATCGGGATGCCTGCAGCCTGCGGTGGCATGGCCGCGATGACGCCTCCCTTCGGGTCCTTCAGCGAGGGCAGGACCTTGAGCGGGATGGGTTCAGTAAGGACCGTTTTGTAAGCTGCGAGATCGGGATCGAAGTAAATCAGACGGAACGCGGGCACCGAAGTTTTGGCGGACAGCGGACGCATGAACTGATGGAAGATCATCGATCCGGAAACCTCGCGTCGCTCGTCACCGCGGGCATTGGCGGAGGATTCATAGATTTTCCAACCGGTGTCGTCGATCGGCTTTGGGGCCTCCAGCGTGTCGAGATTTCCGGTGCCGGTGACCTCGATGTCGACGGAGACCGGATCGCCCTCGCGCACTTCGGTTTGGGAGGTGCTGGCAATCGCGGTGAAGCGTCCGACGGCGTTGGAAAATCCCTCTGGAGCACCCTCGGGCAGTTTCCTCACCTGAAGTTCGAGTTTCGGGATGCTCAGGTTGGCAGGCACGTACTCGCGTCGGGCGAAGCCATCGATCACGACCTGCTGGGTCACGAGACGGATCGTCGCCGGACCGATGGCAACTGTTCCCGAGCGGGTAGGGGAAAGCGTGCTGGGATAGCCGATGGAGTAATAGGAGCGGCCTAACAGATTCACCGTGCCCTTGGCTTCCGAGGGTTGGAATCTCCAACTCGTGACGCCGTCGCGTTCGAATTCAGGGATGCCCCAGTCTTCGACCGCTAGATCACCCGGAACGTAGAGCTTGATCTCGACCGGCACGGCCTCGTTCTCGTAGGGATCGCCTTTCAGGGAAAGAAAGGCGGCGGCATAGCGGAAGCGCACATTGCCAGCAGTGGCCTCGGACCATTTCAGATCATCAGGATTGAAAACCGCGAACTCGACAGGCTGCGTGGTGATCTTGTCTCCATTCACCGTGAGAGAGAACGGAGGAATGACATGTCGTCCGACCTTGTAGCTTGAGACGAGATACTGGAACACCTGAGCCATTCGGCGACCTGGAAGTGGCTTGTTCCCGAAACCAGCGGGCTGGATGGTCACATCGCTCAGAGACGGAGGCGTCGGCATTTCCGGACTCGGGCTGCCGTTGGAAATCACGATTTCCAGGAGAGTGGTCTCGCCCCTGGCGATGAAACGGCTGGATAGCGCGGTCTGCACCAGCGGAGCGGACCAAGCGGTGCCTGCCAGTGCCAAAAGGAAGCACAGCGGTCTGAGGATGAGTGGGATGAACGTGTTCATGATCTTGTCACCAGTCTTTCTCCGGTCTTGAAAACTCGCGCATGCCGGGCGACAGCGGGCCTTTCTGGATGTCCTGATTGTCGCCGAGGATCCGGAGTGCACGTTCCCGCGGTGATTCTCCCGGTTTGGCCTTTTGAGGCTTCTTGTCGGGCTTGTCGCCCTCACCCTCGCCTTCTTTCGGATCCTTCTTGTCCTTCTGGTCACCACCTTCGCCCTCCTTGGGATCTTTCTTGTCGCCGCCTTCGCCCTTGTCGCCCGGCTGCCCCTTGCCATCCTTGTTCGGCTCATCCTTCTCCTTGGGATCGCCTTCGCCCGGTTGCGGTTCGCCCTCTCCCGGCGGACCTTGCTGGGGTTGCTGGGGCAGTGACTTCTCAGCCTCTTCGGCTTCCTGTTTGAGGAGTTCCTTGAGGCGGTCGAAATAGCGGACCACCACGGCGCGGTTCTGAAGGGCATCGGCCTGGCCGGGCTGCAACTTTAGTGCCGAATCGAAGTGATGGATGGCATCCACCCAGTTGACGACAAGCGCATCGAACTTGTTGAAGCCTTCGGTTTCCCCTGCTTCGGGGGGCTCGCTTTCCATCCACTTCTGAAGCTCTGTCTCGACCATGGTATCGAAGGTCTCCATGTCGGGTGGCGCGGTTTCCGGGTAAGGCTTGCCATCCCCCAGCGACTGCCATCCGAGATTGAAAAGCGCACTGCCCATGCCGAGGTGGCCGCCAACCTCGACGGCTGGATCGTCGGAAAGCAGGGCTCCGCTGTAGGCGCTTCCGGCCTTGCGGAAGTCGTTCGATTTATAAGCGGCGGATGCTTCACCGAGTCGATAGCGGGCGGCGTCTTCCGGCTTTCTGGCAGACTTCGCAAGGTCCTCGAACGCAGCGGCGGCTTCTTGATGCCTGCCTGCTCTCAAGGCGTCTTTGGCCTGTTCCGGGGTGGCCGCGCCCGCAGTCGGGACCGCACCTGCCACCGTCGCCGCCATCGCAGCGCGGGCCGCCAGTGTCCGCCAACGGGTGGCGGCGAGGATCGAGATCAGCATCGAGATGACTGCCAGTCCAAGTGGCCATTGATAGAACTCCACCACCACCTTCTTTTCCCGTCCTTGTAGTTCGAACTGATCCAGATCAACCATCGCGGAGTGCGCCAGCGCGGGAATATCGACTCCTGAACCGGCAACGGCGTAGCGCCCTTTGGTTTCCTCGGCGATGGACTTGAGGATCTCGGGGTGCAAGCGGCTGACGACCGGATTGCCGTCGCGATCGAGAAACTTTCCTTCCGGGAAATCGGCGCTCGGAACAAAGTCTCCGTCCTCGGTGCCGACGCCGATGGTGATGATGTAAACGCCCGATCGTGCTGCATCGGCCAGGACCTCCTTCAGGCTTCCGTCGTGCTTTTCCCCGTCGCTGATCAGGATGAGCGCGTTGTTGCGGATGCCGGTCTTTTTCAAGGTCTCGATGGAAAGCTTCAAGGCTGAGACAATATCCGAGCCGCCGGTCGGAATCCAGGTCTCATCGAGCTGCCCGACGGTCTCCTTGACTGCGCCGTGGTCGATGGTCAGCGGGGCGAAAAGGTAGGGTGTCCCACCAAAGCCAATGAGCCCCATCCGATCGTTCGGCATCGCCTCCATCAGCTCATAGATCAACACTTTCGCCTGGTCGAGCCGGTCTGGCTTCACATCCGCCACGCGCATGCTGCGGGAAAGATCGAGCGCGAACAGCACATTGCGGCCCAGCACTTTCTCTGCCGAGGTTCCAGCATCCCCGCGCGGGCCGGAGGCGGCGACGATCATGAGGCCCAGCGACAGCAGAAGCAAAACCAGCGACAGCCATTGGGCAAAAGAAGGCGTCTTCCGAATCAGCGCGCCGCGAAGTCGATCCGCCACGAATGCCTGCCAGCGACGGCCCCTCAGTCTCGCGATCAGCACCGAGGCCGCACCCAGGAATGGGAGCAGCACCAGCAGGATCAGCAAGGTGGGGTGGGCGAATGACATGTCAGGACGTGAGTGGAGGATTCATGGCCGCGATGATGGCTGCGATGAGTCCGGCAAGGACCGCCGCACCGACGAACCAAGCGTAGAGCTCGGTGTCATCGATCACCGTCAGCGACTTGGCATCGGTTTTCTCGAGGCGATCGATGGTTTGGAAATTGTCCTTCAACTGCTGAAGGCTCTGCGCCCAGTAATGTTCGGCTCCGGTCAGCTCGGCGATCTTCTTCAGGGTAGGAAGGTCGAACTCCTGGCGCGGGAATCGCTGGATGTTTCCGGAAACACGTCCCTCCGTGGTGCCGATCGCGACCGTGTAGATCTTAATGCCGAGCTCCTTGGCATTTTCTGCAGCCTCGATCGGCGAGATCTTGCCTGAGTTGCTCGCGCCATCGGTGATCAGCACGATGATTTTGCTCTTGGCCTCGCGCGAATCAAGCCGCAGCGCGGACGCCGCGAGGGCCGAGCCGATGGCCGTGCCTTGTTCCTTCACGGTCTCGCCGAGTTCGACCTCGTCCAGTCCCTTCAACAGCCACTGATGATCGAGGGTGATCGGGCTGACCTTGTAGGGCTGCCCGGCGAAGACCACGAGACCGATCCGGTCATCCGGCCTGCGGTTGATGAAGTCCTTCACCACTCCCTTTGCCGCATGGATCCGCTTCAGTGCGTAGCCGTCCTGCTGGAAGTCATCGATGTCCATCGACAGCGAGACATCAAAGGCGATCACGATGTCGATTCCACTGGCGCTGCGACTTTGATACTCGTTCCGCCACACCGGACGGGCGAGGGCAAAGACGGAAATGAAAAGGGCCATCCACGCGAGCGGCATACCGAAATTCCAGGCTCCCTGACGCGCGGTTTTTCCAAGGCTCAGCAGCACCGGCACATTCGGAAACGTCACGGCCGCAGCAGCACCGCGTCCACGTCGCAGCACCAGCAGCAGCAGCACCGGGATCAGCAGGAAAAGCCAGACCGGTTGGGCGAATCGAAAGTGTTCGAGAAAATCGCTCATGCGAAGGCGTGGTGAAGGGTCTCCAGCAGGGCGCGGCTCGATTGGATCACCGGCAGGGGCTCCTCGCTGCCGGGTTCACGGGCATACTTGAGCGAGGCCAGCCGGTCGAAGCCCTCGACCGCGGCCACGCGGGCAGGCTCCGGCAGCGACGCCAGCGCACCGTGCCGCGAGACGAATTCCTCATGCGTCTCGAACAGCGTCGGATCACCGGTCACCGTCGATAGATAGCGCCGCAGCACGAGCGAGGAAACCGTGGCGGCCTCACGACCGTTGGCAGCCTGCGCGGCCTCCATCGTCCGAAGGGCTTCCAGGTAAGCACGCTGCCGGAGGGTCGCGGGCGTGATGAACTTTTTGCGAGTGAAGAGCTTCACCAGCACGAAGCCTAACAGCAGCACGCCGGTCACGATCATCGCGATCGCCCACGGTGGGAAAGTCTGCTTTGGCAGCAGCGCATCCGGCACAGGCGGCGGACGAAGCTCGAGGGATGTCGTGGTGGAGTCCATCGAATCAGGCGGAGCGCTTGCGCTTCCGGCGGCGGAGGAGTTGATGGAGGGAGGGCAGGGGATCGAGGTCGGTCCGCAGATCTGCGACGTCCAGACCGTGCTTCTTGAAGAGCGAACCCACGAAGTCTTTCTGCGCCGCGGTATGCAGCGAGTAGGCCTGACGCAGCGCCGGGTTGTTGGTGTTCACCGTGGTGCCTAGACCGGTTTCCGGATCGACCATGACCACTCGTCCGGCACGTGGCAGCTCTGTTTCCAGCGGGTCAGTCACGCGGAGGGCGATGCTTTCGTGTTTCCTGGAAAGCTTGCCCAACGGCTTGTCAAGCGGCGTGGCCTGGAAATCGGAGACCATGAACACCAGCGATTTCCGGCGCAGCGTTTTGACCAGGAAGTCGCAGGCCGCCTCGATCGAGGTGCCGGCCCGCATCGGTCGCGCGAGCAAAATTTCACGGATCATCCGCAGCAGGTGGCGCGAGCCTTTTGCCGGTGGCACGAAAAGCAGCGGCTCATCGGCAAAGATCAGGAGCCCGACCTTGTCGCCATTCTGCAGCGCGCTGAAGCCCAGCACCGCCGCCGCTTCCGCTGCGATCTCGCGCTTGCTCATCGAGACACTTCCGTAGTCGGCCGAGCCGGAAACATCGACCGCCAGCACCATCGACATCTCACGCTCCTCGCGGAATTTCCGGATGAACGGCATGCCCATCCGCGCGGTCACGTTCCAGTCGATGAAGCGCACCTCATCGCCATGCTGGTATTCGCGAAAATCATCGAAATCCAACCCCTGACCCTTGAACGAGGAAAGGTATTCGCCGGAGAACGATTCACGAACCAGCCGACGCGCCTTCAGCTCGAGCTTTCGCACGCGCTTCATCATCTCCTCGATCTGTGCCTCCGTCAGCATCCTCGCTCTTCTCTAGATTCTTGAATCTGGACTCTGGATTCTCGCCTAAGGCACCGGCACCTTCGCCAGAATGCGGTCGAGAATGTGATCCGTGGTCATGTCCTCGGCCTCTGCCTCGTAGGTCAGGAGAATGCGGTGGCGGAGCACGTCGCGGGCGACGTCCTTCACGTCCTGGGGAGTCACGAAGGCGCGACCGCTGGTAAAGGCCCTGGCGCGGGAGGTAAGGGCGAGATTGATCGTGCCACGGGGCGATGCCCCGGCGCGGACCAGATTTTTCAAGGGAGCATCCACCTTCACCGGGAAGCGCGTCGCATGGATGATCTGTACGATGTATTCGCGAATGGAGGCGTCGATGTAGACGCTGTTGACGAGGTGCCGTGAATTCGCGACCTGCTCCGGGCTGGCGACCGTCTTCGTCTGATACTGCGGGGCGGAGGTCGCCATGCGGTCGAGAATGGTCAGCTCCTCGTCCTTCGTCGGGTAGCCGACGGTAACTTTCAGCAGGAAACGGTCGAGCTGGGCTTCCGGAAGCTGGTAGGTGCCCTCCTGGTCGATCGGGTTCTGCGTGGCCAGCACGAGGAAGGGATCGGGAAGTTTATAAGTTCGGTCGCCGAGGGTCACCTGGCGCTCCTGCATCGCCTCGAGCAGGGCCGACTGCACCTTCGCGGGCGAGCGGTTGATTTCGTCGGCGAGGATCAGGTTGTTGAAAATCGGTCCCAGTTTCGGCGCGAACGAAGCCTCTTGTGGATTGTAAACCATCGTGCCAAGCAGGTCGGCCGGGAGCAGGTCAGGCGTGAACTGGAAGCGGGCGAAGCTGGTTTGGAGACAGCCGGAAAGGGCCTTCACCGCGAGGGTCTTCGCTAGTCCGGGCACGCCTTCGAGGAGGATGTGGCCATTGCAAAGCAGGCCGATCAGCAGCCGGTCGACGAGACCGTCCTGGCCGACGAGCACGCGGCCCATTTCCTCCTTCACGTCGTGAAGCCACCCGCTCGTCGCGGCGATCTGTTCCTGCAATTCTTCGGTCGTCATCGGTTGATGGAGTGATGCTGGCACGCGATCCTGCATGCGCAAACGGGAAAGCCTCAAGAATTTCCCAACAGAGAAACGCCTCCGGGCTCTGCTCTCGTCTTGAAATCCCAAGGGCTGGCCTGGTGCGGGGGCCAAATCCGCGGGGCCGAGGACTTTGGCCCTATTGGCTGCATGTTCCTGGGTCTGGACCGCGCCTTCTCGCCGTGCAACGGTGCATTGAACGGGGTGCTTGCAGGCTTTGAAGTGGGCGGCTAGAGACACCAAACCTTTCAAACCCATGCAGCACCGCCCACGCCTCTCGTTCTGGGAGCTTTTCTCGATGAATTTCGGCTTTCTGGGGATCCAGTTCGGATTCGGTCTCCAGCTTGCCAACATGAGCGCGATCTACTCGAAGCTAGGAGCCGATGCCTCGAAGATCCCGATCCTGTGGCTGGCGGGACCGATGACCGGCCTGCTGATCCAGCCGATCATTGGCTCGATGAGCGACCGCACCTGGACCTGGCTGGGACGGCGACGCCCGTATTTCCTGGTCGGCGCGATCCTGGCCTCGATTGCTCTTTTCTTCATGCCCTCGTCTCCGGCGTTGTGGGTGGCGGCGACGATGCTCTGGGTGCTGGATGCCTCGATCAACATTTCCATGGAGCCGTTCCGAGCCTTTGTCTCGGACAAGCTGCCGCCGGACCAGCGCACCACCGGCTTCGTGATGCAGAGCTTTTTCATTGGCATCGGGGCCGCGCTGGCGAACGCGCTTCCCTCGATCCTCACGCACTACGGCATCACCGGAAACGCGGCGAACGGCATCCCGATGTCAGTGGTCTGGGCCTTCAAGCTCGGGGCCGTCGCCTTCCTGATCGCGGTGCTGGTGACCGTGTTCACCAGCAAGGAATACCCGCCTGAAGACATGGAGGCCTTCCTTGCGGAGAAGCGGAAGCACCGTGGATTCGAGTTCAAGCCGATGTTCCCGATGATCGGTGCGATCGCCGGAGCCTTGCTCGGCGCGGCCCGTGGCGGACTGGTGGACAAGCATCTAACAACCTCGCACATCCTCGCTGGCGCTGGCATCGGCGCGGCGATCGGATTCGTCCTCAGCGGCCCGGAAGTTTCCACGGCTCTGAAGGAAATGCCAAAGACGATGAAGCAGCTCGCGGTCGTCCAGTTCTTCACTTGGCTGGGACTGTTCTGCATGTGGATGTTCTTCGGGCTGGCAACCGCCCAGCAGATCTTCGGCACGACCGACCCGCAGTCTTCGGCTTTCGACAAGGGCTCGGTCTTCGGTGGGCAGACCTTTGCGTGGTACTCCATCGTCTGCTTCCTGGTCGCCTTCGCGCTACCGCCGCTAGCGAAAGTGACCAGCCGCAAGACGGTCCACAGCCTCGCGCTCATCCTCGGCGGGCTGAGCCTGCTCGCCACCGGGTTCATCCAAGGTGAGGAGGCGAAGACCCTGTGGCAGTGCACGATGATCGGTGTCGGCATCGCCTGGGCCAGCATCCTTTCCATGCCCTACGCCATCCTCAGCGGCTCGCTCCCCGCGAACCGCACCGGTGTTTACATGGGCATCTTCAACTTCTTCATTGTCATCCCCGAGATCCTCGCCTCGCTGGCGTTGGAGCCGGTGGTGAAGGAGCTGTTCCACAATGCCCCGGTGAAAGTGGTGATGCTCGGTGGGGCCTCGTTGCTCATCGCCGCTCTCTGCACGCAGTTCGTAAAAGACGAATCCCCGGCATGAAAACGATCGCGATTGCCCGCCGCGCCTTGGTTTGCTTCGCTATGGCCGTGATGAGCGCCCAATCCGCGCCGGAGCGACCGATGATCTACCAGTTGTTTGTCCGGACCTTCGGCAACAGCAACGAGACACGGAAGCAGAACGGCACCCTCGCCGAGAACGGCTGCGGGAAGTTCGCGGACATCAGCGACACCGCCCTTGGAGAAATCCGCAAGATGGGCTTTACGCATGTCTGGCTCACCGGCGTGCTCGAACAGGCCAGCGGCACCGCCTATCCAAACCGTCCCGCCGACGATCCGGACATCCTCAAAGGAATCGCGGGCAGCCCGTATGCGATCAAGGACTACTTCGACGTCAGCCCCGACTACGCCGTGAATCCCGACAAGCGGATCGACGAGTTCAAGGCCCTGCTTTCCCGCTGCGAAAAGGGTGGCCTGAAGGTGATCATCGACTTCGTGCCGAACCACGTGGCCCGCTCGTATTCGTCCGATGCCTGGAAATCGCAGTCGTTCGGTGAGGGCGATGACCGTTCGGCCTTCTTCTCGCGCGACAACCATTTCTACTACCTCCGCAGTAGTGATCCCGGCGGTGGCTCGCCCTTGAAGCTTCCGACCGCCGGAAAGCCCGGCTGTGATGGCCTTTTCGCCCAGGAGACCGACTACGGTCGCGTCACTGGAAACAACGTCGTCTCGTGGTCGCCCGGCGACGGCGATTGGTATGAAACCGTGAAGCTGAACTACGGCCACGACTTCACCACCGGTCGCGATACCTCCTCACTCCCCGGCCCGGATGCCGATCCTGCCACGGTTCCAAAGACCTGGCGGACGATGGAGGCGATCATCACCTACTGGCAGGTGCTGGGTGTCGATGGCTTCCGCGTCGACATGGCCCACATGGTCCCGATGCCGTTCTGGAAATGGTTGGTGAAACGCGCACACGACCGGAAAAGCGACGTCTTCTTCATGGCCGAGGCCTACGACAACGACCCCGCGAAGCTGACCGACGGCCACGTGCTTGACGAGCTGCTCAAAGCGGGCTTCGATGCCGTTTACGATGATCCGGTCTATGATGTGCTCGAGGGCCTCTACGACTCCGGAAAGTGGGCCAATGATCTCGATGCCCTGACCTTCACTGGCGACCGCTTTCATCAGTCCCTCCGCTACGCCGAGAACCACGACGAGGTGCGCCTCGCCAATCCGCAGCACTGGGGCGGGCTCGGCATGAAGGTGGGTCGGCCGGTTTCCGCCGTCCTCTTCGCGATGGGGAAGGGGCCGGTCATGCTTTACAACGGCCAGGAAGTTGGCGAGCCGGCGATCGGCAGCGAGGGTTTCGGAAGCGATGACGGCCGCAGCTCGATCTTTGACTACGGCTCGCTGCCGGAGCTCACTAAGTGGACCAACGGCGGCAAGTTCGACGGGGCCCGCCTCAGCCCCGAGCAGAAGGAACTCAGGAAATGGTATGCCGATCTGTTAGACGAGTTGAAGAAGCCCGCCTTTGCCTCCGGCGACTTCTATGGACTCAACCACGCCAACAAGGACAATCCGGCCTTCGGACGACTTGGCGACGAATCCGCCAGCGGTCACTGGCTCTACGCCTTCCTCCGTCGCGATCCGAAGAGCAAGCAGGCCTACCTCGTAGTGGCAAATTTCAACGGCAGCGAACCACTGAAAGGCGTCCGCATCCGCATCCCCGAGGATGCTCGGAAATGGATGATGCGGGAGTCGCAGGAAGACTGGGTCTTCGACTCCCGTTTCAATGAGGACTGGACCGGCCTGATCAAGGCCTCCGAGCTTTCCGATCAAGGCATTGCGCTCCCGGAAATCGCTCCATGCAGCGCGTGGCTGATCGAGATCCGCTGATCAGCAAGGGTTTCGTGCCTTGCCGTGGAATTTCCTGATTCGTGGAACCACAAAAAAGCCGCCGGAAACTCCGGCGGCTTTCTTTTCAAATTCGATCCGTTTCGATTACTCGCCGCCTGGTCCGCCTGGGCCGCCTGGGCCGCCTGGACCTCCCGGTCCGCCCTGGGGCATCGGGAAGGGGAATCCACCACCTTCTGGGGCGGCTGGGGCGTCCTTGATCTCGACGAGTTCGAGTTCGAACACGAGGAGCTGATTCGGTCCGAGCTCTCCGCTGCGGCGCTTTTCGCCGTAGGCGAGATTGCCAGGAATGAAGAGCTTCCACTTCGCACCGATCGGCATGGTGGTGAGGGCTTCCTTGAAGCCGTCGATGACCTCAAGCGTCATGGCGACGGGCTTGCCTTCCTCGGACGCGTCGAACTGGGTGCCGTTGAGTAGGGTGCCCTTGTAGTTGACCATAAATTCCTTGTTGGACTCCGCGCCTTCCTTCGGTGCGACGTACTTCTTGTCGCCGCCCTTTTCGAGGACCTGATACTGGAGACCGCTCTTGGTGGTGGTGATGCCCTCCTTCTTGCCATTCTCCTCAAGGAACTTCTTTCCTTCCTCGAGATTCTTCACGCCGAGCGCTTCTTCACGCTTCTGAAGGGTATCGCCGAGGGCCTTCATGGCCGCCTGGAGCTTGTCGTCGGAGAGTTCGGGCTTGCCGCCCTTGAGTGCGCCCATGAAACCCTTGAGGAATCCTTCGGGATCGATGTCAGCGGCGGAAACGCCGTATTGGCCATATTCCTGAGCGAAGGAGGAGCCGGTGCGAAAGCCGAGGGCGTAGGACGAATCCGCTTTCACGGTGGCAGGATCGACGGGAGCAGCCGGGGCTTCGGGAGCGGCGGCGGGCTTGACCGGGGCCTTTTCGGCGGCGGGGGTCTGGGCGGTGGCGAGAGCGGTAAGGCCTAGAGCCAGAGCGCCGGGGATCAGTTTACGGATCATAAAGTGGGGTGGGAAAGGCGGG
>JANOBS010000241.1:0-4957 GCA_031411755.1 Luteolibacter sp. | reverse complement strand
GGCATCGCCGAGGATGTCACACAGGCGCGCGCCGCTGGCCATTGTTTTGGTCATCATCGCTTGGAGACCTTCATGCACGGCGACGGGATTCTCATACGTCGGCCAGTCGAGGAAACGCATGCCATCGAGCTTTTCCTTTCCGTCGTCCGACACAGCGCTGCCGTTTCGGCATCGCCGAGGATGTCACAAAGGCGCGCACCGCTGGCCATCGTCTTCGTCATCATTGCCTGGAGTCCTTCATGCACGGCGACTGGATCCTCAAACGTCGGCCAGTCGAGGAAGCGCATGCCGTCGAGCTTTTCCTTTCCATCCTCGCCGACGTAAGTGGTCAGCCTCTTCAAGAGCTCAGTGAGATAGGCTTGCTGCTGCTTCAGGTAGGCGAGGTCACCGTTCTGGCGATACCAGTCCTCGTGGATGTTGATCCACCACATGGAATACGAGCTGATCCCGTTCATCCAGTCCTTCACCGGCGTCACGTCGCGGATCATGTCGAGACTGCGCGGCACCACCTCGTTGTAGCCGAAGACCGAGCTGATCACGCTGACTTCCGGGTGCATGTCGCCCAGCCAGACGAGCCGGTCGCGCTTGATGCCGTCCCACAGGTAGTCCTGCATGTTGAGGTGCACGGTGTAGGCTCCGGTTTTCCAGATCCGGTCAAGGCGTTCATCGGAGGACTTGAACGAGCCGACATACGGCACGTCCCGTAGTTGGAGGATGGCACGCACCTGGCTGAGCTGGACCTCAGGGCCACCCTTGACCGCATCGATCCGGACAAAGCGGAATCCGCCGGGACCTACGGTGGTCTTTCCAAGCCACGGGAGCACCACGGTGCGGTCGCGCAGCGCGTGGTCGTTCTGGGCCCCGCGCTCATCGAGCTCCACCATCGTTTCCGCCACCGACTCGCCGAAACGGATCCGGACCGAGGCTGGGGTCTTGGATTTCGTCTGAGGCGTGAAAAGCTCAAGCATCCCCTGGATTTCGACTCCGAAGTCGAGGACCACGCCGGCTCCGGGCTTCAATACAAGCGGGGCCTCGGGTTCGATCAGAACCGCTTGTCCGGATTTCGGCTTGAGCAGGTTGGCGGAGTTCTCGACGTCCTTGCCGCTCGTCCAGACCACTCGTTTCAAGCGAATCACGAAGGTGGAAAGAGCGCTCTTCTGCGAGCCTTCCGGGACCTGGGCGAGGCTCGGAGTCGACATGAGCACGGCCAGAAGCGGAATCAGATAGAAGAGGGTTTTCATGAGGAGACTGGAATGAATTAGGGCGTGAAATGAAACGGCAGCGAAGGCCCATCAACAGTTCAGGAACCATGGATGATCCATGATTCCTGTCATGTGACGTAAACGCGCCACTCCGGTGAGAGTGGCGAGAGGTCGTTGATTACTTGAAGAGGATCGGAATGATCAGGATGGCGAGGATGTTCACCACCTTGATCATCGGATTTACGGCGGGACCCGCGGTGTCCTTGTAGGGATCGCCGACGGTGTCACCGGTGATCGAGGCCATGTGCGACTCGCTGCCTTTTCCACCGTGGTGACCGTCCTCGATGTACTTCTTGGCATTGTCCCAGGCTCCACCGGCGGAGGTCATGACCAGGCCAACGAAAAGTCCGGTAACGATCGTGCCGACCAGCATGCCGCCGAGCGCTTCCTTGCCGAGGCCGGGAATGGCCGCGACGCCGACGACGAAAATCAGCGGCAGCAGCGCAGGCAGGATCATCTGCTGAAGTGCGGCCTTGGTGACGATGTCCACGCACTGGCCGTAGTCGGGCTTGTCGCTGCCTGTTAGAATGCCGGGCTTGAGCTTGAGTTGGCGACGGACCTCATTGACCACCGCTCCGGCCGTTGTGCCGACGGCATCCATGGCATAGGCGGTGAACAGGAAGGGCAGCATGCCACCGATGAAGAGGCCGATCATGATCTTCGGATCGGTGAGATCAAAGTGGAAGACCTGACCGGGAAGATGGGCTTTGAGCTCCTCGACATACGATCCGAAGAGCACCATCGCGGCGAGTCCGGCGGAGGCAATGGCGTAGCCCTTGGTGACGGCCTTCATCGTGTTGCCCACGGCATCGAGTTCGTCAGTCACGCGTCGGACGCCTTCCGGCAAGCCGCTCATCACGGCGATGCCACCGGCGTTGTCGGTGATCGGGCCGAAGGCATCGAGCGAGATGATGATCCCGGAAAGGCTGAGCATCGAAACGACCGCGACGGCGATTCCATAGAGGCCGGCCCACTCGTGGCAGCCCCAGATCGCGGCGCAGATGAATAGAACTGGCAGGGCGGTGGCGTGATGGCCGACGGAAAGTCCCGCGATGACGTTGGTGCCGTGACCCGTTTCAGATGCGAGTGCGATGCTGCGCACCGGCTTGTAATTCGTAGAGGTGTAGTAGTTCGTGATCCAGACGGTGGCGAAAGTCATCACGATGCCCGCCAGCACGCAGCCGAAGATGGCCGTGGAATCCGCAACCTTCCCGGCGAAATCCACCGGGTTCGGAAACAACCAGCGCGTCACCGGAAACAGCAGCACGGCGGTGACAATGCCGCTGATTGTCACGCCGCCGAGGAGGGCCTTGGTGGCGTCCTGCTTGAATAGGTTCACGTAGAGCACGCCGAGCACGGCACCGATGATCGAGATGCCGCAGATCACGAAGGGGAAGGCCAACGATGCCATGCCGCCGTGGGTGAGGTGACCGACGAGCACGCCGCCGATCAGGGAGACGGCGTAGGTCTCAAAGACGTCCGCCGCCATGCCGGCGCAGTCGCCGACGTTGTCGCCGACATTGTCCGCGACGGTGGCCGGATTGCGCGGATCATCCTCTTGAAGATGCTGCTCGACTTTGCCGACGAGATCCGCGCCGACATCGGCCGCCTTAGTGTAGATGCCGCCGCCGAGACGGGCGAAGACGCTGACCAGCGAGCTGCCGAGCGCGAGCCCGATCAGCGAGTCGATCGCCGCCTTCTGGTCATTCGTGATATGCAGCACCGCGAGATAGAATCCGCCAACCGAGAGCAGGCCGAGCGCCACCACCAGCAGGCCGGTCACTGCACCGCCATTGAAGGCAACCTTCAGGGCCGGATGGGAACCAATCGACGCCGCCTGGGCGGTGCGGACATTCGCGCGCACCGCCACCAGCATGCCGATGAAACCGGCGATCAACGAGCACACCGCGCCGATCACGAAGCCGCCGGCCGTGGTCCAGTCGCGTAGGAATCCAACCGCCACGAACATGACCGCCGCGATACTCCCGACGGCGACCAACTGACGGCTCAAGTAGGCCTTCGCGCCGGCCTGGATCGCAGCAGCGATTTCCCTCATCGCGGGATTGCCGCCATCCGCGGCCAGAACCGAGCGGATAAGAAGAAGGGCGGTGACGAGGCCGACGGCGCCGAGGCCGAGCGACAGGGGGATTCCGTGTTGGGTGATCAGTTCTTGCATGCGGATGGGTTTGTACGATTTCCGTTGTCGGTTAGGTTGAAGGTTCACCTCCTTCTGACAAGAGGAAATCGCAGGGACCTACCGCAGTTTGGAGGCCTCACGGCAGGCGTGTGGCCTGGTAGTAGAGCAGCTTTCCCTCGATCGCGCCGCCGTCCTCGGCCTTAATGCCGGAAAGGTCGATGCGATGGATCAATCCGGCGCGCGCCAAGCACTCCAGGCTCAGCACCTGCTTGTCCGGACTCAAGGAGAATCCGCTCACAGGAAGGCTTGCCTCATCAGTCTTCGGCGAGCCGTAGGCCTGATGATACTTGTAACCGAACACATCCACCAAGGGAGCGCTGGCAAGTGCCTTCACAGGGCGGTTGAAACGGATCGTGAACGCCTGATGGTCGCCGCTTTTTGAAAGCTTCACCGACTGCGCGATGAGCGGAGTCTTTTCAGCCAGTGTCACCTTCACCAAACCCATGTCCCCTGCCCAGGAAAGATGGGTCTTGCCCACCCACAGCGCTCCGTCCTTGCCGAAGGCGAGACGATGGTTGCCATTGCCGAGGTCGGTGCCGTCCATCATCGGAACCAGCGTTCCCTGACGAAAACCACCGACGTCATCCGGCAGGAATCGCACCAGCCGCTTCTGGTTCATTTCCCCGATCACCACCTGGCCCTGATAGTCCTTCCACGATTTGGGAAAGGCCACCGGTTGGGTCGGCGAGTTCGCCAGATCGCCCTGCGGAAAGCGCCCGGATTCCTTGACCCGCAGCTTGTCGAGTTCGTCGACCGGCAGCTTCAGCGGATCGCCTTTGTTCCAGCCCGGAGTCCACACCAGCGACGCCGGATGGCCGTGAAAGCCACCCTTCTGCACGACATAGAGCGGCGAGGTCCCGCGCCAGTCGCCCTGGTTGTCGGTGACGAGGAGATTCCCAGCATCATCAAAGCCGATCCCATCCGGCGAGCGGAAGCCGCT
Organism: Luteolibacter sp.; assembly: GCA_031411755.1. Classification (GTDB taxonomy): domain Bacteria; phylum Verrucomicrobiota; class Verrucomicrobiia; order Verrucomicrobiales; family Akkermansiaceae; genus Luteolibacter. Next base: position 558 of record JANOBS010000241.1, on the reverse strand, counting down.
GGCGTAGGGCTCCATCTTCTTGCCATCCGGGGAAAGCTTCAGCAGCCAACCGCGCCACTCGACGCGAGCATACATGCGACCGGCCTTTCCGGCCCGCTTTCCGAAACCTCCATCAGCCAGCATGCCTGCGCGATCGACATCGCCGATGTCCGACCACTTGCCGCGGATTTCCGGACGAATGCCTGCTCCGTTCGAGGCCACGTTCAGCCCGATGTAGAGCGAACCATCCGGCCCCTTCGCCGGACCAAAGGCGAACTCGTGGTAGTTTCCTGTCATTCCGAAACCATCGAAGACCGTTTCATAAACATCCGCGCGGCCATCGCCATCGCTGTCCTTCAGACGCGTCAGCTCGGCGCGTTGCATGACGAGGATCGAGGTCGGGGATTCCACCAGCAGGCCCAGCGGCTCGTGCATGCCTTCGGCAAACGACGACCAGGTCTGGGATGCGGGGTCGAAGATCTGCACCTCCCCGCGATGGAAGGCCGCGACCACGCGACCATCCGGCAGCACACCCAGGCCGCCGATCTGCGGGTCGATGCCTGCGGGGTTCGGCATGCG
>JANOBS010000240.1:0-2323 GCA_031411755.1 Luteolibacter sp. | reverse complement strand
TAGGCCGGTTGGAATTCGTTCTTCGGCTGCCACATGCGCTCCTCCATCCAGCGGTTCGGTGGAAGCTCGTCCATACCGATCTGGCGGTGCTGGCTGTGCATGGCCTGGTTGCCCATGTTCCAACCGGAATCCGCGCCTTCGACGATGTAGACGACGCGAGCGAGGTCGCCCTGGTCCGAGTTATTGTCGACCGAGAAGGCATTTCCATAATCGTCGAACGCGATCTCCTTCGGGTTGCGCAAGCCGGTGTGGACGAGTTCGAAATTCGAGCCGTCGGGATCGAAACGGAACACCGCGCCTTCATCCGGGAGCTTGTATTCCTTACCTTCCTTCGTCCGGAAGCTCATGCCGCGATCGCCGATCGTTCCGTAGATGCGACCATCCGGCCCGAGCGCGAAGCCATTGAGATCGTGGCCGGAAAACGAGACACGCACGCCAAAGCCATCCTGGATCACATCGCGCACCTCGGCCTTGCCATCGCCGTCCTTGTCACGCAGCGCCCAGATCTTGGGAATGCAGGCGAAATAAACGGTGCCGTCGTAGGCGAAAACTCCCGCGCCCGTGCCATCGAGGATGTCGTTGAACCCTCCGGCATAGACCTCCGACTTCGTCATGACGCCGTCCTTTCCGGGAACCGAAAGCTTGCGGACGAGCTCTTCCTTCTCCGTCAGGAACTTCTCTGAAGTCTGCGCATCCTTGTTTTCCCACTTCTTATACATCTTGCGACGATCCTCGGTGGTCTGGGACGAGATGTCGTCGAGGTACCAGTAGAGATGCTCGCGGTTGTCAGGGACTCCGTGGCGGAATCGATGGGTCTCGGCGACGTAGATGTTTCCCGCCTCATCCAGGGTGAGTGCGGTCGGCGAGGTGATCTTCTGGGTCTCGTGGTCGGCCAGAAGTTTCGCGGTGCTGCCTTCGGGAATCGTCATTCCGGGAAACGCCGGGCTGGAGATGAGACCCAGCATGTGGATCTTGCCGCCGCGAGTCGGTCCGTCGAATTTCGGATTCGGGTAACTGGACAGCACGAACTGGTCAGCCGCAATAATGCCCCATTTTCCGGTCTCCTGGTCGACGATGCGGATGCGCGCGGAACTGCCTTTGAGAGCGGCGACGTTCCACACAACCGTGCGGCAACTCAAAGAGTTTTCACCCGTGGCCTCGTTCACCACCTTTCCATCCACGACGAGTTGGACGACGGTCTTTCCCGGGTGATTGCCGCCGGCGAGGAGAAAGGCAAAGTATTCCTCGGTGATCTTGAATTCGGGCGAGGTCAGGGAGCCTGTCGCGGCGTCACCGCCATGGGCCGAGCAGGCGAGCGATTCGCCGGAGTAGTTGGTCAGTTCCGCAGTCAGGCCATCGCACTTCCCCGCGACCGGAGCCAGACCGAAGGACGTGCCCTCGACCTTCCAATCACCGAATCCATCTCCTTCGAACGCCTGGAGGACTTTTGTCGCGGCGAGCGACGATCCTGCTGCCAAGAGCAGGCCCGAAACGCACAAGATGGGCTTCTTCATGACCGCGACGCTAGCGGCCTGAGACGGCTTGGCAATAGGCTTTCAGGACTGAAGGCCGCGATATTTCACCCCTTTGAACCGGCCATCCCAGCCCCGCCGCAATGGCTGGATTCTTTCACGCAATTTCCCGGATCAGACTCCCGACAAAGCCTCGTCGATCACTTCGAGCATGAAGTCCGCATCACCCTGATGGATGCACATCGGAGGCTTGATGCGGAGGGTATTCCCAAAGAGCCCGCCCTTGCCGATGAGCAGGCCGAGGTCCTTGCATTTTTCGAAGATCGCCGCGCACTCGGCGCTGGCGGGTTCCTTGGTCGCGCGGTCCTTGACGAGTTCGACGCCGAGCATGAGGCCCTTGCCGCGCACTTCCCCGATGAGGCTGTGCTTTTCCGCGAGCTTGTGGAAACCGGCTGTTAGATGGCCGCCGAGGTTCACACAATTTTGCTGGAGACCTTCCTTTTCGATGACGCGCAGCACGGCACGGCCCTGAGCCATCGAAACCGGATTGCCGCCGAAGGTGTTGAAATGGATGCGGCTGGCGAGGATCTGCGCGATCTCCGGCGTGGTGACAACCGCCGCAAGTGGACAGCCGTTGCCGATGCCCTTCGCCATGGTGACGATGTCGGGGATGACGCCCTGGGTTTCGAAGCCCCAGAAGTGTGAACCCGTGCGACCGAAGCCGGCCTGCACTTCATCGGCGATGCAGAGGCCTCCGAACGAACGAGCCTGCGCGTAGGCCTCCTTGAGATAGCCATCGGGAAACACAACAGTGCCACCGACTCCCTGGATCGACTCCGCGATGTAGGCTG
>JANOBS010000239.1:0-3807 GCA_031411755.1 Luteolibacter sp. | reverse complement strand
CAGCGCCTCGTCGATCCGCTCAGCTCGCAGGCAGGCGAGCCCTGCGACTTTCAAAGCCTCCAGCCGCTGGGGGTCACCCTCGGGGACTGTCAGCGCATCCTTTTCCGCTGCTGCGAAATCCTTCGCCGCCATCCGCAGCTTGGCCGATTCCAAATCCAACCAACCCGCGGGTGCTTGCTGACGCGCCTTGTCGAAGGCTTCCAGCGCCTTCTCGGATTTCCCCGTCGCCAGCCAAGCGCGTCCGAGTGTCGACCATGCCCCGGGTTCCTTCGCCTCCGCGCGGGCCAGCAGTTCCTTCTCGAGATCCTCGACCGACCGCTCCTCCAGCCACGCATCCCGAAAGCGATCAAACAAGGCCGCACTCTCCGGGCGTTTCACCAGCGCCGCATGATAGTCCGCCGCCTTTTCCGGCATTTCTCCCGCCCACACAGGCACCATTCCGAGCAATGCCAGCAGAGCTATGGTTCGCATGGTCCGTGCATAACAGCCCGGGCCCGGAACATCACGTGAAATTCAGGTGAAATCACGCCATGACCCGTTGAAAAAACCAGAACGCCCCCATCGCGGAAACCACCAGCGCCGTGACCGCGACCAACCGTTCGGCACCGATCGCGCTGCGCCGACGCAACAGTGAGAGGAGAGGTGCCACTGCGAGGACAATGCAGCCTTGGCCGAACTCGACTCCGACATTGAACGCAAACAACGACCACCCGAGCGCCTGACGAGGCAACATCATTTCCTGAAGGGCACTCGCAAAGCCGAAGCCGTGGATCAGGCCGAAGCAAAACGCGAACCCTAATCGTGGATCGTGCGTCCTTTTTCCAAGCAGGGCATGGGCTCCGACGAAGACAATGCTGAGCGCAATGACCGGCTCGATCAGCGAGGCCGGTGGCGTCACGATCCGGAACGTCGCCAGGCCGAGCGTGATGCTGTGCGCGATGGTGAAGGCCGTGACGATCTTCAGCAACTGTCCGACACGTCCGCCTAACAGCAACAGGCCGATCACGAACAGGATGTGATCCAGGCCAATGAAAATGTGATGAATCCCTTCCTGGAAAAACTGACTCATCACCGACAGGATGCCTTGGTTTGCCGATGGTTGAAATGTGATCGCTCCGCTGTTTTGCTCAAATATCTCCTGACGCTTCAGTGTGTCTCCAATGTAGATGTTGAGAAATGTCCGGTGGCGGGAGTCATAAGGAAACATGCCTGATTTCACCTCAATCACGTCGGGAGATGAGGCCCATGGATACCGGAGTTCAATCCTCACATCGTTCTTCTCCGGCACCGGAACCATCGTCCCGATGGCGCCCTCAAGTCCCACGCCATCGGCGGAAACCGACAAGCGGGAGCGGATCATTTTCGTCAGGGCTTCCTGATTGGCCGCGAGGATCTCCGGCTTCAGCAGCATCGCGGGCTCCACGCCGGGTAGGTCGTGTGCAAGATCCGTACAGGATGCCGTGAGACTTCCTTCGATCCCCTGCGGTCCAAGATGGAAGTCCACGAAACTCGTCGGCTCGTCATGTCCCTCTGACTGCGCTACAGAATAGGCGTAGAGCATGGCGACAACCGTCAGCAGATAGAGTACACGACGTTTCATGGCTTGGATGGAGCAGGCTCGGAAGCGGCGGTTTCCGAGGACTTGGCGGAGGTGATCCGTTCCAGGGCCTTTGCCGCAATCGGTGCCTGGATCGGATGAAAGCGGGGATTCAGACCCATTGCCTGGATGAGATGCTTGCGAGCGGAAAGATGATCTCCAGCAGCTTCCGCGATCATTCCAGCATGGAAGTGGATCTCGGGGTCAGGCGTGCCCTGGCTCAGCGCACGCTTGATCGCCTCGATGGCTCGAGGTTGGTCACCATTCTTGAAATAGACCCACGCGAGAGCATCGGCCTCGATGACATTCTTCGTGAGCTTGTGCTGTTCCGCCATTCGCAGCGCTTCAACAAGGTTGCGGTCATGATCGGCATAAAACTTGGCCATCTGCATGTGGTCGTGAGCCCCGCTGGCAAGGTGCGCGGCGTGAAGAGCCTCGACCTTCACATAGAATTCCTCCGCGAGCTTCGTTTCACCCGCTGCCGCGTGAAGATCACCCAGCGCGACGAGCGCTTCGTGATTCGGCCCATTCTTGAGGATGGTTTCAAAGTTTCGAATCGCCGAAGGGATGTCCTCGTTGGCCGCTGCGATTTTCCCAGCCGCGAGAAGGACGTGAGGGTTATCGGTGGATGTCTTGAGAACTGGATCGAGCACTTGCTGCGCGGGAAGAAGGGCTCCGTCGTTGAAGTGCATCATCGCAAGTTTCGCCCGGCACCACGCGGAGTTCTCCGCAAAGGGCGCGCCGGACTTGATCGCCTTTTCCATGAGCCAGGCAGCCTTGGTCTTGTCACCGGTCAGCCACAGCAGCCAGGCACCCCGACTCCAGGAGGAAAGATCGGGACGCAGGTCCATCATGATCTGATACTGATCACAGGCTTGATCATAATCGCCGAGTTCAAGTGCTGCATCGCCGATGATTCCCCGTGCGGCGACTGCTTCGGGCGCGACCGCAATGGCTTTGTTCGCCCACTCGATGCTCTGATCGAACTCGTGTCGACCACCGGTGACCCAGGCCATGCCGGTCAGTGCATCCACGCTCTTCGAATCCAGCTTGAGCGCCTGACGATAGACTGCTTCCGCATGAAGATAGTAAGTTTGGTCCGAAGTATCGCGGAGCTTCTGAGCGAGAGAATCGCCAAGGTTCACCCACATGACGGCCTCTTTAGGCCGACTGCTGACTTTCTTGAGAGCTGTTGTGATCGCTTGATCCGTTGCGGTATTCGTCGTAACGGAGGGAATTTCGGAAAGGATCTGTTCGGGCGTCTTTTCGAGCGTTTGCGTGATGGCCTGGCTGACCGCTGACTCGTTGTCCGGGGCCGTCTTCTTCAAGAAAGCCGCCACCGCCAGAGCCCCCCCGAGACTGAGCACCAAGGCCGTCGCACGCAGGGCCACCCGACGCTGCGGGATCGCGATCACATCTTTAGATTGGGAATTCATCACGTTTGAAAGGGAATGCGCCGACACGAATCGGGACTCGTGTCGGCGCGGGGTTGGCAGTCGTCAAATCAGAAGCCGACGCTGATCGTCATGCCGGAATCCTTGCTGTTCTCGGTGCCGGAGTTCGGTGTCGCCGCGTATGGGAAGGTGCGGTTGTAGACGGTGTCGTTGGCATCGACGTTGTCGCCGACCTTGGTGATCGTCGTGAAGGTCGGGCCACTCGCCACAGCGGTGAGCGCGATGTCGACCGCATCATCACCGAAGCGGCGGCCATTCGGCCATCCAGCCGGAATCTGGGCACCAGCTCCATTGGCGATCGTATCACCTCCGATGAAGCTCAAACGGTTGAATGCAGCGTCGCCTGGAATGGTCGCTGGTCCAGTCGTGGTATTGACGCGGATGACGTCCGGAATGAACACTGCGACAAGATCTGCGCGATTGGTGGTCTGGAAACTCGTGCCATACACCGCGTTGATCAGGACAGCGACTTCAGGGTTCTGCGCATACTTCGCAAACAGCCTGGCGTCAGAGGTCGGCGAGGTACGATTGTAGTTGTCCTTGTCGGCCAGTGAAACGAGCACCTCGTTGAAGAGCGGGTTTCCAAGGCGGTTGACCTGGACCATCGCGCCGGAGGCAGCATCTGGCGCATTGTTGCGGCGAAGAGTGATCCTCGGACGGCTGACCGAGGCGTAAACCCCGACTCCGGTGCTCTCCGGCTGGAGGACCCCGGTGTAGGTGAAATTCGGCAGATCACTGACCGGGATGACGATCGAG
>JANOBS010000238.1:0-21559 GCA_031411755.1 Luteolibacter sp. | reverse complement strand
CCTGCTCGGCTGGCCGCTGACGATCACCGTTTCCGGCGTCACCGGCTTCGACTGGAAGCTCGGCACCTGGGTCGGGAAAACCAACCTGCCCGTGCAGCCGGTGCCGGAAGGCTTCGACTACGAATTCTGGCTCGGACCCGCTCCACTGAAGCCCTACAGCGCCCACCGCACCCATGGCTCCTTCCGGGGCTATTGGGACTACGATGGCGGTGGCCTCGGCGACATGGGCCAGCACTACCTCGACCCCGCCCAGTACATTCTTGGCAAGGACGACACCGCGCCGATCTCGGTGGAGATCGATGCCGACCCACAGGACGCCGACGCCATCGGCACCTGGCGGCGCATTGAGTTCACCTATGCCGACGGCTGCAAGATCATCCTCGACGGCGCGAACAAGGACAAGGACGCCGCCTACATCTCCGGGCCGAAGGGCAAGATCTACAAAGGCTTCAAATCCGACATTCCGGACCTCGACAAGAAGATCGCCGCGCTGCCCGACCCACCGGAGCAAATCACCGATTTCCATGAAAGCGTCCGCACGCGGAAAAAGTTCGCGCTCAACGAGCAGAACGGCTTCTGGTCCTGCACGATGGTCAACATGGGCGTCACCGCCCACCGCCTCAACAAGAGCCTCAAGTTCGACCCGAAGACGCTCCAGTTCAACGACCCCGCCGCCAACGCCCTCATCAGCCAGCCCATGCGCGGGCCGTGGAAGATCGAGGTGTGAGCGGTAATTTCACCATGAGATTGCTACGCTGCGTCCCAGCCCTGATCGGCGGGTGCCTGCTTGGGGCATGCAGCACCGTCGATCATCGCCGCGAGCCACCAAGAATCGTATGGAGCGAAGCGCGCAAAATTGCGGACAAGACGGCAGCCGAAGCTCGACATGGAGTCACTCCAACGGATGCATTGTATCACGTGAAAACCATGTTCAACTACGATGAACGAAAATGGGCTGTGTCCTACTATCGCAGATATCCCACGCGCAGTGTTTTTTTGGTGGTGGTCGATGACAACACAGGCGCGGCAAGCTATTTCAAGAAATGAACCGAGACGGATTCGCCGCCAGCGATCTGCACTTCACTTCTCCGCATCCCGTGGCTGCGCGGGCAGGAAAATCACCACGACTTCGGCAATCGAACTGAGGATGATCAGCCCCACACGAAGGGTGGCATCCTCAGCAGGAACCTTGATCAGGCAATAGAGATAGAAGCCGAGCACGACAGCGACGGCGAAGGTGCCGACCACCCTTGCGCCCACCGTCCTGCCGGCGCGGAATAAAAACGCTGCGGCCAGGGCGATCACCCCCATCGTCAGGCAGAACCACAACGCATCCGCATGATAGGCCCGCGTTTCGATGTTTCGCAGCAGCCCGGTCCAGATGACGTGGAGTCCATAGAGTACGGTGAAAAGCCATCGGTAAATCATGGATGGTATCGGAGCCGGAATCGCCCGGGGAGGCAATCCTGATTCCATCGCCATTCCCGGCAGATTGCCAAACGGCGAATTTGTCCGTCCCTTTGCAATGAGAGCCACAAGTTCGACCCGAAAACCCTTCAGTTCAACGACCCCGCCGCCAACGCCCTCATCAACCAGCCCATGCGCGGGCCCTGGAAGATCGAGGTGTGACGCCGGAATCGTTGCCGGGCATAAGTTCGATGAGGCCTGCGTCTTGAACTAACCCACCATCTTCCGGAACGTGAGGTTGATGCGGGGTTCGTTCACCCGTTTCGACTTCGGCAGGCTGTGCAGCCAGTGAGTCTGGGTCTCGCCCTTCATCACCAGCAGGCTGCCGGTTTCGAGCACGATCGACACCGTCTCGCTGCTGCGCTTGTGCTTGAAGGAAAACTTCCGCTCGGCTCCGAAGCTGACGGAGGCGATGCAACTGTTTCGCTCAAGGGATTTCTCATCGTCGCTGTGCCAGCTCATGCCTTCACCGCCATCGTGATAAAGGTTCAGGAGGCAGGAATTGAATGTCGTGCCGCATCGCTCCTCGACCTTCGCTTTCAAGTCCTGAAGCTCGCTTGACCATGGCAGCGCCTCCTTCGTCGTGCCGGAGTAGGAATAGGGCACGTCGCCAAACCACGCGACCTTCCGCGCGGTGACGATTCGCTTTCCGAAGATCACCACCTCGTCATTTTTCCAAGGCACGCCCGAACTCAGAGCTTCGTAGTAGTTCGATGCCACATCAGCGGACATCAGCGGTCCGTGGTAATTCACCACACCATCACAGGGCAGGAGATTGGTTTCAGGATCGGGCGTGAAGAGGTCCATGGATCAGGAATTCTCCTCACGATGGAGCAGGCTTCGCTTCCGCTCAACCCCCCATCGATAACCGGAAAGCGAGCCATCGGTCCGCACGACGCGATGGCAGGGAATAGCCACTGCCAGGGCATTCGCCGCACATGCTCCAGCCACGGCCCGAACCGCGCGGGGCTTGCCGATCTTTTCCGCGATCTCAGTGTAGGTCGCCGTCGATCCAGCAGGAATCCCTCGCAGCGCCTGCCAGACCCGCTGTTGAAACGCCGTGCCGCGAACATCCAGTGGCAGATCGAGCCCGATCTTCGGCGATTCGACGAAGCCCACGACCTGCGCCACTAGGGCCTCGAAATCTTCATCACCACCCACCAGCTCGGCCTTCGGAAAGCGGTCCTGTAAATCGACCGCCAATAACGCCGGATCGTCGCCCATCAGGATCGCACAGACACCCTTTCCGGATGAGGCCACGAGTATGGCTCCGAGCGAACATTGCCCAATCGCAAACCGGATGACCTCACCCTTCCCACCGGACTTGAAGGTCTTCGCGGTCATCCCGAGCAAGCCCGACGACTGCTCGTAAAAGCGGCTGCTGGCATTGAACCCGGATTCATAAATCGCCTCCGTCACCGTCCGACGTGATCCCAGCTCCTTCCGCAAACGCTCCGCCCGCTGTGCCGATGCATAGCCTTTCGGCGTGAGCCCGGTGATCTCCTTGAAGACCCGATGAAAATGAAAGCGACTGATGCCGGCGCCCTTCGCCAAATCGTCCAAGCCCGGGATCTCGGCGGAGGACTCGATTCGTCGGCATGCGGCGGTGACCGCATCGAGGTGTAGCTGGGCGTGGGAACTCATCCGTGATTGCCCAAAGTCTAACGCAACCTCACCATCTGAAAAACTCCGGTTCTTGCTATCTTTCGGGTCGATCCAGCCTCACAAGCAATCTTGATCAGACTCTCGATTCAGGCATCCTGCTTTAACAACAGCCAGCCATCATGAGCAATCCTCCGAACCCTGAATGGCTCTCTGCGATTACGCGGTTGAAAGAACGCATGGAGCAGGCGGAGCTGCGGCACCTGATGGTGATGGAGGATTTGAGGAAGGATCTGGCGACCCTGGAGCAACGGATTTCCTGCGAGGCAAACGCGGTGGAGCCGGAAACTCCCGTTGCGGCGCCTCCTCCGGTGGCGGTCTTCGAAGGCGAGCCACAACTTCCCTATCTTCAGAAGGCGAAGGCCGCGGCGATGCCACCGCCATTGCCCGATTCTCCGAAGCGCGACCCTGGATTGGATTTCAAAAAACAGGCGATTCCACCTCCATCTGTTCCTACGGTGCCGAAGCTGGTCGGGCCTACGTTTGAGCAGGAACTCGGTCGCGTCTGGCTGGTGCGGATCGGCATCGTGCTGCTGATCACCGGTCTCGTGCTGGGCGCGAACTGGGCCTACAAGAACTGGATCCATCACCTTTCCGCCGGGACTCGATTGACCGGCCTGTATCTGTGTTCGTTGCTGATCGGAGGCACCGGCTTCCGGCTTTCCAAACGGGAGGGTCTCCAGCGCTATGGCGAGGTGCTGCTGGCCGGCGGGCTGGCGTTTTTCTACTACTGCACCTACGCGGCCCATCATGTCACGCGGCTGAAGGTGATCGAAAATCCGGTTACAGCAGCGGTCCTTCTGTTAGGCGCGGCGGGAGTCATTGCGACCGTGTCATGGTTCCGTCAGTCACGAACCACGGCGGTGATGGGCATCCTTCTGGCTTCGTATGCGACGATGATTCAACCGCTCGACTGGCTGTCCGCGGCCTCGAATCTGGTGCTGGCGATCACGGGCATCGCCCTGATGCTGCGGCCCGGATGGAGCGCCCCGGGGATCGCCTCGCTTTGCGGAACCTACGGGGCCTTCACCGGATGGCAGTTGATGGGCGCGGCGGGAAACGGTCACGGCGATCTCCGCGCGACCTTGTGGTTCCTGCCCGGGAGCTGGGCGATCTTCGCAATCCCCGGCATGCTGGGACGTTTCCGTGAATCGCTCGGCGAGCGCGGTCGGGCGGTCTTCACTGCGGCGAACAACGGCCTGTTCTTCGCGACCTTTGCCCTCACCTGGCTGACGGCCTACGGTTCCGACGGCTTCTGGAAAGTGCCGGCGGTGTTTGGCTGCGTGCTGCTTGTGATGGGAGTGATCGGGCGAAAGAAGGAGGACACGGCGGCGGCTTCGAATGTGATCCAGGCCCTCGCCTCGCTCAGTCTCGCGGTGGTATTGAAATTCGATGGCTATCACCTCGGTCTGGCGCTGGCGGCGGAGTCGCTGGCTCTTGCCTTGGCGTTTCATCGGTTTCACAAGCGTGCGGAATTCATCTTCAGCCTGTTGGCAGGCCTCGGCGCAGCTCAGATGGCCCTGCTCCTGCATCTTCCGATGTTCCATCAAGTGCCTGCCTGGAGCGGTGCGCTTTCGGCGGTGCTGGTCGCCATGTCGGCAGCAATTTTCCGCTTCAATGTGGATCGGGCTGCCAACCCGCCAGCGAATCTGACCCGTCTCGCGGCGAGCCTCCTGGCTTATGCATCATTGGCGATCCTTGTGATCGGATGGTGCCTGCGGCTACCCTCCGAGTGGCAACTGCCGGTCGAGGCCGGGCTGGCCGCCGGGTTCGCGGTGTTGTCGCTGACCGTGGATCGTCGACGCCTGATGCCGGAAATTGCCTGGGCTTCGGCAGTCATGGGAATCGTCGCCACGCTCAGCATCGCGGTGCCCACGACGGACTTTGGACACGGTCTTGCCCTGCTCGCAGGCGTCGTGGCCTGCGCGGTCTGGCATTTGCCACCGGGACGCGACCGTCACGATGTCACCCTCGCCGCAGATCCTTTCGAGACGCCACAGGCCATCGCTTGGGGATTCGCGATGTTCGTGCCCGTGTTGTTCAGCCGCGTCGTGGGCGCGCAGGATTGGGATACCGCCACGCAGATCGGGGTGCTTGCCGGAGCAGCGGTGGGCTTTGTGGGATTGGCCCGGGCGGCGAAGGCCCACCGTCTGGAGATCACCTCGACCTTCCTCAATGTCGGCTCCCTGCTGATGGTGCTGGGGGTGTTGTTGAACGAGCAGCAGTTGATTTCGAAATTGGCCTCGTTCGCTCCAGCGGCCGCAGCGGCTGCGATTCTCGGCATTGTCGCCTTTCGCCGTGGGACTGAGGGATTGCCGCAACTCGTGATCACTCGGGCGACCTTGTTTGTCGCCTGGGCGGCGGCGTTGTTGGTGGCGTTCCCTGAGGGCTTCATCGACGTGATGGCGCTGTCGGCGGGAGTTGCCTTTGCGGTGGCGTGGTGGCGAAAGGCCGTGGCTCCAGTCGATGCGTGGGGGTGGATGCTTGCCTCACTGCTGACGTTCGCGCACGTGCTGATCGAAGGAAATGGCTCACGTTTTCATGGTTACACCTTCGAAGGCATCGCGCTCGTGGCTTTGCTGGCGGCGATCGCATTGGTCGCGCCCAAGGTCCCGAAGTCCAAGTTCCTGGAAGACTTCCCGAAAGTTCTGCCGTGGTTGGCCTGCCTCGTCTTCACGGTCTGGAGCACGCACCTGGTCGTGGATTTCATGGGCTGGAAAGCGGTGGCCGTGCTGTGGACGATCCTTGGATTCGGTCTGGTTTCGATTGGATTGATGCTGAACCGCGTTACCTCGCGAAAGGCGGGCTTCATCCTGTTGACGCTGGCCTTGTTGAAACTGTTCCTCGTCGATGTGTGGGACTTCACGACCTTCATGCGCGTGATTTCCTTCATCGCCCTCGGCCTCGCGTTGGTGGTGCTCGGCCTGTTCTACCATCGCTTTGCCCCGGCACTGAAGCGGTTGATCGAGGAGGAGTCCACAGCTCGAAAGGATCACGAGACCGAGTAGCGCGACATCGCCAACGCAGGGAAGCAGATTGATTTCAGGATCGGAAGCGAAGGGGCCCATGGCTGGGGAGTTCCGCTCACGATGAAGCATACTCCGCTTCCGCAGAAGCCCCACTGATCGCCGGGACAAAATCGGATTGGATGACATTCTTTCACTAAGAATCAATCCATCTTTCATTCAGCTTGCAAAGTCTCTCAACAGTCGCCTTCATCAACTTATTCGCTCCTGCGAATGAGGGCTTAAGAACCCTGGTCAAAGCGGTCGGCAATGACCGCAACATTGCCGCCAAACCGCCGAAAGGCCGGGGAGGCGGCGGCGCATGTCCAGGCCGACTCCACGGGGAAGGCTAAAGGCCGTTGCGGCTGACTTTGGCCAGCTTCTTAACTCCCCGTCCACCAGGAGGGATTGTTTCACACCATCCTATCCGATGAAAACAGTCATTCGTGCCGCAGCCAGCATCATTCCCACCTTCACCCTGCTGGTCTCTTCATACGCCCGCGATCTCCTGCCGGAAAGACACATTGAGACTGTCCCGTCCTCCGATTCTTCCGTTCAGCAATGCCTCGTTTTTCGCACTGTCCCCGGTGTTCTTTATCAGGTGGAGAGTTCTCATGATCTCAGTCAATGGACCGCTGACGATGAAATCTATGGAGTAGGCCACGAATACGCCGTGACGATGCGCGAATTCACACCACCTCCCCCGCCTCCGCCTGGAAGCGGACCTCCGACCAATCTTCCACCCTTCATCCCGGCGAAATTTGTGACTCTGCGGATTCAGCCTTCTTCCGGTATCGCTGGTGGAGCAGTGGTTTCCTGGAGGTCTTTGGACGATGGCTCGCCCGTGAACAGGCTGCTTGCTCAGACCATGGCTCCCGGTTGGATTCATGTGCCGTTTTTGAGCGAGCGATATGGGAACTTTTATTTCAGCATCGGCTGCGGAAACATGGCTCCGATCCCGCCACCGGTGGAATCTGGAGAACTCGGCCCAAAGGATACGGCGATGTTGACCCAGTTGGAAACGAGCTTCCCTGCGATGAACCAAGCAGTCATCGAGTCCACGAATCGGCCACGCAATGTGCCCAATCCAGCGCCACCGGATCCCCAATCGCGGAAATTCATGCGCATCCGCTGCGATTGGGGCCTCGATACCGATCTGGACGGAACTCCTGACTGGATGGAATTCGAGATGCAGGGGGCCGCTGCCGACGGCTTGCGGGGTGACGCCTTTCTTGCCGATACCAATCACAACGGGATTCCGGATGGCGACGAGCTGGATTTCGACGAGGACGGCGTGGCGGACGCCATGGACATCGGCAGTGACGACGCTTCCGCTTCCTACACGGTGGCGAGTCCTCCCCGCTATGCCCTTTTCCAGATCGCGAATGCTGCAAGCACGGCTGAGCTTCCAAATGACGGTTTGGTTGCTCCGTTGCAAATCAGCGACCAGGGCACCGTGCTGTATGCAGATGGAACTTGGAAGGGAGGCACATGGATACCTCTGACGGCTCAAGGGAATGGGCTCACTGGGGCCTCCGCGCGAGCCATCAATGACAAGGATGTCATACTGGGTTTTGCCAGTTCTATTGCCGCGAATCCCGGTGGTACTCGCATTTGCTACTGGCCTGATCCTGCAGCAAATACACAGCCCATACCCGTGGCACAAGGGTCCTTTATCGCGACCACAGATGCTGACAGCGCAAGCAACCAGGGCTATGATCTGGTATACAATCTTCTTGCTCCGGGGCCGGTGCTTTCGAACGACGGGACTTTCCATGGAGCAGCCAGCCGTTGGGAAGACAATCGCCGGGTCTTCAAGGGCTATCTGCGCTGGAAACTGCCAGCCGCGGGAGAAACAAGCTCCAGCGGGACTCCTACCCCAGGAGGCATGCGTTACGACGGAGGTGGAATCCTTTCTTGGGGCCTGCGCCCCAAACCCGGCAATGAATTCGAGTTCGAGGGTGGCCAGATCAAATCAGGAGACAACCTCCGTGACTGCGACTTCGTTCCACTCAACATCAGCCTTTTACCCAATGGGCAGTCCCTGCTCATGCGGCGTGAACCCGACAAGAACTCCGAAGTTCGCGGGAATGGCAAGTCGTTCACCGACACGATCTACGCCAAGGCCCTCGACATGGCGGCTGACGGCACGGCCATCGGCAAGACCAGTGGCGAGGAGGCAGCCCCCATCCTCATCAATGGGAAGTGGATCAAGCCGGACAAATTCGCACCCGGGATTCCTGCTGACTGGACTTCGAAGACCTCCTTACTGGACACCACCCCGGGAGGCTGGGTGCTCGCCAAGCACAAGCCTGCCAGCGGAAGTGCCTTGTATGGTGTCTTTCTGCCCATCCGTCTCAATGGAGTGGACCCCACCTACACGCCCCCGGCCATCCCGGAAGGTCAGACAGCTCCCGAGCCACCTGACTACTTCGCCGGTGGCGTGGACCATCTCTCCACCAGAGCCGAAGGAGGTGACGGCTACATGCCGGAACTCTGGATCATGGCCCCCATCGGTGGCAGCACCCCCGTGCGCTGGAGGTCCCCTTTGCATGCCGCCTGCAAGCTCAAGCCGGAGTGTGACAAGGCCGCCTTCACTCCCCAGGAAATCACCGCTTCTGCCTCCACGGTTCAGGTCTCAGGGAACGCGTTGCAGGTGGGTGAGGATGCCATGGCCACCGATTTCCCCGCCACGCTCAAGCTTGGCTCCGCTCAGCAGGCTTCCACCTCCATCCCCATCAAGGTCAAGCGGATGAAAAAGCGTACCGTCAACGTGGCACTGCACTACGTCTATTCGGTGGATGCCAACGGCCAATCGGCACTGCCCTTCTATCAACCCACCAAAACAGATTTGGAACCGTATCTGAACAAGGTTTTCGGTCCCCAGGTGAACGTCAACTTCACGGTATCTGATCCCTTCATCGAAGGCAGCGCGACTGCGGGAATCAACTTTGATGGAAGCAACAACGGCAAACTGGACACCAATAACGAAAACGAGGTCTCGGCGGCAACGCCAAACGTCAAACGCGGGTCGGCTGGAACCCAGTATCAGATCGAAATCTGGGTGATTGGCGGCGGGAAGAAACTGAACTTCCCAACAGGATTTGGTGCCGAACTCTATGGCTGGACCAACCCAGCAAGAACCAAAATCATTATTGATGGGAATCAGGCAACCTGGGCGTCGATAGCGAACAATGGCCAAATGAAGGCCATGGTGCACACCATCGCCCACGAAATGGGGCACACCATGATCGGCGGCAATGGACACCCGTCCGAAGGTGGTTATCAACTCGAAATGGAATGGCCCACGCGCACCGATCCGTATATCAGACAACGTCTGATGTGCCCCGGAGGCAAGGCGAACCATAATTCTCCCGGATGCACCCTCATCAAGAGGGAATGGGACAGGATCGATGCGTGGCTGGCAAACGAAGAAAAAGAAGGCAGATTATGAGACTACCGACTATTTTAATTGGATTAATATCGCTTTTACTCGGTAATCTTTCACTCGCACGGGATCCCCAATGGTTCCAGCAACGTATGAATGATCTGGAGAAAGCCATTCGTGAACCAGACGATCATAAAAAATTTCCTAAGCTGGGAGAATTTATGGGACTCGCGCGATTTGGTTACAAATCTATGGATTCCGAACAAAAGGAGATCTTCGACAAAGCCCAATCCGCCCTCCTCGCGATCCCCGGCCACGCAAAGTATTATCAGAATCAGATCGAACAGACTCGGACCTTTTTGAAGCATTATAAATCGCTTCCAAAGGAGGAGCGGTTCCGCATGGAGCAGGAATACCGGGATCGAAATGAAGATTTGTTTGATCACACCAACTATGAAGGGGTACGCGAGAAAGCTTTTGTGATTCTCGGCCAGTTACCAAGTCCCGAAACTGTGGCGGTGCTGGGCCACTTCCTCGAAGACCCGGAAGGCCGTGACGGCAAGGATTTGCTGGGAAACCCCATCCACATCGGCTCCGACATGGGCCCTCCTGCCCCCAACTGCGGCAAGGCCTATTTCGCATTGGGAAAGCTGGGAATCGAGCATCCGCCGGTCCCCCCAAGCACGGATGAAGATGTGGTGCTCAACGTCGAACGAGCAGACGCCTGGAAACAATGGTGGAGTGAGGTCAAATCCGGGAAACGCACCTATCGGTTCATCGGTTCCCCCATCGACTACGGCCCGGACGGTCCAGCGACGAAGGAGCAACTGGAACGGATCGCCAAGAACCAGCGCCGCGAAGACCGAACGTCTGGAAATCGTGGAAGCGCCCCTGCTGATAGTGAAGAGAGAGGCCTTTCAGTGCCAGCCAAGCCTTCCACTACCTACGTTGTCATCGGTGTAGTCGCCACATTGCTCGCCTCGTTCGCCTGGTATTTCCGCAAGACGAAATCGGCCACGTGATGATCGGTGGAAATGGTCACCCGTCCGAAGGTGGATATCAACTCGAAATGGAATGGCCCGCACGAACCGATCCTTACCTCAGACAACGCCTGATGTGCCCCGGAGGCAAAGCGAACCACGCCTCCCCCGGAAGCACCCTTATTAAGAAGGAATGGGATTTGATTGAGGAGTGGCTGCACGAAAATGTTGATCCCAAGCTCCAATAATTCTCATGAGAACTACGCTTGCATTACCTTTGGCTCTCTGGGTATCCACTTCCTTGGCCCTCTGTACTCTCCCAACTGATCCAGAGGAGTATCGGCAATGGGAGAGGGAATCTCTCGCCTCTGTAGAAGCTCAAAAGCGCGTGGTTCCAGCTGAATCTATTCCGAAATTGGGGAAATGGGCCGCTAAGCTAGCTCTGGGATCTTCCAATGTAGAGAAGGGTGAGCGTCCTGTATTCCACGCGGTCCAATCGGCCCTCCTCGCCATCCCCGGCCACGCGAAGTATTATCAGGATCAGATCGAGCAGACGCGGACCTTCCAGAAGCACTATGAATCCCTTTCCCAGGATGAGCAGCACCGGATGCAGCAGGAATACCGCGAACGGAATGAAGATTTAGGAAGTCGCCACGATTATGATGGAGCGCGCCGAAATGCCTTTGTGATTCTCGGCCTGCTGCCAAGTCCCGAAACTGTCGCAGTACTTGGCCATTTCCTGGAGGACCCAGAAGGTCGGGACGGCAAGGATGTTCGTGGAAATCCTATTTTTTACGGTTCGGACGTGGGTCCACCGCTTCCAAATTGCGGCCAAGCTTACACCGCATTGGAAAAGCTCGGCATTGAGCATCCGCCCATCCCACCAGCCGCTTTGGAGAACATGGAGGTCAATTTGGAGCGCGCGGACGCATGGAAACAATGGTGGAGTGAGATCAAATCTGGGAAGCGCACCTATCGCTTCAAAGGCTCGCCCATCGACTACGGCCCGGAAGGTCCGGCGACGAAGGAGCAACTGGAACGGATCACCAAGAACCAGCGTCGGGACGACCGTGCTGATAGAGGACATGGAAGCCCTCCGGCTGATAGCAAGGACGCCGGTCCTCAGGAGCAAAGAATCTCTTCCCCTACCTACCTCCTCATCGCTGCTGTCACCGCCCTGCTGGGCTCTGCCACCTGGTATTTACGCAAGACGAGATCGGACATGTCATGATTGGCGGCAATGGACATTCGTCCGGATCCGCCCTCATCAAGAGCGAACGGGATATGATCGAGGCGTGGCGAGGAAAGCTGTTTGCCAGCGGAAGGAGTGGAAATGCAGACCTCCGGGCTACTACTTTAAATGGGTGCTGGCACGTTATGGAGGTCTCCACCGTGGGAGATTAAGATTGCCGTCCCCGAATCCTTCAGACTGATTGATTGTTAGACTCCCTGACTTGCCCCCCGGTCGATTCTGCGGCATTCTCCCGGCCATGCTCCGCCGTTTGCTGCTTCCGGCTCTCTCGCTTCTGTCCACGATCCCCGCCTTTTCGCAGGCCTTCGCGCCGATTGCGGATCGGCCACCGGGGGTGACTCGGGAATTTCGTGGGGCCTGGATCGCGTGCATCTACAACCTCGACTGGCCGAGTTCGAAGGGCCTTGGCGCGGAGCAGCAGCAGTCGGAGCTGCGGGCGATGCTCGACAAGATGGCCTCGCTCAACATGAACGCGGTCATCTTCCAGGTGCGGCCGCATTGCGATGCGGTCTATCAATCGTCGATGGAGCCCTGGAGCCCGTGGCTGAGCGGCAGCATGGGCAAGTCGCCGGGCTACGATCCGCTGTCCTTCTGCATCCGCGAGGCCCATGCACGGGGGATCGAGGTGCATGCGTGGTTCAATCCCTTCCGCGCCGTTTCCAGCAGCTCTGTGACCTGCTCCAGCAGCCATGTCACCAAGTCCTGTCCGGCGATCGTGAAGCCCTTCGGCTCGATGATGTGGTGCGATCCCTCGCTCCAGGAAACCCGCAGCCGCGCGACCAATGTGATCCTCGATGTGGTGCGTCGCTACGATGTCGATGGCGTGCATCTCGACGACTATTTCTATCCCTATCCCACCGCGGGCAGTGTGTTCCGAGACGGAAAATCGCCCTCGGAGCGTCGCGCCTACGTTGATGGTTTCGTGAGCAATCTCTACTCCTCAGTGAAGGCGGCGAAGCCCTGGGTCCGCGTCGGCATCAGCCCCTTCGGCATCTGGCGGCCCGGGGTTCCGGAAGGCATCGAGGCCGGGCTCGATAGCTACGAGCAGCTCGCCGGTGATTCACGGAAATGGTTGAGCAAGGGCTGGGTGGACTACCTCGCCCCGCAGCTCTACTGGCGGGACTCGCCGAAGAAGCAGAGCTTTTCCACGCTTCTGACCTGGTGGCGTCAACAAGGCAGCCGACCGGTCTGGCCGGGCATCGCGACCGCCCGCATCAGCAGCTCGGAAGACCCGGGCCGCCCTGCTTCGGAGATCATCAACCAGATCAATCTCAGCCGGACGATTGGGAAAAACTGGGTCGGAAACATCCAGTGGAGCGCCAAGAGCGTGGTCACGAATCGAGGGGGCATCGCGACCCAGCTCGCGAAGACCTACTCGCAACCCGCCGCCGTGCCGCCGATGCCGTGGCTCAGCAGCCGGGCTCCGGCCGTCCCCGGCGTCAGTGCCCAGACGACTGGCGGCAGCACCTTTGTCCGCTGGGTGCTGGCGGATTCCAGCGCCTCGAAAGTCGCCATCCAGGCCCGTTATGGCGGAGCCTGGCGGACGGTGAAAATTTGCCCGGCTTCCGGCAACGGCCTCACCATTCCGGCCGCCGAGGCGGTGGCGGTGAGCACGATCGACCGCTACGGCTCGGTGAGCGCCCCGAAGGTTCTGGGCCGTCAATGAATAGAGCCTGAAATTGCTTTGCAAATCCGGTTAGGTCCTCTATAACACGCGCGCTTCCAGCGGTTTCTGCCGCTCCCTTATCTTCCTGATGAAAGCGTCCGTCTTTGTCTGTGCGTCGGCTCTCCTTTTCGCGAGCTGGTTGACCGTCACTTATCTCCGCGAGGTTCCGCCAAAGGACTATCCCAGCCTTGGCCGCGGATCGGTTCCGCTTTCCGCGAAAAAGGAAACACCGCCAACGCCGAAGGAGCCTATGATCTCGCTGGAAGGCAAGAAGGCTGCGGATGTGGCGAACGCCCAATAAGACTCGCCGGCATTTCCATCATTGCCCGCCGTCGACCGACCTGTCAGGGTGTCGCGATGGCGGAAGAACCTGTTGTTTGCGATAACAAGCCCCTCGGACTCGAAGTCGAAGCGGGGGTCCACTGGTGGTGTTCCTGCGGTCGCTCGGCCCATCAACCGTTCTGCGACGGCTCCCACAAGGGAACCGGCCTGCAGCCGGTGAAATTCGAGGTCGCCGAGAAAACGACCGTGTGGTGGTGCCAGTGCAAGCACACCAAGAACGCGCCCCTGTGCGACGGATCGCACAAGAAGCTGCCGCCGCCCTGAGGCCTATTCGCCGAAGTCAGGCAGCGGTTCCTCTTCAAGGATCGACTCGTTCCTGGAACAGCAGCCGAACCTCGACCACAGGCACCAGGCGGCACCTGCCAGGACGGCGATCCCGACCGCGCCGACGATGTAGGGAGTGCGTTCATCGCGACGGATCGAGCGCGAGCTGGAAACCACCCAGGCGCGACCGCGATCCAACCCATCGGTGGCGGCATGGAGGATCTGCTGCCCGGCGGCGGGAAGCTCGTCCGAGAGCGCCTGACGGAGCAGGGTCTTGGTGTCGGAGCGGAGAAGGCGGAGGTCCTCCCTGACTCGTAGGGCAAGGGAGCCGGTGCGGCGGTTAATTGGAAATTTCATGACTGATGAGGGGTTTTAACGAACGGATGCGGGCGAAAATACGTTCCGTTATAGAACGCCACTTTCCGCCCACATCAATTCGTTTTATGGCGATTCGTGAATGGTCGGATCACTTGCCGAGCGCCTTGTCGACCTTCTCGCCCGCCTTTTCGACAGGGCCTTTCGGATCGACGACGTCCTTCACCTTTTCGGCGGACTTGTCGATCTGCTCACCGATTTTTTCCGCCGGTCCCTTTTCCTTGCACGAGGCGAGGAGGGCGACGGTTGGCAGGAGGAGCATGGGAATCAGGAGTCGTGTTTTCATGGGATCTTGTGGGTTCGACCCTCGTCTAACGCGATGGCCGTTCCCTAACACATCTGCACACTTGAGACCATCCACCTCGGAATCACCCAACCTGTTCAAGGTGAACGCATCTGAAGATCCAGCGGCTTGCTCCAAATGATCCTTTCATCATGCACCTTGCACCCAAGCCGGCATGTATCGTGCGCAACGCACACTAAAGTCACAGCTTCGTGCGATAAAAGACGAAGCGCGGCAGCAGGCGGATGATCAGCAGAATGTAACGCCAGAACCCGGGGATGTAGGCCACCGGTTTTCCGGACTTGATCGCGCTCCAGATCAGACGACCCGCCTTTTCCGCCGAGGTGAAGAGGGGACCTTTCGGCATGTCGGCCGTCATCGGGGTGTCGACGAGACCGGGCTTGACGGTGATGATCTTCAGCTGTCCGTGAGCGGCGTGACGATGGCGCAGGCCTTCTAGAAAGGTATCGAGCGCGGCCTTGGTGGAGCCGTAGAGGAAATTCGATTGGCGCCCGCGATCCCCGGCCACCGAGGCGATGACGGCGAGCGTGCCACGCACTTGTCCGGCAAGGAACCCAGCAGCGGCGGTGGCAATGATGGCGGTGCTGGTGAAGTTCACGACCACCGTATGCGCGAATGCACTGCCATCACTCAGGCATCGCGCCTGATCGGTCAGTTCACCATGGGCGATGAGGACGCAGTCGAGCACGACGTTTCCCGCAAAGCCATGCATCAGAGCGGACCAGTCGGTGGAGGCATCGAGAAAGTCAGCGGTCTGGATTTCCACCTGCGCGCCGCGAGTCCGGAGATCATTGGCGACGGCTTCCAGCTTGATGGCATCGCGCCCGACCAAGAGGAGCCGGCAGGATTTTTCCGCGACCATGGCCCGCGCGGTTTCGGTGGCGATGGCGGAGGTGGCTCCGAAGAGGATGGCGTGGAAATCAGGCGTGCTCATGCGAAGGCGAAGCGTCGGTCGAGTTGGTATTTGAAGGCGTATCCGGCAGCGAGTCCCAGCGCTCCGCCGACGTAGCGAGCGGCAGGCCAGCCCGGCCAGGCGTGAAGGAATCCAAGTTCCGCGCCCCAGAATAGCACGGTCGTGAACCCGCCGCTGAGTGTGTAGAGAAAGAAGCTGCGGGCGAGCTGCGTGGATTTCTGGAGGTGGTCAGCACGGAAGATGAACTGCTTGTCCAACAGGTATTTCACGACCAGCCCGACGCCCGTGCCGATCATCAACGAGAGCCAGGGCTCGAACTGCTCAGGTGAGAATTTCGAAGCAACAAGCTGCGAGCCGAGATTCGCCGCGGTGGCGATGATCGCGAAGAGGATGTAGCTGGCGGCGAGTCGCATGGTCAGGTGGAGGTCATGCGTTTCCAGAAGTCCGAGGTGAAAGCCGGATCGATCTGCGGTAGGAATCGGTCGAGCGCGGGATACGAGGCACGGAAATCCTCCGGGCTCATCCGCGCATCCTTCGCCGGATACCACGCGCCGTGGACGGAGCGGACGATTTCATCAAGCCGCGCGAAGAGCTCCAACGTGCTTGGGCCGTGGTTCGCAAAATCGAGCGCCAGCGTGATGCCCGGACGCGGAAACGAAAGCAGGCCAGGCGAAGGCACCTCGCCGAAGGTCTTCAGTACTGCGAGAAACGAGGCCTGACCGGAGGCGGCGATCTGTTGAAGCATGGCGTTCATCGCCTCGGTGCCGCCGTCGAAGGGGATGACGCACTGGTATTGGAAGAAGCCGCGCTTTCCATAGATCCGGCTCCAGCCATTCACGGAATCGAGTGGATGAAAAAACGGTGAGTAGTGCTGCTTCAGCTTCTTCCGCTTCTCCAACAGGCGGTGGAAGTAGAGCGAGTTGAAGGCCGTGACGGAGAGACGGTTCAGACAGAAGTCCGGGAAATCGATCGGCACCGAGAGCTTCGGGGCTGAGTGGGCAATGAGTTCGGAGGGAGGACCTTCGGCGTGATTGCCACGGATGAAGATGCCGCGCCCGAGCTGGCTGCCACCTGCAACGCAGTCGAGCCAGGCGACGGTGTGTTCGTAGTCCGCTTCGGATTCCTCCGCGATCTGCATGAACTCCGCCACGCCGGAAAACTTCACCAGCTCGACATCGACCAGCGCCGAGGTGATCGGTCGCAGTTTCAACGCCACCACCGTGATCAAGCCGGTGAGGCCGAGTCCGCCCACGGTCGCGGTGAAAAGTTCGGGATGCATGCCCGGAGAAACATCGAGCACCTGACCATCGGAGCGGTGCAGGGTGAGCCACTGGACATGGCAGCCGAAGGTCCCGGCGCGATGGTGGTTTTTTCCATGGATGTCATTGGCGATCGCGCCGCCGAGCGTGACGAGTCGCGTGCCGGGAGTCACCGGCAGGAACCAACCGCGCGGAACACTGAAGCGCAGCAGGGCATCCAGCGAGACTCCGGCTTCCGCGACGACCACGCCCGCTTCCGCATCGAAGGAAATCAAGCGGTCGAGTGTGGCCGTTTCGATCATCGTGCCGCCACTGAGCAGACAGCTATCGCCGTAGGAACGACCGAGCCCATGGGCGAGGCGGTCTCCGGAAATGGTGGGCAATGCCTGACGCCAGTGCGCCTGGGCTGCCTCCGCTTGGACCGGCCCGACGCGACCCCAGGAATGGAAGGTTTTCGCGGCCATCGATTGATCAGAGGGGGCGCGCCAACAGCACGCAGACAATCGCGATGAGGCCGAGACACCAGGTCGTGCGGTCCTTCAATGCGAAGACCACCGGGTCGTCGTGCATCTCCCCGCGACGCGTCAGCATCCACGTACGACAAATCCAGTAGAATGCGACCAGGCAGACGCCCCAGAACCATTCCGGATTCCGGTAGAGCGCCACGACCTGCTCGCTGTTCGAGTAAAGCCCGAGCACCACCACCGAGGCGATGCCTGAGCCCGTGCCGAGTTCGGAAAGCAGTTGGAGGTCGCCGCTGAAATAGCCACGGCCCGGGACAACCACGCCATCGTCATCGGTGCGGGCGACTTCGACAAAGCGCTTCACCGCCGCCAGCGAGAGGAAGAGCAGGAAGGTGAAGCTGAAGAGCCAGAAGGACATCTTGGCCTCGGAAACCACCAGACCGGCGATCACGCGGGAGAGGTAGAGGAACGCCAGGAGGAAGATGTCCGCCAATGGCACGCGCTTGAAGTGAAGCGAGTAGGAGAGCGTCACGATGACGTAGCCGACCAGCACCAGGGCAAAGGCGGGTTTCAGCAAAAAGGCACCTGCAAGACCCGCCACCATCATCGACCCGGAAGCCGCCAACACGCGCGGCACCGAAGTGCGGCCTGAGGCCACCAAACGCTTCGACTTCGTGCGGTGGGCGCGATCGAAGTCGGTGTCCAACAGGTCATTCCAAAGGTAGGTCGCGGAGGCGCAGAGGCTCATCGCAAGGAAGGCCGTCAAGATGCCTGCGAGCTGCCACCAGGTGTCGAAATGGTGCCCTGCGAGAAAGGGCACGGTGATGAGCAGGTTCTTCGACCACTGATGGATCCGCAGCGCCTTCACCCAGTCCCGCCAGCCCGTCGCGTGTTCGGGAACGAAGGCCTTCTCAACCTCGAAGCGCCCGCTCCAGACGCGGATCTGCTTTTCAGAGCGATGGACCACAATGGCTCTCCTGGCGCGTTCCCACACGGGTTCATCGGCCTTGGAATTCCCGGCGTAGTCGAAGCCCTTTTCCCCGAAGCGGGAAACGAGGGCCTCGGCCTTGTTCCTGCCCTTGAGGTTGGTGTCGCTGTCAGTGGCGAGAATTTCCTCAAAAGGAAGGAGGTCCTTGATCGGGCCGATTGCTTCACGGTGTGAGGCGGTCACCAGAAACAGGCGGCGGCCAAGGGAAGCTTGCGTTTGAAGATACTCGACCACCTCACGGTTGGCAGGAGGAACGAGCGCGGGCGGTGGAGCATGCCTGGCCATGGCGGTCTTCAAGGCGGGACGGCCGGAGGCCAGCCACAAGGGCAGCCGCCAGAGTGAGAGTGGGTGGTTGCGAATGAAGCGCAGCAGTCCGTCCCAGAGCAAATCACCGCGCAGCACGGTGCCATCGAGATCCACGCAGAGTGGGATTTCCAGGTTGCTGGTGCTGGACGCCGGGCCTGTCATGGCTTTCCGGGATCTGCTTCGAATCGCTTCAGCAACTCCTGGAGTTTCATGCTGGCCGGGTGGTATCCGAGGCCTTTGCGAACTGTCTCAAGCGCTTCCTTTCGCATCCCGTTGATCTCCAGAACCTGGACCGCGGCAATGGCCGCTTCCTCATGATGGGCCGAGTGATGGCGCAGCAGGACCTGGCGGAGGTGGTACATCGCCTTGTCAAGATGACCCGGCTTTCGGCCGAGAATCTGCCCCAATCTCAGGTTGCAATATTCGAGCGTTCGATAGCTGACGTGCTTCAGGTCGAGAGCCCTTTCAAAGCCGGCAATCGCCTCCTCCTCGCGCCCTGTCTTGTCGGCGATGTCGGCGAGGATCATGACCGGCATCGCCATGTGCGGACCCTCGACGGCGGATTCACGGGCGAACTGCTCGGCGATCTCCATTTTTCCAACGCTCAGCATCATCTCGGCGATACCGCTCTTGGCGAAATATTGCTTGGGTCGGACAAGGCAGCTTTCCGTGATGACCAGCAACGGTGTCCTCCACGTCTGGATCCAGTGCCAGAAAGCGGGAAGCTGGGCGGCACGAGCGCCGATCAGGCCGAGTGCCATGACCAGGATCAGCCGCCGCTGGCCGCTTCCGAGCATGTTGTCGGCCCTCAGCGCGAAGAGGCCGCGGAGGGCGGCGACCAGCACCAGTGCCAGCCCGATGGAAGGAAAGGGAACGTAGTAGTCGGCAAAGGGAGTGTTCTTCAAGGGCACGAAATTTCCCGATGGGACTGACGCGATGAGGAACCAGAACAGCCCGAACGAGGCAACGGGCGAGCGTTTCCTCAAGGCAAAGGCCGCCAGCACGAGGGCGGCCAGAATGATCCAGCAGAATGGATGGACGATCGCTGGAATCGACTCGTTCCAAACATAGCTGCTCATGAACTCGATTTTCCCTGCAGGTGCCACCCACATCATCAAATGCGTCAGCAGGAAATAGGGCGCCGAGACCGAGATCTGCCAGGCGGCGGTTTCCGGAGGGAACGACACTTCGCCAGCGGAACTGTGGAGGATGGCTCCGGAGGCCATGCGCAGGGTAAACCAGATCACTCCCGCGAGACCGAATGCCGAATAGCGGAGCAGCGACTGCTTTGAAAAAATCCGGCGTCTGTGTGTCCAGTCGAGCACCACGACCAGTGGCGCGACGGCGATCGCCGTTTCATAACTGAGCAGCGCGATCAACCAGCAGAATGCCGCAGCCAGTTGCCATCTGAGGCCCCGTTCACGAACGGCGTTTTCCTGATGCAGGCTGACGGCAAGCGTCGCGGCGATGACTGCAAAGCTGATGTTCAGGCAGCTCAACCAGATGGCCGTGGAAACACCGGTGGTCGAGAAGGCCCACAAGGCACCTGCTGCGAGCCCCCAGCGGGCAGAGCCGATCAATTTACGGGTCAGACCCGCCACCGAGCAGGCGGCGAGGGCATAGGCCACGATATTGATTGAATGCCAAAGCGGCAAATTGGAACCGGTCTTCACCATCAGCCAGCCCTGGAGGTTCTTGACCGGCCGGAAGAGCCTGAAGGCATCCGGACCAAAGATATCCTTCCACGAGGTGAAGCTCTTGGCGTGTTGAACCGAGATCGGATCATCGAACACCAGCGGCGAATGCAGGGCGGGAAGGAATACGGCAAAGACGACCGCAACCAGGACCAGCAGTCCGATTGGAAACAGTTTTGGCGAATCATTCGCCTTTGGGGTCGCATCCTGCACGTGCGAACAGAATCAAAAGCCTGATAGTTTGGAAACCCTAAATGATTCGCGGGCTTTCATCTACCGGTCAAAGCCGCTTCGATCCCTCGCGTGCATCCACTGCTCGAACTCCAACACGCCGATGTCTGGCGCGGCGACCAGCGTGTTTTTAAGGATCTCTCGCTGACGTTTCGAAGTGACGAAAGCGTCGCGATCCTCGGACCCAATGGCGCGGGAAAAAGCACGCTCATCAAGCTGATCACCGGCGAACTCAGGGCCGCCGCCGACCCAGGAACCATCGCCAGGCTCTTCGGCGAGGACCTCTGGTCGCTGGAGGATCTGAGGCATCGGCTCGGGCTGGTTTCACCGGAGGAAACCCAGCGCTTCGATCCGGAAGAACCGGCAGAAGGAGTTGTGCTGTCCTCACTGCGGGGGGCGTTCGGCCTCACGAAGTGGATGCGCTTTTCCAAGTCCGATCGCCATCGGTCTCAGGTCGCAATGAGCAAGTCCGGGATCGAGACACTCGCTCGAAGAGCTTATGGAGAGCTGTCGTCCGGGGAAAAGCGTCGCTTCCTTCTCGCCCGTGCCCTCGTCCATGAACCCGAGTCCCTCCTGCTCGATGAACCAACCACCGCCCTCGATTTTCCCTCCGCCTTTGCTTTCATCGGCATCGTCCGCGAACTCATCCGCAGCGGCCATGGCGTCCTTTGGGTCACCCACCATCCCGCCGAAATCCCGCCCGAAACCGAACGCGTGATCCTCTTGAAACAAGGCCGGATCTTCGCTGACGGCGCGCCGAAAAGAGTCCTCACTTCACCCATCCTTTCGGAGCTCTACGACCTGCCGCTTCTGGTGAGCTGGAGCCGTGGATTCTGCCAAGTGGCGGGGGAAAATGACTAATACCAAAATCTTCTAGTAATTAGACTTTATCTCGGAACGCCAGCGTTTGCTTGATCCCGCATCCAGCCGTGGATGAGCGAATGGATTTTCTCAGGCGTGGTCCACTCCCTCGCGATGGCGATGAGGTGGTTTTCCAGC
>JANOBS010000237.1:0-4180 GCA_031411755.1 Luteolibacter sp. | reverse complement strand
ATTTCGTCGGATTGTTCGACACCCACAGCCCGACTGCCGAATCAAGGGCCTACAGTCTGCCGGAGCGACTTGCTTCGTTCTGGCGTCAACACCAGGAGATCCCGCTCCCCTCTCGATTGATCAAGCTTGGTGCCCGGTTCGTCTCGGGAATCCAAACCAACCTCAAGGTCCGTTCCGGAATCCTCCGCTCCGAAGCGAATGGTCCGGCTGCGGCGCACAGCGATCTCCGCCGCATTCAGGTCCGGGAAAGCAATTGGAGGGCCATGAAGGCCTATTCGCCTGAGCCGATCTCCGGTCGACTGACCCTGTTCAAGGCCATCATCGGCAGCGATAAATTCGAATGGCCGACAGACTATGGCTGGTCCTCGCGCACGCGCTCGGGGCTCGACATCGTGCCGGTGCCCGGTCAACACCTTACCTTGTTTGAGCCCGAGAACATCACCTCCCTGGCAAAGGCACTGGAAACCTCACTTGATCGCATCCCTCTTTCGGTGCAGGGCCGCGTGGTGGGGTGACCGGATCAATGAAGCATTGCCTTCAAGCGCGAAGCCATCCCGTGCTCAGCCATCAGGCCCATCTCAATGATTGCTCAGCCAGAGATCATTTCCGGAAACCTGGTCTCGGTTTTCGTGCTCCGGGCCTTCTGTCTTCAAGACGACATCGCCAACTCATGCCTGAGCCACGACGAACAAGTCCGAGCCGCAAAATTCATACGGGCAGAGGATGCACGCCGGTGGACCTGCTATCGCGCAGCACTCAGGCATCTCTTGGGTGCGCAGATCTGCATCCCTCCGACGAGCGTTGAATTCATCCTGAACCCTGCTGGAAAGCCTGAATTGCCCCCGCCCCACGATGGACTCCATTTCAACCTCTCACATTGCGATGACCTCGCGGTAATCGCGATTTCACGCGAGTGCGCGGTCGGCATCGACATCGAATCCAACAAGCGCGCAATGGATCTCATCGAATGCGAGTCGACCTTCTGTCATCCTGCGGAAATCTCCAAGCTTCCCTCCGAACCGGGCACCAGATCTTCGGCGTTGCTTGAACGATGGACGGCCAAGGAGGCCTTTCTCAAGGCGATCGGCACAGGTCTTTCGAATCCGCCGGAAGGCATCCGAGTTGAGATGGACGGTGACTCACGCATTGCCATCAATCGCGATGGAGCCTCCCTTCCCTTGATTCGGCTGCGGCACCCGAGCCTGGAGCATCACACCGCGCATCTTTGCGCCTTGCGGCCAATCGACTCGGTTGAGATTCTCGCTGGGTTGCCACTGGCGGAACAAGTGCGACTGAGTTGAAGAACACCATCATGGCCCAAGTGATCCAGTTTCATTGCCCTGCGTGCTGCGTGACACTCAGCATCCCTCTCGTTGCGGCTGGACAGTCGGGACCTTGTCCGAGCTGCAACCAGCCAATCATGGCTCCGAACCCTGCGACAGGAGCAGTCGCCTGCCGCCTGGCGATCGCAGCACCTGCACCAGTCGAACCGGAGCCCGCTCCAGTGACAGCAGCTCCTGCGTTCGAGCCATTTCATGGAGTTCCCGCCGCTGAACCGGAGCCTCCCTATTTCCGCCAGCCCGAGCCGCAGCCCCAGACGGAGCGCGAACCTAAGACAGGCTCTTCCTGGTTTGATGTCATCGGCATTGGCATCGTTGCCGCCCTTCTCGGCTTCGCAGGCGGATACCAAAGTGCCCGCCAGGAAGCGGTGCCCGCCGATCCACCGATCAAGATCGAGCCTACCAAGGCGAGAAACGAGGAAGCGACGAAAGCCGCCACCCCCGTATTGACCGGGGCGAAGTCGGCGCTCCTGGATTTCCTGGCTGCACCGGATTGGAAATCACGCGGTAAACTGGTGCTTTTCCCCGAGACCATCCTGCCCCGGATGGAGAGCTTTCATGCGAAGCATCCGGATGGGCCGACCGAAGTGACGCGCATTGCCATTGAACACTGCGAAGCCAACGCGACCAGCAACTTGATGCTGGTGATCTTACGAGTCTACACCTCCGCCCAGCCCACCGGATTTCCTGTGGCTGTCGCAGAAACTGCGGATGGCTGGAAAATCGATTGGCAGCCCTTTGTCGAATTCAAGGACGAGCTCTTCATCGAGTTTGTCACCGGCAAGGCGGAAGACACCGGCTCGTTCCATTTGCTCGTCCAACCTTCTACAGAAACGCAGGAAGCGGACGACAAGGCCTCCTACATCCTCTCCGATCCCGTCAAGCAACGCGAGTTTCTCGCCACAGTCAGAAAGGGAACCGATGCAGCAAAGGGCCTTGCAGACATCACCAAGGACGGCCTGATCGCCACTCCGGTCGTGGATCTCACCCGCCATGCCAGTCCGGATGGAAGCTACGAACTTGAAATCGTCGGGTTGCCTGCAACCAACTGGCGTCCGGCCGATCGCTGATGGCGTTTGATCCGAAGCCCTTCGGCAAGCCCGGCTTCGGTCCAGTGTCAGTCACAATCACAGAGCGTGATCATCAGGGGAATTTCCAGCACGACACACCAGGGCCACCCGTCACACACGGGTGGCCGTCTGGCGAATGATCACTCTGTCGTTTCCTCTGTTCCGACCTCCGGTTCATCATCCGCACCGGAACCAGTGTCGGCAGCAGCGTCCTCACCATCCGGGATGACAATGGAAACGTCCTGAAGTTTTTCGCCTTCCTTGAGGGTGAGAAGCTTCACTCCCTGGGCGACACGGCCGGTCTCGCGGATCTCGTTGACGCGGATGCGGATGCTCTGGCCGGTCGAAGTCATGAGCATGAGCTCATCCTGCTCGGTGACGGCGACGGCGTTGACAACCTTGCCGGTCTTGTCGGTGACATTGAGGGTCTTCACACCAAGGCCGCCACGGCGGAGGGCTCGGTAACTGGAGAACGCCGTGCGCTTGCCGAGACCATTCTCCGAGGCGACGAGCAACATCGTCTCCACTGAAGCGATCGCCATGCCGACCACGTAGTCGTCCTTGCGCAGGCGGATGCCCGTAACCCCGGCAGTCGCGCGGCCCTGCGGGCGGATCTGCGGCTTGCCTTCGTCTTCTGCGGAATCTTCCTCACCGGATTGCTCTTCGACGGGCTCTTCGCCTTCGGCGGACTCGCCCTGAGGTTTCTTGTAAATGCCTTCGGTGAACTTGATGCTCATACCATTCCGGGTGACGAGAACAATTTCGTCCTCACCACTGGTGAGACTCACACCGATCAGGTCGTTGCCCTCCTCCAGATTGATGGCAGTCAGGCCAGCCTTGCGGTAGTTGCGGAAGTCATTGAGTGAGGTCTTCTTCACCTTGCCACTGCGAGTGGCGAAGAACACGTAGCCAGCGCCCTCGCGGAAGGTGTTGTCGCTGCCATTCTCGTCAGTGCTGCGCTCGAGCCGGAGCAGCGCGGC
Source organism: Luteolibacter sp. (assembly GCA_031411755.1). Lineage (GTDB taxonomy): Bacteria > Verrucomicrobiota > Verrucomicrobiia > Verrucomicrobiales > Akkermansiaceae > Luteolibacter. The sequence goes on along the minus strand of JANOBS010000237.1, from coordinate 790 downwards.
GATCTTCTCGTCAGGCTTGAGGTCGAGCACATTTTTAATGCTGCGACCCATCGCGGTGCGCGAGCCTTCCGGGAGTTCATAGACCCGCTCGACGTAAACTCGACCGGTGTTGGTAAAGAAGAGGAGGTAATCGTGTGCCTGAACCGAGAACAGATGCTCGACGAAATCATCCGGCTCGTTCTTGCCAGTCGCACGAGTTACCATGCCCTTGAGGCCCTTGCCTCCACGGCCTTGGACGCGGTATTCGCTGGAGAGGGTGCGCTTGATGTAGCCTCGGTGCGAGAGCGTGACGATCATCGCGTCGTTGGCGATGAGATCCTCCATGGCGACTTCACCGGCTTCCGCGACGATTGTGCATTGGCGCGGGGTGGCGTGCTTGTCTTTGATCAGGCGGAGTTCGTCCTTGATGATGACCAGCACGCGCTCCTCGCGGGCGAGGATGTCCATCAGGTCGGTGATGTCGGCGAGCACCGCGTCATATTCGCCCTTCACCTTGTCCTGTTCGAGACCGGTGAGTTGATAGAGGCGTAGCTCTAGGATGGCGTTCACCTGGCGCTCGCTGAAGGTGTAGGTGTCGCCGGAAACCGATGGCTGCGAACGGATCAGGATGCCGAGCCCTTCGGCGGTGGCGATCGGGAAATTGTAGGCAGTGAGGCGTTCGCGGGCTTCGTCGCGGTTTTTCGAATTCCGGATGATTTTGATGAAGTCATCAAGGTGGCCCAAGGCCAACAGGAAGGCTTCGAGCAGTTCGGCGCGCTCCTCGGCCTTTCCCAGCAAATAGCGGGTGCGG
>JANOBS010000236.1:0-2870 GCA_031411755.1 Luteolibacter sp. | reverse complement strand
GCGATCCCGGCGATCCTTCGTGGCGGCGACGTCTGGGCTTCCGCTCAAACCGGGTCGGGAAAGACCGCGGCCTTCATCCTTCCGATCCTCCAGCGCCTCGTCGAAACCGAACGCCCGCGCGGCCGTTTCATCCGCACGCTGATCCTCGTGCCGACCCGTGAGCTCGCCGCCCAGATCGGCGAGTCGATCCGACGCTACGCCCGCTATCTAACAGCCCCGCCGAAAACCCTCATCGTTTATGGAGGCGTGTCGATCAATCCGCAGCTCATCGCCCTCGGCGGTGGTGCGGACATCCTCGTCGCCACGCCCGGACGGCTGCTCGATCTCCTCGATCATCGCGCCCTCTCGCTTTCCGAACTCTCGATCCTCGTGCTCGACGAAGCCGACCGCCTGTTCGAACAGGGATTTTCCAATGAGTTGCGTCGCGTCCTGACCCTGCTGCCGAAGAAGCGCCAGAACCTGCTCTTCTCCGCAACGTTTCCACGCCAAGTGCAGGCCCTCGCCACGAGCCTGCTGCATGAGCCAACTCGCATCGACATCGCCTCGGAGCCGGAAACGAAACCGGACATCCTCCAGCGCGTCATCGAGGTCGACATCCCGCGCCGCACCCAGCTTCTGCGCCATTTGATCGAGGAAAACCGCTGGAGTGGCGTGCTGGTCTTCGTCTCCACAAAATACTCCACCGAGCACGTCGCCGACAAACTCCGCGCGGCCGGACTTCACGCCACCGCCCTTCATGGCGATTTGAGCCAGGGCGCCCGCACGAACGCTCTCGCGAATTTCAAAGCAGGCACCGTGCAGGTCCTCGTCGCCACCGACCTCGCTGCACGAGGTCTGGACATCGCCGGGTTGCCGGTGATCGTGAACTACGATCTCCCGCGCTCGACCGATGACTACCTCCACCGCATCGGCCGCACGGGTCGGGCAGGGGAGTCGGGCCTCGCAATCAGCTTCGTCAGCGCCGCCACCCACGCGCATTTCCGATTGATCGAAAAACGCCATCAACTCGATCTCCCTCGTGAACAGGTCCCTGGCTTCGAGCCCGTCGATCTGGAGCCACCCGACCGCCCCACCGGCGGCATCAAGGGCAATCGCATGAGCAAGAAGGACAAGCTCCGCGCTGCCGCGAAACGCAGCACCGAATCCTGAGTCTAACGGAACGGATCCGGCTCGATCTCGTGGACACGGCCGTAGTCCACCTCCATGCGTCCGTCGTCGCGCTCGTGGTAGATTTCCACGAACCGATGGTCGAAATGGACGTCCCGCCAGGTGTAGTCCTGCTGGCTCTGCACCGAGGCGGGAATGACCGTGTCGATGCAGACGATCGAGGTGAAGAATCGTGCAGCCCACTCTTCCAGAATCTCGGGTGTTGCTCCGAACATCGGACTGCTTTCATCGATCCGATGTCGGATTGTCAGCGCGGAGGGGAAGAGGGTGAGCCGATCGTATTCGAGCTTCAGGTCATAGAAACGCCGCACGTCGCCTTCCTCCGGCAAGTGCTCCTTGCGGATCAGCATCAGCCGGAATTCGGCCTCGACCATCGGCTGCCGCTGGAGGTTCGCCACGCGCAGTTGCAGCGAGGGCTTTCCATCGAAGCGACGGATCACGATCTTCTCACTGAACAGGACCCGCGCCACCGGTCGGGAAAAGCGCACGAAGATCAGCCCGGTCACCACGGCCGTGAAGAACATGCCGATCACGATCTCGATCGTCGTCACGATGTCGCCGTAAAGCGTCGCCGGATACAGGTGGCCGAAGCCCACCGTTGAAAGCGTCTGCACGCTGTAGAAGAACGCGCTGGAAAAGGACCCTGGCGGCATTTCCGCGATGCAGCCATCACCGAGGAGGTAGAGCGTGGCGAAAAGCAGGTTCAGCACCAGATACACTCCCAGCGCCACCAGTCCGAAGCGCGGCCAGCTCAAAGCCAGGACGGAGCGGTAAAGGTCGCGCACCTCCCAGGCGCTGGAATTGGTGCGCAGGAACTCGATCTTTCCGGAACGGATGGAGACTGGGGAGGGGGGCTTGCGTTTCACGGGGCGTCAGGCGGCTTGGGTCAGACTGCCCGTGAGCGCGTTCCGGACCAAGGCGATTGTTGCTGGCGAAAGGGCAGGATTTCGGTTGGGATTCGTGAAATTTCCCAGTTGCCAACGCAGGCACAGGCCGCTAGTTTGCCGCCCCGTCGACACGGAAAATAGCCTCGTAGTGTAATGGTAACACCGCAGATTTTGATTCTGTTATTCAAGGTTCGAGCCCTTGCGAGGCTGCTCTTTTCCGTCCGGTCCGGTTTCTGGAAAAGTCCCGTGGTGTAATGGTAGCACAGCAGATTCTGAATCTGCTTGTTTAGGTTCGAGTCCTAGCGGGACTGCCAGGAAATCGGTGAGAGGGGATTTCGCCCCGTTTTCTTCCCTTCGGTGTTCAATGTTGGACGTTGGATGTTCGATGTTCCTCCCGTCGTGGGATCGGGGATTTCGGATTTCCGATCGGATCTCTCCCTTCAAGGTTGGACGTTCGATATTGGACGTTTGACGCCCCCGACGTGGGCCCCGAGACTTCGTCATTCGGAAATTCCTCATCCCGTCCTTCGCAGCTACCGAGAGAAGCAGGATCGTCATTCTCTCCCTTCGATCTTCCTCCCCGTGCTCCTCGCCTCCGCCATCGAACGCCTCTACGACCTCCACGTCGGCACCACGCCGATGGAGGAGGGGAGTCCGATTGATAGAATCGCGATTTGGTAAGTTGACCAGCTACTCTCTATCTCGTCAGATATTGATAGCCGATTTGGTTCAATCTTCGCCCATGCCTCCCTTCGACTCCCCATTCCTCGCTGTGTCGGTGAGCGATTGGCTTTGCTCGAATGATCTGGCCTTCGC
>JANOBS010000235.1:0-5527 GCA_031411755.1 Luteolibacter sp. | reverse complement strand
TAAATCACCGAGCCCTCGCGGTTGCGGCGGCGGGTCTCGGAGCGGTGGTGATTCAGCCCGCAGAAGCGGATGGTGGAAAAGGCGAGCGGAAGGTCAGGTGGGGTCGCGCCCTTGTCGGCCTGGTAGTGCCAGAGGCGGAGGATGGCTTCCTGCACCAGATCCTCGGCGTCCTGCTTGCACTGGCTCCAACCACGCGCAAACAGCAACAGGCGCGGACCATTGTCGGTCAGCCACTGTTTCCATTCGATTGCCAACGATTGCGCCATCCATTGGAAAAATGCCTGCAGAGGGTCCGTTTGTCTGCAAAATCTTCCCGGATCACTCAAAGTTCCATTTTTCTGGTCCGCAGGCGCATCCACTTGGTATTCGCCTCGGTGTGTCAGGATTTGTGGAAAAACCCGTGGTCGTGGATGGATTCGAAGCTCCCGAATCGTGGATGCCTGTGGCGTCAGGGCTCGCGGAACTGAAACTGGACAGTCCGGAATCCCCGCGGGGCCGGGCGCTGCGGATGACCTTCGATTTCAACGGCGGAGGCGGCTTCGTGGTCGCACGAAAGGAAATCCGGATCCTGCTCTCTGAAACCTGGGAGTTCCGGTTTCGCCTGCGCGGCGACGTGCTGCCGAACCGCTTTGAGTTCAAGATCGTCGATTCTACCGGAACCAACGTCTGGCGCTGGAGCGAGGAGCCACTGAAAGTTTCCAATAACTGGCGGGAGTTTGCCATTTCCAGCAGTCAGATGCCCTTCGCCTGGGGCCCGGCCGGCGGCGGGATCCCTTCGGAAATCGGCGTGATCGAGTTCGCCATCGCGGCCGGAAGTGGCGGATCGGGCAACCTCTGGATCGAGGATTTCCAATGGGTCGACACCGGCCCGCTGGAGGCGGTTTCCTGCCAGGCATCCTCGGGAAGTCCCCAGGCCCTGCGCGACGGAATGGGCTGGATCAGCGGAGCCGACGATCCAGCCCCGTGGATCGAAATGGATTTCGGACGTCTCCGCGAACTCGGCGGCATGATCCTGCACTGGCTGCCGGGAGGAGCCCGCGATGTCAGTGTTGAAACCCTTCACGGAACCGAGTGGCGACAAGTGCTCGAGTTGAAAAGCATCGCCGGAACCAGCACACCGATCCCGCTCCAATGCCCGGCCACCCAGCGCATCCGGCTTTCTCTCCAAGCAGGGGCCGCACTGGCCCGGATCGAATGGAAAGGCCCGGAATTCTCACGTTCCGACGACGAGTTCCTCCACACCATCGCCACCGCCAGCGAGCCCGGTGCGTTTCCGAAATACTGGCTGCGTCGCCAGACCCTGCTCACCCCTATCGGCTCCCCGGACGGCGGGCCACGTTCGATGATGAATGAGGAGGGACTGGTGGAAATCGATGCTGCGAGCCCGACGATCGAGCCTTTTCTCCATGACGGCGAGCGGCTTTGGACCTGGCATGATGCCGTGATCCACCAGTCGCTCGAGAACGGCTGGATGCCCCTGCCCCGCTCGCACTGGAGTTGCGGCCAGCTCTCCCTCGAAATCGCCGCCGAGCCGACCGGCGAAGGCGACTCACGCGGAACCATCGTCCGCTACGCCGTCCAGAACTCCTCCGCCTCCGCGAAAGCGATCCGCCTGCATCTGGTGGTGCGTCCCTTTCAAGCAACCCCGCCCTGGCAGCACCACGGACACCTCGGTGGAAAGAGCGCCATTTCCACCATCGCGATCCACGAATCGATCGTTCTGCTCAATGGCACGCGGAACGTGATCGCTCTCGACGCGCCAAGTCACGCCGGAGCCCGCCCTTTCGCCGCGGGTCCGGTCAGCGACAGTCTCGACCGTGGAGACTTGCCGAAGGACTTGAAAGTGGCCGATCCGCTCGGTCTCGCGGAGGCCGTGCTGACCTTCGATTTGGAACTCGCCGCCGGGGCTTCGGCAGAACGCTCGGTCTTCCTGCCCTTCGGCTCCGCCACCAGCGCCAAGCCTTCGAAAGCCGCGATTGAGCGACGTTGGAATGGCGAGCTCGGCCAGACCCGTTTCGACGTCCCCCCAGACTGGGAAGATGCGGCGGATGCGTGGAAAACCGCTGCCGCCCACATCCTCGTGAACCGCAAGGGCGCGGCCATCCACCCCGGCCCGCGACGCTACAACCGAGCCTGGATCCGCGACGGAGTCGTGATGGGCGCTGCACTTGCCCGAGCCGGCACCGCCACTCCCTACTTCGAGTTCATGCGCTGGTATAAACCCTATCTCCGCGACGATGGTTTCGTGCCTTGTTGCGTCGATGAAAACGGACCGGACTGGCTCGTCGAGTACGACAGCCAGGGACAGTGGTTGCATGGCGTCGCCGAGTGCCATCGCTTCGGCGCGGGGGATGCCTTTGCCGTGGACCTCTGGCCCTCCGTGCAACGCTGCATTCATCACACCCGCGAACTGCTGGAGCGCCGCCCACTAGATGGCTATGATCTTCCCGACAAGCGTGCCTTCCGTGGCCTCCTCCCCGAATCCGCCAGCCACGAAGGCTACCTCGCCCACCCCGTCCATTCCTACTGGGATGACTTCTGGGCGATCCGTGGATTGATCGACATCCAGAGGCTCGCCAAGCACCTCGACTGCCCGGAGCGCGAGCAGACATCGATCCGGGAAATGGCCAAGGCCATGATCGCGTCCGTCAAGGAATCCCTTCGGATCACCATGGAACTACGAGAGATCCCGTACGTGCCCGGTTCGGTCGAGTGGGCGGACTTCGATCCCGCCGCCACCGCCGTGGCGATGATGATACTCGATGGCCTTGATGTGCTGCCTGCGGATGGATTGCAGGACACCTTCGACCGCTATCTGAAGGGCTTCCGTGATCGTCTTTCCGGAGCCATGCCGTGGAACAATTACTCCGCCTACGAAATGCGGATCGTCACCGCGCTGACCAGGCTCGGTCGGCGCAGCGATGCCATCGAGCTGCTCACCTTCCTGCTCAAGGACCGCCGCCCCTGCGTCTGGAACCAGTGGCCGGAGATCACCTGGAAGGACCCACAGAGCCCCGGGCATTTCGGCGACCTGCCGCACTCGTGGATCGGAGCCGAGTACGTTCTCGGATTCGCCGGGCTCTTCGCCTACGAGCGCGCGGCGGATGACGCCCTCGTCCTCGCCGCCGGCATGCCGGCCGAGTGGTTTGAAAATGGCCGCACGAATGGCGTCACGAACCTCGCCACCTACTACGGCCCGGTGACCTTTTCGTTGAAACTTTCCGGAGGCAAATGGCACCTCGACCTCGCCAAGCCCGAACCCTCACCCAGCGGCGGAATCGAAGTCCGACTGCCCCTGGTTTCCGGCATCACCCTTCTTTGTCACGATGGGAACGATCTGACTCTTGATGCGCAGGGCGTCGTTCACCTCTGAAGGCTCCACGGGCTCATCCTTCACCGCCCGCATCTGGGGAACGTAGCTCCAGGTGCCGTCGAGATCGATGCTGAGCAGGGCATCGAAAAGCTCGCTGGCCTCACTGGTGCCGCCGAGAATCAGGCTGCCCTGCCCCATTTTCCGGAACGCCGTCAGAACGTCCTCGAGCTCGGGATTTTTCAGGGTCGTGCCGGGTCGATCGAAGACGATGAAATCCGGGTTCGCCGCGATCGCCCGGACGCAGGAAAACAATTGCTGCTCCGCCAGCGAGAGCACCTCGCCCCAGTTGCGAACCGTGTCGACTCCGCCAGCGCGCGCCACCACCTCATCCAGCTCCAGCAAGCGAAGTGCCTGACGGGTCCGCAGGTCGTTCACGCGGAAATCCCCGCCCTCCACTTTCAGGATCTGCCGCAGCGTCCCGGTCGGAAGATAAGGGCGCTCCGGCAGCAGCATCAGACGTCCTTCCTCCGGCATGACCAAGGTTCCGGAACCCCGGTCCCAGTCGCCCGCGATCAGGTGGAAAAGCGCATGCCGCGCCGCCACATTCGGACCGCTGACCAGCACGTTCGCCCGCTCAGGGATGGCGAGATCCAGATCCCGCACAAGAGGCAATCCCGTGTCGAACGCCAGCAGTTCAACCGATTCGAAACGCAGCCTCCGCGACTCCTTGCGGACCGAGATCGGCATTTCCGGACGGTCGATGGCGCGCTCGATCGAACCCGCCAGTTCACTGAGCCGCGCGATCACCGCCGCGAAGGCCGAGATCGACTGGAACTGCGTCACGATCAGGGAAAACGCCCCCAGCAGGATCGCGAAGGCACCCGCCGACTGGGTGATCACGCCGAACTCCACCTTGTGGCTGAAAAACAGCGGAGCCACGATCAGGGCCGGGATGATCTGGATCAGCAGATTGTAGCCGGTGGTGAAAAACGAAAGGTTCCGGTTCACCGCGATCAGCCGCCGCATGTTCGAGGCCCAGTCGCCGATCCGCTGGGAAAGCCGACGGCTGAACAGCGGTTCGTTGTGTGTCAGCGCCACCGCATCCGCATGCTCGCGCACGTGGACCAGCTCCGAGCGGAAGTTTGCCTCCCGGTCCGACTGCCGGAAATTCAACCCGATCAAGGGCCGCCCGAGCCGGATCGCCAGCGCCGAGCCGCCCGCCGCATAGACCACCGCCACCACGAAAAGCGTCTGGCTGATCGACCACAGCACGCCGGAAAACGCGATCACCGTGAAGGTTCCGTTCAGCAGCAGCAGCGCGAAACTCAGCGACGTCGTCGTGAAGGCCCGCACATCCTCGGCGATCCGCTGGTCCGGGTTCGCCACCCGCGCCGAGTCCGATTGCCGGCGCAGGCAGTGCTTCAAATAGGCCTCGGTGAGCTGCCGGGTCAGCGATTCCCGCCACAGCAGGCCCAGCCGTTCCTCACAGAACCGGAAAAACACCGCCGCCGCCGTCGAGCAGGCGAACATCACGATGTAGAGGATCGCCTGCTGGGCGAACACGCTCGGATTCCGACGCTCGATGGCCGACATGAAATCACGCCCGACGTAGCTTGTGATCACGTTCAAGGCGTTGATCACCAACATCAACGCGATCAGCAGGATGGCCAGCCTGCGGCCCTTTCCGCCTTCATCGGACTTCAGGAAGCCCTGCACCACCTGGACAAGCCTCTTCCGCGTCAAGCGGTCGAAGGAAACAGTGCCGGCAGCCATAAGGATTGGATGTATAGGACCGGAGAAACCTAGATGCCAAGCCAATTGGATCTAACATCCTTAAGTTTTCCTGATCAACCCCTACGCCCGCCTGTCCCGACGGATTTCAATCAAAAAGCCGGATACCGCCCCTCGCTGCCCTTAATTTGAGGGCTGAAGGCCTGCTCCAACCCAGCCTGGGGCATCGCCCCATGAATCCGTCCGAAAAAGGAATCAAGGGCTGAAGACCCGCTCCACTCTAAGTCTCCCGACTTGCGACCCATTGCCTGACTCGCAACCCATCACGACAAATTTCAACTTGAACTGTTCGCTTGAACTGTTTATCAAGACCTCATGTCCCGTCCATCCTCTCTGGCTGAGACCCTCCCTCCTCCGTCTCCTGAGCGACTGCGGTTCCTGCGGCGCATCGGAGAACTCCCGATCAAGCCCGCCGCCCGTGAC
>JANOBS010000234.1:0-1089 GCA_031411755.1 Luteolibacter sp. | reverse complement strand
CCGCCAAGAAGGTCGCGGCATCGGCCTCGCCGCGAAAATACACGCCTACAAGCTCCAGGAAGCCGGGCTCGACACCAACGAGGCCAACGAAAAGCTCGGATTCGCCTCCGACCTCCGCGACTACGGCATGGGTGCCCAAATCCTCTGCGACCTCGGCGTCCGGCGCATCCGACTGCTCACGAACAACCCGAAAAAAGTCGTCGGCCTCGGCGGCTACGGCCTGGAAATCGTCGAGCAGCTCCCGATCAGCCTGCCTTCCAATCCCCACAACGAGAAATACCTCGAAACCAAGAAGCTGCGGATGGGCCACCTGCTCTGAACGCAGTTCCGAAATTTTTTACTCGGCGTAGCTTGCTGACTCGCCGATTACTTTGTCACTTGCCTGCTGCTTGATTTTATGGGTATCAAAACTAGGTCATTCGTAATGACGTCCATGCAAATTTTCTAAACAACACACAACTGCTTTTGCGACCAACAAAAGCTACTGGGCTGCCCACAAAACCGCGAATTTAAGCGTAGCCCCCTCCAGAAAGACAGAGCTGTCGCGCCAATCGGCGCGGCTTGGCGCGTCTTTCTGGAGGGCGCTTCGCGGTGCCTGTGGGCAGGGCGCGATCAAGTCCGCGCCCTTTGCTATCTAGGCACCACCAGTGGCAAATCTACTTCCAACTCGATGAAACCACTCGCCGCCCTTCTACTTTTCTCTTTCAATGCGCTCCTCCCTGCACAGGAGCCCGCCCAAGGAAATCCCCCCGCCGAGGCAGACACCTACATCCCCGGCACCCTCGAAGTCCGCCCTTTCGTCCCGCCCGCCCCCGTCGAGCCCAAGCTCCCCCTCACCGATGCCGAAGCCACCTTCGTCCTCCGCGATGAGAAAGGCGAAACCACCACCCTCCAGCGTGGCCAGGCCTCCATGGCCCCTGATCTTCCAGAGCCTCCGCCTGCTTCCGAGAACCCGCCAATCCTCTCCTGGCACCCGCTGCCAAAAGTCGTCACCATCAGCATGGGCGGCACCATCTACGACCAGCGCGTCAGCCTCGTCCACTGGCAACACCCCGTCACCAAGGCCCCCTACGAAGCCGTCGTCGGTTT
>JANOBS010000233.1:0-5415 GCA_031411755.1 Luteolibacter sp. | reverse complement strand
ATTTCGACTGCTGGAGCGCAGCGGCGGCGAGGCGCTCACCGAAAAGAGAGGAGGTCGAAAGTCGGGCGATCGTTCGGTCCACGTTTTCCAACGAGGTGCCGGTCTGCTCGGCCTTCAGGGAATTGATCAATGGGCGGGCGAACAGGAAGGCGATGCCAACCGCGATCGCCAGGATCACCCAGCCGCCGAAGAAATTCTGACGCCGTTTGACGGGCTTCTGGGGACGCGGACCGATGTATTCGATGGCGTCGTAAAATCCAGCAGGGCGTTTGGGTCGGCGAGACATGAAATGGTGAAGCGGTTAGGTCACATACTCAAGCATTTGGCGATCCTTTTTCGCTTTTTGCATGAAGTTTTTAGAAAATGTGCAAAAGGCCCGGCTGACGTTCCGGCTCGACCCGCGATCCCTGCGGGTTTAACCCGAAGCGCATGATTTTGTTCGATAGCCCGAAGGCCCTCGTCTGGGGCGATCTCGACCTGCCGCTTTTCGGGCTGGGCGCCGACTGGTTTGGCGACCGTTTCCAGCCGGCGGTCGGCTTCGCGCTGGCCAAGGACGCCGAGCGACTCTGGTTCCTGGCCTCCCACACTGCCCCTGCCCTGCTGCACCCGCAGGCGCGACCGGGAAAATTCCAGCCCGAACTCTGGAAATACGACGTCGCCGAGCTGTTCCTGGCCGACCCGAAGAGCGGGCGCTACCTGGAGCTGAATCTTTCCCCGAACGGTGCCTGGTGGAGCTGCGAATTCACCGCGCCAAGGGTTCGCGATACCGCGCGCAACGAGCCGATGCCGGACGTGCAGACCTACTACGAACTCGCCCCCAGCGGCGGCTGGGTCGCCGCGATGTCGATCGCGCTCGATGTCTTGGAGGCGCGGATCGACTTCGGCCCGGACACCCGAGGAAATGTCACCTTCATCCTCGACTCACCCGCCCAGCGGTTCCTGACCGCCAACAAGCTCGGCGACGGTCCACCGGATTACCACCTGCCGCAGCATTTCCCGACCTTCCAGTCGAAACCCATTCCTGACTTTTGAACGAGCCCGACGAGGACCTGGAAAGCACCCTTCCGGAAGAACCCCTTCCGGAGCGCGACGTCTTGCTGGAGGCCCTTGTCGATGTGGAAACGGAAACCGCGCCTCGCCGACGGATTTCGAAATCCCTGATAGCCGCCTGCGTGCTTTCGGGACTTGGCGTCTGGCAGATCGTCGAGGTTTCCAACGGCGGCGAGCCCTTGTTTCAGCTCGTTGCGAAAGCGATGGCCGCGCCGACGAAACTGCACTCGGACCGTCGCGTGCCGCTCGGGAGAGTCCTCCCCTCCACCGATCCCATCGCCGCCTACCTCGAACGCTCCAAACGCGGCATGACCGACCAGGAAATCCGCTGGATGATCGAGGATTTCCAGACGGCTGGGTTGGATGGGGGGGAGCGCTCGCTGAAGGGAACCCTGCGGGCCAAACAGCAGCTCTGGTATCTGGAGGCTCTAACAGAAGCGTTCCAGCTGACCCCGGAACAGAAGAGTCAGGCGCGGGCCAGGATGGACGAACTGCTGAAGAAGGATCTTGAAGCCTTCGAGCAGGGCGTCGGCGCCGTGACCGAGGTCAGGGAGCCGACAGAAGCCATTCCCGATGAGGCGCCAGTTGCTCTGTACGCGGATGCCACGACCTGGCTGCTCAAGGACGCTTATGCGCCTTGGAATCTGTGTGATCTGAGCGCGGAGCAGTCACAACTGACGCTTCGGCGTTGGAAAGAAGCTGAAAAGGAGAAGGGATTGATAAAGGAGGTCGCTGAAGGATCTGGAGAAGCCGCTCCCTTTTCATTGTCAGCGCTCGTTTTCCCCGAATGGGTCCGAAGCCATGGCATCGCCATGCAGGATCCAACTTCAGGAAACATCATCGAGTATCCACCTCCTTCAGACCTGAATTCGGGATGCACACTGATGGGAACTGCGAGAGGGGGAATCATCATGATTTCAGACATCATTCCCCTTACACCAGATCAGAAACTTGCGGATCATCGCTACGATGTCGCTTCTCAAGCGCGCTTGCTTCAGCCTGCCCAACTTCGTGTCGGGCTGCTTCTGACCCCCATCCTTTCCAACACGATCACACAGCAACTCGACCGTCCTCCCCCACAATCACTGCCCATCGAAGACTCCGGCATCATCGTCGAAAAAGCCGAGGAACCCGCTCCCTACACGGTCGAGCCCAAAACCCCAGTTGATCCGGAGGAACTAAAAGCAGTCGAGTGAAGCTGAACGACGAGGACCTGGAAAGCAACGTGCCGGAAGAGCCCCTTCCGGAGCGCGATGTCTTGCTGGAGGCCCTCGTCGATGTGGAAACGGAGGCCGCGCCACGCCGGCGGATTTCGAAAACCCTTATCGCAGCGTGCGTGTTTTCGGGTCTCGGTGTCTGGCAGATCGTCCATGTCTCCAAAGGCGGGGAGCCCATCTTCCAGCTCGCTCCGAAAGCGAAAACCGCGCCCACGAAACTGCACTCGGACGGTCGCGTGCCGATCGGAAGAGTCCTCCAGTCCACCGACCCCATCGCCACCTACCTCGAACGCGCCAAACGCGGCATGACCGACCAGGAAATCCGCTGGATGATCGAGGATTTCCAAACGGCGGGGCTGGATGAAAGTCTTTCAGAGCTTCAGACAGAAACATTTGCTCGTGCACATCGTACCCGACAGAACGCTTGGTATCTTGAGACTTTAGGTGACGCCTTGAATTTGTCCTCCCAACAAAAAGCTGTGGCCCGCGAACGCCTAGACGCCTTGTTGGAACGGGATCTCAAAGTTTTCATGGATATGGTCAACAAGCCCGGAAATAGCGGGGGGGTAGATGTAGATGCTCTAATGGACTACGCTCACCCAAGACGGTGGCTTAAAAATGAAGGTTACGCGCCTTGGAAACTTTGCGACCTAAGTCAGGAGCAAAGTCGGTTGACCCTCCAACGCTGGAAATCAGAGGCCAAAAAATCTGATTTAAAAACGACGGATACAGAGAAAGCCAGTTCCACTGCAGAGGATTCCCCGAGATGGATCGAAACGCAAAAACTTGCGATTCAGGAACCCATTAGCGGCAATCTCCTTGAATTTCCTGAGGCGGGCGAAACAAACGATACCTTCCTTTTCTACGACGATAGTCCGTTCTCTGGGATCGTTCGTATCTCAGATGCGTTCCCCCTCACGTTGGACCAAAAGCTGGCGGACCATCGACAAAACGTAATGGATCAACTGAAGCTCCTGCAACCCGCTCAATTGCGAATGGCTCTACTTCTGGAGCCAAGTTTGCCCGAAATTTTTGCCGATTATCTGAACCCACGCTCGATTCAGATTGAAGAAAACACAATCGCCCCTGTGGACGGCGGCATTCTCCCGGATTCCGCTGTCGACAGCGATCTGCGCAATACCGAACAGTTGGATAGGATGCTGAAGAATACCGACGACTTCGCCATTCCCGAATCGAAGGAGGACGATATTCCGAAAGCGGTCTCACCAGCAGCTCCCGAAACCCCGGTTGATCCCGTGCCGGAACCTGATCCAAAGTGACTGCAATGAACGGCATGGTGATCGCGGCTCCGCTGGCTTGGGATGAAGTGTGTTTTTCCGTGCCTGCGGTGCGGGCGCTGATGGCGTCGGGGCTGCCGGTGACGATCCTTTGCCCGGAGGCGCAGGAGACGTTCTGGAAAACCCTGCCGGGGCTTTCGATCATCCACTATTCGCCGAAGCACAACGCCAAGGGCATCGCGGAGATGCTGGGCGGCTTCGAGGCGGCGGTCGTTTGGGAAAATGGAATCGCGGCGGAGGCCTGTGCACGGGCGAAAATTTCTCGCCGCACCGGGCCATCCGGTGACAAGGCGTTGATGAAACTCCTCACCGATCCCCTGCCGCTGCCTGTGCCGGGACCAATCGAACATCGGGTGCGGCACTACCTTTCCCTGCCGGAAGCGATGGGCATCGAGACCCGCGTGCCGTCGTTTTTCGAGCCGGTCGATCTCGGCATCCCGCACGTGCCCGGCACGGTGCTGCTGGCCCCGGACTCCGACTTTGGTCGCAGCCACGAGTGGCCGCTGGAGCGTTGGGAAAAGGTCGCGCGGGCCCTGATCGAAAGCGGCAAGCGCCCGACGATCGTCGCCGTGCCGAACGGCGGCGGCTTGGCGGCGAGATTGCTGGCCGCTCTCGGCGATGACGCGCGATTCGCCGAACTGGAACCGCTGGGCGAGGCCCTGCCGATCTTCGCCGCGCACGAAAAGGTCATCGCGGCGGATGGTTCGCTGGCGCATCTGGCCTCGCACGCAGGATCGACCTGCGTGGTGCTCTTCGGCCCGAACGAACCGGCTTGGAAACGTCCGCTGGGCAAGCGTCACACGGTCCTGCGCCGCCACGTGGAGTGCTCGCCATGCTTTTCCGCGAAGTGTGTGATGGACCTGCGCTGCCAGAACGAGCTGACGTTGGAGAAGGTGCTCGAGGCCCTTGTCTGAGGCTATTTCCCAGAAGATGATCGCGGGCCGAAAAGCTCCACACGTCCGACCTGCAGGTTCCAGTTCACCCCGCTGGGGGAAAGCTGCAGCTTAATATATCGGGTGCCCTCCGGCAGGGCGTCCGACTCGGGGCGGAAGGTGCTGACCAACCATCCCCCTCCGCTGCCCACCGAGGGGCTGCGGGCGGTTTTCACAAGCTGCCAGGTCGTGCCGTCGGGCGAGCTTGCGAATGCCACGAGCGGATCGATTTCCAATTTCGCATCGAAGTAGATCGAGACGGAGAAGTTGCGGAAGCCTTTGCCCTCCCAGACCAGCGATTGAGCGGTGTCAGTGCTGCGTGCGGCGCGGCCTCCATCCTTGTCGAAGTATTCCTTGTTGGTGGTGTCGATCGACCATCCCGCCGAGCTCCGGCTGGCGTCGATTTTTTTCAGGTCATCGAGGGTATCGACGACGGTGCTGCCGTTCGGATGCCAGCGATGGACGATGACCTTCGCGTAGTGATCGTCCTCGGCGAAGATGAGATACTCGCCGTTGCGGGCCTTGGTGGCGCGGATGGCATAGGGGATGTCAAAGGTGCCGCAGAGCGAGCCGACCGCGGGCGTGGGAGTGATTTCCCCGACGTAGGAGGCATCGGAAAGCCGGTGGATGCGGATGGTGCCCTCGCGGCTATTGCTGCCGAAGTAGCTGTAGCCGAGAAAGAGATAGTCGCCGGCCACGCTGATGCTGGAGATCTTCGTGCCGTCCATTGGCGGATCCAGGGTCCAGGCGATACTGCGTTGCGGGGTGCTCCAGCGGTCGTAGCGGACGATGCGGTTGCCTGCGTCACGGTCGCCATCGTTGCGGCTGGTGCTGGCGACGAACATCGTGTCGGTGTCCGGGAAGTACTCCACACGCCGTAGTTCGCCATGGCTGCCTTCGGGGCGTTGGAACTCGATG
>JANOBS010000232.1:0-2129 GCA_031411755.1 Luteolibacter sp. | reverse complement strand
GCCCTCCCTGCGGTGGTCGTGTGGGCACCCGCCAAGGCCGCCCGGAACGAGAAGCTGGCCGCCGCACCGGTGATCGCCACCCCTCAAAGTCCGTCGACCATCGTGCTGCCGATCGAGATCGCCGAACAGGGCGCTGCCCCGGTTCAAAAGCAGATCGAAGTGCAGCTCGAAACCGTTCCCGAGCCCTCCAGCCTGCTGCTTCTAACGGCCAGTTCGCTGCTCCTGCTGCGACGACGCCGGTCGAACTAAGTCGTCCGAGGCTTGCCCCGATTCGCTTCACCCCGTAAACCCCGCGCATGCGGCTTTACGACACGCTGACCCGGAGCGAACGCACCCTCGCCCCGATCGACGGCTCCACCTTCCGATTCTACTGCTGCGGCCCCACCGTCTACGGGCCCGCGCACATCGGCAATTTCCGCACCTTCGTCCTGCAGGACGTCTTCCGGCGCACTCTGGAAACCGGAGGCAACCGCACCTTCCACGTCCGGAACATCACCGACGTCGATGACAAGACGATCCGCGATTCGCAAAAATCCGGCCAGTCCCTCGCCGACTTCACCCGTGGCTGGACGGAGAAATTCCATGCCGACTGCGAGGCGCTCGCTTGCCAGCCGCCGCATGTCGAGCCCGGTGCCATCGAGCACATCCCGCAGCAGATCGCGATGATCGCCGCGCTGGTGGAAAAGGGCCACGCCTACGCCTCTGATGATGGTTCGGTCTATTTCAAGATCGCCTCTTTCCCCGGATACGGAAAACTCTCACGACTCGACGAGCGCGAGCTCGAACTCGGCAAGACCCAGAACGCCCGCGCCAACTCCGACGAGTACGAGAAGGATAGTATTTCCGACTTCGTGCTCTGGAAATCGCGTCGACCCGAGGACGGCGAAAACTTCTGGGAATCGCCTTGGGGCCAGGGCCGCCCCGGCTGGCACCTCGAGTGCTCGGCCATGATCAAGGAATACCTCGGCGACACCTTCGACCTCCACTCCGGCGGCGTCGACCTCGTCTTTCCGCACCACGAAAACGAGATCGCCCAGAGCACCTGCGCCTGCGGCGGCCGCTTCGCCGCGCACTGGTTCCACATCACCCACCTCCTCGTCGATGGCGGGAAAATGTCGAAGTCGCTCGGCAATCTTTACACCCTCGAGGACCTCGCCGCCAAAGGCTTCAGCGCCATGGAGGTGCGCTACGTTCTCATCGGCGCGCATTACCGCAAGCCGCTCAATTTCACGCTCGATTCGCTCAGCGGTGCCCGCGAGGCCCTCGCGAAACTTGCCAAGGGTGCACGTTCGCTGGCCAAGCGCTCACCGGCCGAAGCCCGTTTCGACAGTGTCGACTTCGGACCCTTCCAAGCCGCCTGGGACACGCTCAATGACGACCTCAACACCCCCGGCGCGCTCGGCGGACTTTTCACCGGCCTCAAGGAATCAACCGCTCTGAGTGGAGAAGCCGCCGCGAAGGCCCTCGCCGCCTTCAACCGCGTCCACCGCGCCCTCGGCCTCACGCTTCCCGAAGAGCAGGAAGTCGTCGAAGCCCCCGGCCACATCCTCGCCCTCGCCGACGAACGCTGGCAGGCACGCCTCGGCCGCAACTGGGCCAAGTCCGACCTCCTCCGCGACCAACTCCTCGAAGACGGCTGGGTCGTGAAGGACGGGAAGGACGGATACGAGCTCTCTCCGAGGGAATGACGAAGGAAGATGGGGAGATTCCTCTCTCTTTCCTCGTTTTGAATTTAGTGCTTAAAATTTAGTGCTTTCCTCTTCGTCATTCGGGAATTCCTCATTCGTCATTCTCTCCATGAACCTTCCCCACCGCCCACGTCGCAACCGCCGCACACCTGCGATCCGTTCGCTGGTCCGCGAGACCTCGCTTTTTCCTGCGGATTTCATCCTGCCGGTGTTCTTCCATGAGGACGCGGAGGACACGCCGATCGCCTCGATGCCGGGGGTCACACGCTGGTCAGTGGAAAGCCTGGTGAAGGAAGCCGGTGAGGCGCATGCGCTGGGAATTCCGGCGATCGTGTTGTTCCCGAAAATCGAGGAGTCGCTGAAGACACCGCTCGCCGAGGAGTGTGCGAACGATGAGGGACTGGTCCCACGCGCCATCCGCGCAATCAAGGCCGCGCATCC
>JANOBS010000231.1:0-1707 GCA_031411755.1 Luteolibacter sp. | reverse complement strand
GTGGAGAAAAGGCCGGAAGCAGGATTCCAGCGGACCGTCCGTGAGGTGATTTCATTCGTGAAAAGCAGCGTGAGGCCGTGATCGTGACCCAACCAGCCATGCAGGCAAGCGGTTTAGCCCCCTGCCCGCTTCAAGAATCGTACACCGTTCATCGCTTGATTCTTGGCGTTTCCCGATCACGCGGCCATGGTCCCGCCGTGACCCCGATCCTCGCACTTGGCAGGCTCAGCCTCGACTTCATCACCTACCTGGGTGAGATCGCGCTGCTGGTGAAGGAGGTCTTCATTTCCATCACCCGGGGAAAGATCCGGCCGCGCATGGTGCTCACGCAGGTCATGGAGACCGGCTTCCGCTCCCAGCCGGTGGTGATCCTGACGGGTGCCTTCACCGGTGCAGTGCTCTCCGCTCAGGCTCTTTTCCAGTTCAAGCCCCTCGGCATGGAAACCGGTGCCGGTGCCCTGGTCAGCGTGGCGATGCTGCGTGAACTCGGGCCTTCGATCACCGCGCTGATGCTGGCCGGACGTGTGGGAGCGGCGATGGCCGCCGAGATCGGCACGATGAAAGTCACCGAGCAGGTCGATGCCCTGCGCTCGATGAATGTCCACCCGATCGACTACCTCGTCACCCCGCGCATCCTCGCGATGTTCATCGCCATGCCGCTCCTGATCGCCGAGTCCGCCGCATTTGGCATTCTAGCTTCCGTCGTCGTCGGCACCGGTCCCTTCGGCGTCAATTTCTACTACTGGGTCAACCAGATGGGCCGTTACACCGACCTCTCCGACATCGCCATCGCCATGACCAAGGGCCTCGTCTTCGGCATGCTGATCGTCATCATTTCCTGCCATCAGGGGCTGAAAGCGAACCACGGCGCGGTCGGGGTCGGCCGAGGCACCACCCAGGCGATGGTCAACTCCGCCCTCGCGATCCTGATCGTGAACTTCTTCCTGACCCTGTTCATGAACATCATCTTCCCCTCCGGCGCGGCGGCCAAGTGAAGTTCCTGGCAGCGCTTCCCATGCGCAAAGCCCTTTTCCCCTCTTTTCAACTTTCCGCAGGCTGAGCAGTTCGGACCCGTCGGACCGGGAGCATCTTTTTGGGTTTTGGGTTTGCGAAAGCCGGACGGCGGGTTTGGGATGGGGTCATGACTCTTTCCAAATCCGTCTCCTGTCTGGTGCTGGCGTTCTCCATGAACCTGATGGCCGCCGAGCCGCCGAAGGTTCTGCCGATCGGTTCGAAGGTTCCGGATTTCTCGCTGCCGGGCATCGACGGCAAGACCCACACGCTTTCCGAATACTCGCAGGCGAAAATCCTGACGATCATCTTCACCTCGAACCACTGCCCGGATGCCGTGGCTGCTGCCGGACGTATCGAGGCGCTGCACCAGGCTTACAAGGACAAGGGAGTGGCCGTCGTGGCCATCAATCCGAACAATCCGGTCGGCCTGCGTCCGGACGAACTCGGCTACTCCCCCTTTGGCGATGCCTTCGAGGAAATGAAGCCCTTCGCCGCCGATTTCAAGTGGACCCTGCCCTACCTCTACGATGGTGAGACCCAGGCCTTCGCCACCGCCTGCGGAGCCCAGTCCTCGCCGCACGTCTTCGTCTTCGATGCCGAGCGCAAGCTCCGCTACACTGGTCGCATGGACGATGCCGGACGCTCGAAGGCTCCGGTTGAAAAAAGCTACGTCATCGATGCCATCGAGGCCCT
>JANOBS010000230.1:0-8690 GCA_031411755.1 Luteolibacter sp. | reverse complement strand
CTCGCCCTCGTCGATGCGCCGGACCACGGTCTAACAGTCCATCGCGATCCGGATGACGCCCGCGATATTTCCACTTACTCTGAGGATGGCACCTACCGCTTCACCAAGGGCCAGACCAACCTCAAGCGCGGCTGGCTGATGCAGCTCGAGACGATCGACGACACCCGTCGCGCGCTGGACCACTTCTATCCCGCCGCCCTCGGCCTCGTCGCCGCCCAGCGCGATGGCACACTGCAGATCGAGACCCTGCGGGAAAAGCTCAACCGCCAGACCGGCATGTATCGATTTGCCCGCAGCATCAGCGACGCCGGTGCCCAACAGCTCGTCCAGGAAGTCTGCGGCCCCGCCCACCAATGCGCCAAGTGGATCCTCTGGAACCTCGATGCCGACACCCCGCTCGTTGACAGCGAGGCCTCCCGCTTCTGCGGCATCCCCGGCAACCTGCCCGAATCCGAAGCCATCCCCCTCGTCTGCCGCGAGGCCTGCAACCACTTCGTCGCCGAATGCCGCAAGGTATCCAAAGCCGAACACGCCGCCGCGAATCCCGGATCCTGAGCCTCTTGGGGACATCCAACCTTGTCATTTGGCATGCTTTCTTTCTCCGCAGAGGCACTGAGGAAACGCAGAGAGCTGTGAGAATACTTCAGTAGTTGGACTCCGCGACCTCCTTCAGCCTCCGCGGCTCTGCGGAAACCTGGCCGCCATTTCGTTTGATTCCGACAGATCCAGACGGCCCCTGAACACGAGCGATCAGAAATTGAAAGTCGCCTGAGGGCTCGGCTTAGCGATGACTTCCTCGCTGATGCCATTGCGCAGGCCAGCGATGGCAAAGCGAGAGAAGCGGCTGAGCGTCGTTTCGACAGTGGGATTCCCGGAGGCCCCCTGCGAAATGCGCTGCAGAACCTCGTCCTGGGCCATGAAGTGGACCATCGCGCCGATCACGAAGTGCATGCGCCATAAAATCTCGTCCACGGCCAACTCCGGCAGGGCCTTTGACAGAGACTTCACGAAGCGGGTGAGCACTTGTTTGAACTGCTCCTCCACCACCGGCGGCATCGCGGACGACTGCTCACCAAACATGCGGCCGACGAGCTTGAGGAAAAGCCGCTCGGAGAGTTCGGATTTCCGGACCTGGGTGGCGAGCGGTCGGACGAAGGCATCGAGGATCTCCTCCAAGGGCACCGACTTTCCTGACCAGCGGCGTTCGAGGGCCTCGATCCGGGCCAGTCGCTCGTCGTTGATCGGCGTGATATAGCGGGTCATGACTCCGGCCACGAGCCCGTCGCGACTGCCGAAGTGGTAGTTGATCGAGGCGATGTTCATGCCCGCGTGCTTGGTGATGTCACGCACCGACACGGCTTCAAAGCCCCGCTCGGCGAAAAGTTCTTCTGCGGCCACCACCAAACGAAGCTTGGCACCACTCTCGGGGACACTCGTGCGATCCATGAAACGCCTTGGGTAGGGAACAGCCGCGCGACTGTCAAACGATCGCTTCAAGGTCTTTACCAAACAGTTGATTCTTCTCGATTTTGACTAACAGATCGAGTCGACAGGAAACTTAAGGGAATCAAATCTTGAAGCAGTCCCGATGAATCCATCATCCGCTTCCAACCATCGATTGGTGTGAACAAGTTATTCACACTTGTTCACATCGTGAGTGGCTTTGGGCCGGGAGCCGTGACTTGAGGCAGAGCGATCTTGATCTTTGAGCCGATTGCCAGCTTGATCACGGCCCCATGTCGCTGAAATCGGAACTCGTCGAACGCATCCGGGCGGAGCTGCGGGCGCGCTTCGACCGCCTGACCGGTGCCGCGAAGGATGCCCATGCGGCAGCCACCGATCCGGGCAGCAAGGCAGAGAGCAAATACGACACCCGGAACCTGGAGGCTTCTTACCTCGCGAAGGGCCAGGCCCGTCAGGTGGAGGAACTCGCCGAGGCGGTGCGGATTTTTGATACGTTGGTGCTGCCGGAGTTCGGGATCGATGACCCGATCGACGCTGGGGCGTTGGTCGAGGTGGATCTGAATGGCGAAACCGTCTTTTTCCTGCTGGCCCCGGTGGGCGGAGGCATGACGCTGGATCACCAGGGCGGCGAGCTGACCGTCCTGACGCCGGAGAGTCCGATGTATCAGTGCCTGATCGGCCTGCGGATGGGAGATTCCCTGGAGTCCCCCGCCCTGCTGGTGACCGAGGTTGCTTGAACTAGAACGCGAACAGGCCGATGGCGGCGGCGAACAGGCAGAGGGTGGTGAGACCGACGACCGCCAGGGATAGCCTCGAGCTGGGCTGGCCTTTCATGAGGATCTTGTCCGAGGCGACGAAGAGGATGCCCACAAGCAGGAAGGGTGCGAGCAGGCCGTTGACGACGGCGGACCAGAAAAGCGCCTTGACGGGATTTACTCCGGCGAAGTCGAGGGCGATGCCCATCAGCGTGGAAAGGATCACCACGGCGTAGAAGGCTCGGGCCTGCTTGAATTTCCGGTCGAGCCCCTGTTTCCAGTGAAAGGTCTCGGCAAAGGCATAGGCGGCGGAGCCAGCGAGCGTGGGGATGGCGAGAAAGCCGACGCCGATGATGCCGATGGTGAAGAGCAGGTAAGTGAACCTCCCGGCCAGCGGCAACAGGGCCTCCGCGGCCTGCTTGGTGGTCTGGATCTCGGTGAGGCCGTGCTTGTGGAGGGTCAGGGCGGTGGCGAGGATGGCGGATCTATCGAAAGACAAGGATGGAAAAATCTGCCTGGCCTTCGAAAGGAACGAATCTCGCGCGCGATTTTCTAACAAAACTTCTAAAAAATTCTAGTGAAGGCAGTCACCGCAACCCCGCGAGCATTTTTTCCGCCTCGGCGATGAAGAGTTCCATCAGCGGTGAGTGATTGCCAAGGGTGAGGGCGTGGAAGCTGATTTCTGGAAATCCTGGAAGTGGCAAGGCACGGATGCCGGGTGGGCGGGCGACTCCGGGAATTTCTAACGCCAAGCCAGAGCCGTATCCAGCGGCCACGAAGCGGGCGACCAGATCGATGCTGGCGAGTTCCAGCATGGGAAACCATTCGATCTTCCGCCGCTGGAGTTCTTGTTGGAAAGCGACGACTGTCGGTTCGCCGCTCGGCAGGGTGATGAGCGGGAGATCGATACGGTCGAGATCAAGAATTTCCGCCGCAGTGGCAGGCCCGTCGTGCTCCGGCACGAGGAGGACGAGCGGCATTTTGAGGAGCTCATGAGCGTGGATATCTCTGTTTTCTTGGGTTGAGCAAGTAGCGAGGCCGATGTCGATTGTGCCAGAACGCAGATGTCTCTCGATTTCCTCGATGCTGCCGGATTGGAGAATGAAACGGAAATCGGGAACCCGCGCGCGGACCGCGCTGATCAAAGCGGGCAGGTAGTCGCGTTGGACGATTTCGGGGCAGGAAATGCGCAAAATGTTCTCGGCACCGCCTCGAAGTTGCTCCGCCATGGCGGGCAGTTTCACGAAGAACGGTTCGATGAAGGTGAACAATGTTTCGCCCTCGGGCGTGAGTTCGAAGGGACGGCGATGGAACAATGCCTTACCGAGGGAGTCCTCCAGTTGGAGGATCTGTGCGCTGATCGCCGGTTGCTGGATGCCGTAGGGCATCTGGCGAGCGGCGGCACTAACCCCGCGACATTTGGCGACATAGTAGAAAAGCTCCAGATGGTGGATGTTCATGACGGCAGGTCCATTGAATCAGTCGATGGTCCCATTGAAAGAATCAATTAACACTCGGACGCAATCCACTTTAGTAGGTAGCTGCTGTCTAGCTTCAGATGGCCCAAGAAACAAGCTAACACGACAACTGCTCATGAAACGAATCCTCAACGCCTCCGGGCTTCTCGCTCTTTCCCTTTCAGCTATGGCTGAAACAACGCTCAAAATCGGCGATCCCGCGCCGCCGATCAAATCCGGCGAATGGATCCAGGGAGAGCCAGTCACCTCCTTCTCCAAGGACAACGTCTATGTGGTGGAATTCTGGGCGACGTGGTGCGGCCCCTGCGTCGCCACCATTCCCCATCTCGATGAACTCCATGAAGAACTCAAGAACAGTAATGTGGTATTCATCGGTCAGAACTGCTGGGAAAAAGATCTAACGAAGGTGAAACCTTTCGTGGCAAACATGGGGGAAAAGATGTCCTACCGGGTCGCCACGGATGACACGGCCTCCGATAAAACAGGATATATGGCAGTGAAATGGATGCAGGCCGCAGGCCAGACTGGAATTCCCGCTGCGTTTGTCGTAGGAAAGGATGGCAAAATTGCCTGGATCGGCCACCCTCGCGAGTTGAAAGTTGATATGCTCAAGCAGGTAGCCGCTGGTTCGTTCGATCCCGGCAAGGTTGTTAACAAGCAGGAACCAGACGCTGCGTTAAAGGCCCAAGTGAAAAATGAAATGGATAAACTCCATGCAACTATAGACTCCGGGGACTGGGATGCCGTCAACGCGCTGCTCGATGAGATGGAAAAGTCAAAATCCACCATGCAGCCCTTCATCCCTCAGATCCGCCTCCAGGGCGCGATCAAAAAGGGAGACCAAGCCGCATTAATCAAATTGGTGGAGAAAATGATGGCCGACCCGGCTACCAACTTTCCAAAAGCGTTGAATGCCCTAGCGAGGGAAGTCTCGACCGGAGTGAAAAATCCGTCCGCCGAACTGCTGACCGCAATCCGCAAAGCAGCCGAGAAAAGTCTCGCTCAAGACAACTCCAACAGGGCGCTCGAAACCCTCGCCCGCATCCAGTTCATGCAGGGGCAAAAGGATGAGGCCATCAGCACCCAGGATAAAGCCATGGCTGCCGCCCCTGATGGTCAAAAGGACAAGTTGAGGGAAACGCTCGATTCCTACAAAAAGGGTATTCTCCCGCCCGCTAACTAACCGTCTAATAATGGGGTTCGGACCTTGGAAGCGACCCGTTGCGCCGATGGTCGATTGACTTGGAGTGAGTCGTGGTCTGTTGGATGGTATGCATTTTAGATTTCCTGAGCTTCTTTAGCCTAGGGAATCACCCGGTTTCCCGCGGCTTGAGGAACTTCTGTCATTTTCATTCTCCTGCTGCTCTTCATCCGCTTTTGAGTCGGTGTGCGTGAGGATCGGCTGACAGTCTCCCCCACTGAAGTTCGCCGCTACCGTCTTTCCACTTCAGGACGCTTCGGGTTCGTGATGGCCGCTGACGTTGGCCCCGTCGTTTTTCCGAAGGATCAGGAAGGTGGTGGCGCTGGCGAGGGTGACGCCGCCTAGGAGGAGGTAGGCGTGGTGGAGGGCCGGCACCAGCGTAGCAGCGTCTGAGCGGTTGATGCCACCGAGGAAGGCGGCGGTGACGAGCGAGGCGAAGGCGATGCCGAAGCTGATCGAGAGCTGTTGAGCAGTGCTGGCGAGGGTGCTGGCGTCGCTGGCCTCGGCGTCGGAGGTGTCGGCGTAGGCCAGGGAGTTCATCGCGGTGAATTGAAGGGCGGAGACGGAGCCCTGCATGAGGCTGAAGAGCAGGATCACCCAGATCGGTGTGCCCGGGCCGACCCTTGAGAACGCTGCGATCATGAAGCCGATCAAGACAGTATTGAAAAGCAGCACGCGACGGTGTCCGAAGCGCGCCAGGATGCGCTGGACGAGGAGTTTCATCCCGATCGCGGCGATCGCCTGCGGCATGACGAGCAATCCCGCCATCCACGGTGAAAAGCCCATGCCGAGCTGATAGAGCAGCGGCAGCAGGAAAGGCATGCCGCTGATGCCCAGCCGGGTGACGAAGCCCCCGATGACCGAGATCCGGAAGGTGCGGTTCCGAAACAGCCCGACTGCGAGCAGCGGGGACTTCGCCCGCCGCGCATGCCAGGCATAGCCCGCGAGCAGGAGCAGCGAGATCGTGCCTGAAACGGTGACCGTGACGGGACTGGTCCGGTGTTCGCCGAAGATTTCCAGCACCCAGGAAAGTAGCGCGATCCCGGCACCGAAGAGCAGAAAGCCCGTAGTATCGAGGGGATCGCAGTCGTCGCCACGGTGGTCCGGCATGTAGCGCTTCACAAGCCAGAGTCCGAACACTCCGAAGGGCAGGTTGATCAGGAAGATCATCCGCCACGGCATTCAGTGGACGATCAGTCCGCCCATCAGCGGCCCGAGTAGCGGACCTAACAGAGCCGGGATGATCACGAAATTCATCGCACGCAGGATGCCGGACTTTGGAAAGGTCCGCAGCAGTGCGATGCGTCCCACCGGCATCATGAAAGCCGCACCGATGCCCTGGAGAATGCGGGAAACCACCAGCGTCGGCACGTTCATCGAAAGCCCGCAGGCCAGCGACCCGAGCGTGAAGGTCAGCACCGCGAGCCCGAAAACTCGCTTCGTCCCGAAACGATCCGCCAGCCAGCCACTCATCGGGATGAAGACGGCGATGGCGATCGTGTAGCTCGTCAGCACCGATTTCAAACTCAGCGACTCCACCCCAAGCGAAAGCGCCATCGTCGGAACGGCGGTGTTCACGATGGTGCTGTCGAGCTGCTGCATGAACAAGGCCACCGCCACGACCCACGGAAGATAGCGCTGGGTCCTGGCCAGTTCCGGGTCGATGGCAGAGGCGTCGTTCATGACCGGAACTGCCGGTAGAACGTGATCGCCGAGATCGCGAAGCCGATCATCAACACGATCCGCCGCACCCAGACCTGTGGGATTTTTTGCGAGTAGTGAGAGCCGAGGAAATAGCCAGCGATGGCCCCGATCGTCATCACTCCTGCTTTCGGCCAATCGACCAGTCCACCGGCGATGAACATGATGGCGGCCACCACGTTGATGAGCGAGCCGAGGATGTTTTTCAGCGCGTTCATCCGATGGATGTCGGTCAGGCCGACGAACCCCAGCGTGGCCAGCATCAGGATGCCGATGCCCGCGCCGAAGAAGCCGCCGTAGATCGAAACGAGGAACTGGAACAGGATCGCAGGCCAGAAAACGGTCACCGGCTTCGGCTCGGTGGCGGACGATTTCACCATCCTCGCGACGATGCCTTGCACCAGGAAAAGCAGCGTCGCGAACAGGATCAGAAACGGCACCAGTTTGGCGAAGGCGTCGTTGCTGGTTCGCGTCAGCAGCCAGCTCCCGATCAAGCCGCCCGCCAGGCTCACCGGCACGAAGCGCACCAGCCATTGGCGGATGTCGGCGATGTGTTTCCGGAAGCCATAGACCGAGCCGCCGGTGCCGATCACGAGGGCGACCGTGCTGGTGGCATTGGCAATGACCGCCGGGGTGCCGATGGCGAGCAGGGTCGGAAAGGTCAGGATCGTCCCGCCACCTGCCACGGCATTGATCGCTCCGGCCGCCATGGCAGCGCCGAACAGGGAAAGAATGTCAGTCGCCGTCATGCCGCTGCCGGAGGTTATCCGGCTGCCGATGGGCGGCAACCGCGAAGATGCCACCCAAAAAGGTCCTTTGTCTGCAGCGGCGGAACGTCCTAGCCTGAGACCATTCATGAAAACCCTTGCCTGCCTTTTCCTCTTCGTCGCTCCGCTCAGCGCCGGGACCCGCACGCTTTTCAATGACGGCTGGCGCTTCGCCCGCTTCGGTCCGATGCCGGACGGCTCCACGCTCGCCGAGCCCGGAGGGAAATGGTCCGCCATCACCGCGAGCTCGGAGGAGGCGGACAAGGGCAACGTGGCGGCGAATGCGATCGATGGGGAGCCTGCGACGCGATGGTGCGCGTCGAGTGGCGCACCTGGGCAGTCACTCACGATCGACCTTGGACGACCGAAGGCCCTTGAGAGCTTGAGCCTCATCTGGGAAAAGCCGGGTGGTCTTGATCTCGTTGTCGCCGTCTCAGCGGATGGCAAGACTTGGACCACGCTTCCGGCCATCGCACGGCCTGCTGAGGACAAAATTGGCACGACGGTCGCTCTCCCAGCAACCAAACCCGGCATCCGCTTCACCCGCCTGACGGTGAACGGCACCGATGCCGGACACTGGGCCAGTATTTCAGAGGTCAGTTTCCTGGGAGCCGATGGATCTGTGATCTTGCCAGGCTACCCCGACGAGGAAAGCAAGAGCTCCCCTTCCGCCGTCACCTTCAACGACCAATCCTGGCGTCCCCTCACCCTTCCGCATGACTGGGGCATCGAAGGACCTTTCCGCATGGAACTCGATGGCTCGACCGGCAAGCTGCCCTGGGCCGGCATCGGCTGGTATCGCAAGACCTTCAAGCTCCCCGCCGATGCTTCTAACAAGCGCTACTACCTCGACATCGACGGCGCGATGTCCGACTCCACGATTTACCTCAACGGTCAGGAAGTCAGTCGCTGGCCGTATGGCTTTTCCTCGTTCCGCATCGAACTCACCCCGGCCATGAAAGCCGGAGCCGAGAACGTCCTCGCCGTCCGCCTCGACAACCAGGAGCAGTCGTCGCGCTGGTATCCCGGCGGCGGGATCTATCGCGATGTGTGGCTCATGGAGGCCTCCAACAAGGTCGAGAACATCGCGCACAACGGACTCAAGGTCATCACTCCGGAAATCACCGACTCGTCGGCCAAGGTGCATGCCTCGCTGGAAATGGAGGACGGTGATTGTCCGGCGGGCATGAGCATCCTGTTCGAAATCCTGTCCGACGATGGCAAGGTGCTGGAGTCCGCGAGCGGCCAATCGTCGGTCGCCACTCTCGAACTCAAGAACCCCACGCACTGGACTCTCGAAAATCCCTATCTCTACTCCCTCCGC
>JANOBS010000229.1:0-46474 GCA_031411755.1 Luteolibacter sp. | reverse complement strand
CGCGGGTCGAGCACTTTGTAAACGCGGTGGCCGATGCCCATGATTTTTTTCTTCTGCGCGAGGGCGTTTTCGATCCACGCGTCCACGTTCGCCTCGCTGCCGATTTCCTGGAGCATGTGGATCACGCCTTCGTTCGCACCGCCGTGGAGCGGGCCTTTCAGGGTGCCGATGGCCGAGGTGATCGCGGAGTAGAAGTCGGAAAGGGTGGCGATGGTCACGCGGGCGGAGAACGTGGAGGCGTTCATGCCGTGATCGGCGTGGAGGGTGTAGGCCACGTCGAGCGTGCGGGTGGCGGTCTCGGAGGGCACCTCACCGTTCACGAGATAGAGGAAATGGGCAGCCTCGGAGAGGTCCTCGCGGATCGTTGGCAGCTCCAATCCCTGACGGAAGCGGTGGTAGGCGGCGACGATGATCGGGGTCTTGGCCACAATCGAAAGCGCGACTTCGGCGTCCTTTTCCAGGTTCGGCTCGCCGATGGCGGCGCGGTGGTCGTAGAGGCCGAGCATCGAGACAGCGGTGCGGAGCACGTCCATCGGAGCGGCGTCCTTCGGAGCCATTTTCAAGAAGGCGATGACGCCATCGGGAAGTGAGCGGTCCGTGCGGAGGCGGGTCTGGATCGCATCGAGCTCCGCTTGGTTCGGCAGGTGGCCGCGATGGAGAAGGAAGGTGACTTCCTCGAACGAGCAATTCTTGACCAGGGAATCGATCGAGTAGCCGAGATAACTGAGCCGGCCTTCCTCGCCTTCCACGTTGCTGAGAGCGGATTCGTTGGCGATGACGCCTTCAAGGCCTTTGGCGTATGTGGTCATGGAATGGGTCGGGAAAATTGGTTCTCAGAAGCGCCCGGAACTAAGCGGTTCGCATCGGACCGTGCAAGGGGAAAGCCGGGAGGACGGGAGGAATTGCGGATTGCGGAGTGGCGATTGCAGATTGGAAGAGAACGGGAGTCTCGTCCGTCTTGATTTCGAATTTCGTGCTTAGAATTTCGGATTTTCCGCAGGCACGCTCGCCGCATGCCCACCTCGGCCAAGAATTCACTAGGGTTTCAAAGCAGGCTCGAGGGCCGATGAAAGGGAGTTCCT
This sequence comes from Luteolibacter sp., assembly GCA_031411755.1. Classification (GTDB taxonomy): domain Bacteria; phylum Verrucomicrobiota; class Verrucomicrobiia; order Verrucomicrobiales; family Akkermansiaceae; genus Luteolibacter. Next base: position 45,392 of record JANOBS010000229.1, on the reverse strand, counting down.
GACGATCGGATTCCGTTTTCCCATCCGACTCTTCATGATCAATAGCGGCGACTTCACCTGTAGGGGTGGGATCTATCGTCTCATTCATCGAAATGATTCCATTGGGCAAATGAACAACCAAACCTTCCGAAAGAGGCTGCTCGCGGTCCTTCTTGGCCTTACCGGCACCTTGCATGCGGAGGAGGACGTGACGATCAAGCCCCAGGACACCGGCGCGGCACTGGTGAACCCGGGCATGGGCTGGACGATGCATTTCTACTCCAATGTTCCGACCAACTACGGGTCGAAGCTCGCGCCTGCCGACACGCTGGATGACTTCCCCGGACTCTCGACCGCATACTTGAGGCTGCCCTGGGCCTATCTGGAGCCGGAAGAGGGCAAATACAACTGGGCCATTCTCGACACCCCGGCCCAGCGCTGGATCGCCAAGGGCAAGCGCATTGCCCTGCGACTGACCACTTCGGAAAACTGGATGAAGTATGCCACCCCGGAGTGGGTCAAGAATGCGGGGGCCAAGGGGACCTTCTACCAGTTCAACAAGGGCAGGGTGGACAGCAGCAACACCTGGGATCCGCTGTTTGACGACCCGGTTTACCTCCAGAAACTCGATGCGTTTCTCGCGGCCGCCGCCCGTCGCTACGACGGGAATCCGAACGTCGAATTCATCGACGTCGGCACCTACGGCATGTGGGGGGAAGGCCACACCTTCATGAGCAGCAAGCAGGATTCCTACGAACTCCAGAAGCTTCACATCGACCTTCATCTCAAGCATTTCAAGAAGACGCTTCTCTGCATCAGCGATGACTACGCTGGCCACAACAAGCCCGGCCAAAGCTTTCCCATCACCGATTATGCGCTGTCCCGTGGCGTGACCCTGCGCGACGACAGCATCCTGGTCCAACCTCCGCCAAACTCTTGGTACCACGCCGAAATGGCCCAGGCCTTCTGGCCGAAGCTGCCCGTCATCCTTGAGCATGAACACTACGCAGGCTCGAAAAAGCGGGGTGCATGGAACGGGGATCTGCTGCTCAAGGCAGTCGAGGATTACCACGCCAGCTTCATGTCGATCCACGGATGGCCACGCGATGTGCTTTCCGAAAACCGCGAGACGATCGACAAGATCAACCAACGCATGGGTTATCGGCTGCAGCCCCTCGAAGTCACCTGGCCGAAGACGGTGAAAATCGGCATGGAGTCCTTCAAGGTCAGGTGGACTTGGGCAAACAAAGGCGTGGCACCTTGTTACCCCGGTGGTTTTCCCTGCCTGACACTCAAAGACAGCGAGGGAGGCCTCGTGTCCGTGCTGACCGACGAATCGCTGGACATGCGCAGCCTGAAGGTCGGCCCGTCCGGAGCGGCTCCAGCCATCACCCATGAGAGCGAGTTCACCATCGGTGGCATCGCCCCCACGACCAAGCCGGGCACCTATGATGTCTTCATTTCAGTCGGCACCCGCGATGGCACTCCGCAGGTCTCCATGCCTCTCACCGGGGATGATGGACACCGCCGCTACCGCCTGGGCTCCGTCACGCTGCAGACTTCAGAGAAGCCCAAGCCCTGATTCCCATCCATGAACCTGGGCCCACTCTAACTACCATCCTCGCTTCATGGGCCATGGCTTCCGCTGTGGCGCGCGAAGCACTCCCCTTCAACGAGGTGAAACCCGCCTACGACCAGACCGGAGGCTCTTGGCGGCAAATGCTTTTCCCGAATAAATGAGTTCCACGGTTTACCCGGAACGACAGCCTGCTGCCGTTGCTCAAGGACCCCGCCTCAAAAGGTCCGGAGCGCACCCTGATCTGGCACTACCCGTTCAACGTGGGCGTCAAACACCCCGACAACGGCCAACCGCTCTCACCGCACTCCGCCATCCGCGTGGGCGACTACAAGTTGATCTGGGATTGGCATCACCACCTTGAACTCTACAACATCCCAGCCGATCCGGCCTAATCGCACGACTTGGCCGCAGCCAATCCGGAATTGACCGTCAAACTCCACCAGCAGCTCAAACAATGGCTAAAGGATCACGTTGCCCCGCGCTACTGGCCCCAATGCGATGAAAACGTCACGTCCGAAACCGCCGACGGCCCTTTTCCGCTGAGATCGTCAGGAGGTCGATCAGGGCCGCCTTGATGCCAATACCTGCTAGGCAGCAGCGGAGTCACCATTTCGGCCTGCGGCTCCTATCAAAAATGTGGCTGTAGTTACAAATGATTGACCGGGACCGCCTCCGTATTAGCTTCAGAGAAACCCATGAAATCACCTGTTTTCAGTCACGCTGAGAAACGTGGCTTTGCCTTGATCGTCACCCTGTCCCTGATGATTCTGCTGACCATCATCGCAGTCGGGCTACTCTCGCTTTCGAGCCTTTCCCTGCGAAGTTCCGGCCAAGGGTCGGCCATGCAGAGCGCCCGCGCCAACGCCCGTCTGGCGCTGATGATGGCGATTGGTGATTTGCAAAAAGAGCTTGGCCCGGATTCGCGGATTTCCGCTCCATACGATGCGGGAAAAGACGCCACCGGCGGGCAGCCGAATTGGACGGCCGTTTACGACGCCTGGAAGTGGAACTCTGATGCGGGCACCCCGGAAACCCCGCTAACCCGCAAACCCACGTTCCGCAGCTGGCTTGTTTCGGGGGCCAATCAGGCGTCGGGTGGGCTGCCTGGCACCGGCGAGTTCGCGACGCTGGTGGGATCCGGAAGCCTATCCGCAACAGCGAAACCCCAGGATCAGATCAAGGCACCCATGTTGGCCGTCAGCATCGGAAACCGCAAAGGCAGGATCGCTTGGTGGACTTCAGACGAGAGCGCGAAGGCAAAGATCACCGCCGGGGGCGATACCTTGGCTTCCAAGCCCCTTTCCGATTCCCAGTCCCCTCCGCATGTCGGGCACAAGGCCATTGATGAATTGGCTGGCTTCGACTGGAAGCCAGGGCAGCGTGCAATCTCCGTCAGCACAGCGGAAGCCAACCTTGCGACTGAGCTCGGCGCGGCAGGTCTCGGGAGCCTGGACCACGATCTCACCGTGCACTCCGCCGGCGTGCTCGCCGATGTGCGCACAGGTCGCCTGAAACTGGATTTAAGCAACCTGTTGTCGCGACCCATCGCACAGTTGGAGAACAAGCCCCTCTATTTGGGGGATGGCCGGATCAACCGTTTCCAAATCGCTGCGGACGGCTCGTTGACAAACAACTCATGTCGAACGCGAACGGCACCGGCGCGAACCGCTGGGGCATCAACCTTGAGGAACTCCACCTGTTCCATGAGATCCATCGCGAGGTGGACTGGAGCACCGGGAAACCGCAACTGGTGAACAAGGGCAGCAGGACGGAAATGATCAATGATCGCTTCTTCATGTATCGCAAGCCGTCCCTGGAAGCCGTGAGCCTGATTCTTTTCTTCATCGCGTCGCCGGATCCAGCCACTCCGAACACCTTCCGCCTCGATGCCAACATGGATACCGTGGTCTCCCTCTCAAACCCGAACGACATCGCGACCGTGTGGCCAGCCAGCGCGAGTTTCATCGTGCAGACGGAGGGCTTCCCCTACCGGCCCAAATGGAACATCCTCACGGCTGCCGGCACAGTCAGGAACAACCTTACGGTTCAACCGATCAACAGCGGTTTCTTCCTGGCCTCCATCAAGAACGGTTTTACCCTCGAGCCCGGGGAGGCAGCTGTGTTCGGCGCCTCTGAAACCGATACGCAAGCCACCCAGGTCAACCTGACGCGGGGTTTCGCGCCGCGCGGCGGGGTTCGCATCGACGATGGCGCATGGGATCAAAACAACACACCCGAACCCGGCGACGGACTCCGTGCCACCGGTCTCCTGGCGACGGACAAATTCGATTTTTCGATGATACCTGCCCCGAATGGTCTCGGGAACACGCCCAGCGGATGGATTACAAGCCATGCGAGAATCGGCGACGCATCCGGCGGAACGACATCACTCCTCGCCACCCACGTGTTCGGGGGAGGCGGGGATAGCGGCATGACCACCGCGCCAATCGATACCTACATGCCGGCCTCGATCAAGCTAACCTCCGTGCCGACAATTCAGAATCTCATCGGAAAGCCGCTGCCGGTGCTGATGGTTACGACCCTGTCCAATGTCGAGAGAAGTCGCACCAGCCTTCAGCCGCCGAACGCGCTGCCGTCACGCCCCTATCTCGTCCACGAGCCTGCTACCGTCAACATGACCTCCATCACGAATCAGGCCTCAAACCTGTTGCTGACCATGCAGAACTCGCAACTGGTGACCATCGCGGAATCCTTCGGCAACGACCGCATCATGGCTGACAGCTCCGGGAAGAACGTCTACCACGGAGGAGCAAGGGAGCCGGGCTCGTTGGGCGGCAGCAAGTATGTGGTCAAGCGCCGGATCCCGCTCGCGGCACCCCTCTCCCTCGGCGCCTTCGAGAACGCGATCGCCTGCGGATTTGTCCAACGTTTTAGTGGTGGCCCGTCACTCAGCGCCTCTGCGGATGTCCTGATCACCCAGCCAGCTCAACGCGTTTTGGGAACCGGGTTGGAGCCACAGGCAACCAAGGTGACGTTGGCGAAATCGATCGGCAACTCCTGGACAAATCCCTTCCTCGCCTCGGATCTCGTGCAGAACGTCACCTACCACGACCAGTCCTGGATGGCCAACACCGCGCTTTGGGATTCATTTTTCCTTTCAGGGATTGTTGCGCCTGGCAACTCCGCCGCATGGAACAGTGACACCCGTGGCCAGCAGCAACAGTTCAGTGAACTCGCCGATCGAACCAACCCCCTGCGCAACAGGCGCCTGATCTACTATCCTCACAAGTCGACGTCGGCAGCCATCACTGAGATTTTTGACAGCGGAACCAAGAAGCTCAAGCCAACCGCGATCGACAAGCTTGCGAAATACCTGCTCGTCGATGGGGCCTTCAATGTGAACTCGACCTCCCTGCGGGCATGGAAAGCGTTCCTTGCGAGCGTCCGCGGGCAGCAACTTCTCGATGGGAGCGGCGCAGCTCAGACCAAAACAAACCCACTTGGAACCTTGGGATACTCCGCAAGCTCGGCCACAAGCGGCACGGATGGGGATTGGAGAGGCTTCCGGGATCTCACCGACGCCGAAATCAACTCCCTTGCGGAAGCGATTGTGGTGGAGGTGAAGGCGCGCGGCCCCTTCCTGAACATGGCAGACTTCGTGAACCGCCGCCCCAACAGCTCCGATGCAACCCACCGCGCCCTGGGCGCCCTTCAGGCGGCGATCGACAAGTCCGGCCTCAACAACCGCTTCAATGCGGCAGGCCGGACACTGGCACCGGCCGAAGTGCCGGATATGCCCGGAAATGCCAACCTGAGCAGCGAGCCGACCCCGGCGCGCGCGGTCGGAGCCGCCGGTTTCCTGAGTCAGGCCGCCCTGTTGACCGCATTCGGCTCCCAAATCACGGTGCGCGGCGACACTTTCATCATCCGCACCTATGGTGATTCGCGAGACGCGGACAACAACATCCAAGCCAAGGCATGGTGCGAGGCGGTCGTCCAGCGCACCCCGGAATACGTGGATTCCTCGAATCCACCGGAAGCCGCAACTAGCCTTACGCCTGTGAACACGACGTTCGGCAGGAAGTTCAGCATTGTTTCATTCCGCTGGCTGAGCCAGACCGAAATCTCCAAGACCATCCAATAAATCGAAGTCGTCCCGGAATCATGTCCATTCGTCCTACAGTCTTCTTCTTCCTCTCTATTCTGGCCGTGCTGTCCCTGAAGCAAACAAGCCATGCACAGAACGCCCCCGTTCCCGAAAAGAAAGAGGAGGGAACCATGGTTCGGTTTCTCTGCGTCCAGAGCCTCACCGCAGAGAAGGAGAAAGCGAAGGAGCAGGACGAGAAGATGACTCTGGCTAGGATGTCCGAAGATGGGAAATGGACCGAAGTCGGCGAGATCGGCCTGCGCTCTCCATTCATCACATCATGGATCGGCTTGAAGGAAGGCCTGACCCACATCGTCCGGAAAGAAGGGGAGAAGATGGTCTCCCTCGGCTCCTTCACCATTGCCCCGAAGATGAAGAACGCCATCATCATCATGCTTCCGGATTTCGAGAAAAAGAGCTACAAGCTGCAATTGGTCGATCCCTCGAAGCTCGAGTTCCGGAAAGGCAAGGCGCTCATCGTGAACTACTCCAGAATTCCCGCGTTGGTAAACATGGGGAAGGAAACGAAGACCGTGGCTCCCGGCCAGCAACTCGTTGAGACCATCACGGCCGACGCCGACGGCATGTATCCCATGCTCATTGGCCATCTCGACACGGACAAGAAAATGGTGCTCTGTTACGACCGCCGCGTCTCCTCCAATCCGAACACCCGGACGTTCATCCTGCTTTTCCCCGATCCGGACAACGGCCTACGGGCAATGAGCCTTTCCGAGTTCGATACCCTCGAGTGAGCTTACCGCTTCCCTTTCTCGCTCGTAAAACCCAAAGCCCTGAGCCAGATAAGAATCCACTTTCCCTGCCCGCCTTCGCCTCCACCGGCGGCGTCAGCATCGTCAGTAGCGATCCTTTCCCAGCCTGGGCCGCCTCCAAGGGTCTAACTGGAGCCACAGTCGGAACCAACCAACATGCGTGAGGAAGGGGTCAACCTTCCCGCACCCGAACCCTTGATCAAAAACCCTATCACATCAACCCATCATGAAATCACACACCCTTCTTTTTGGCATCGCGTTGACTGCCCACGCCGTGTCGGCAGAGCTTCCGAAAGCCGAGCCCTACGGTAAAACGGCAGACGGCGCACCTGTCGAAGTTTTCACGCTCACCAACAAGCATGGCATCAAGCTGCGTGCGATGAGCTATGGCGCCATCGTCCTCAGCCTCGAAACGCCGGACCGGGATGGCAAGAGTGCCGACATCGTGCTCGGCTACAACTCGCTGGGCGAATATGTCAAGGACACGCCCTACTTCGGGGCCGTCGTCGGGCGTTATGGAAACCGCATCGCGAACGGAAAGTTCAGCCTCGATGGCAAGGACTACACGCTCGCAACCAACAACGATCCCGGCGGCATCAAATGCTCCCTGCACGGTGGCTTGAAGGGATTCGACAAAGTCGTCTGGCGTGGTGAAGCGCTGACCAAGGACGGTGCGCAGGGAGTGAAGTTCAGCTACACCAGCAAGGACGGCGAGGAAGGCTATCCGGGCACGCTCAATCTCAGCGTGACGTACTTGCTCACCGATGACAACGAGTGGCTCATCGACTACGAGGCCACCACCGACAAGGCCACGCCGCTCAATGTCACTCAGCACAGCTATTTCAATCTCAAGGGCGAAGGCAACGGCGACATCCTCGGCCATGAACTGACCTTCAAGGCCTCGAAGTTCACACCCGTCACCGTCGGCCTCATCCCCACCGGCGAGCTCCGCCCGGTCAAGGGCACTCCCTTCGATTTCACCACACCACACAGCATCGGCGAGCGGGTGAAAGCCGACGACGAGCAGATGAAATTCGGCGGCGGTTACGATCACAACTGGGTGCTCGACAATCAAAGCGACAAGCTCTCCCTCGCCGCCACCGTGCATGAGCCCACCACTGGCCGCACGCTCGAAGTCCTCACCACCGAGCCGGGCCTGCAGTTCTACTGCGGCAACTTCCTCGACGGGAAACTCACCGGAAAGAGCGGCAAGCCCTACCAGTTCCGCAACGGCTTCTGCCTCGAAACCCAGCACTACCCGGACTCGCCGAACCAGCCTTCCTTCCCCAGCACCATCCTGCAGCCGGGAAAAACCTGGCAGAGCACGACAGTCTATAAGTTCGGTGCCAAGTGAGTCTGATCCAGCAGCCCATCGTTTCGCCCGCCATGAAACACCGCCTCGCACTTTCCGCCGTCCTCTGGCTGGCTCCTCTGACATTCCTCCACGCCGCGGAGGACGAAGTCCGGCCGGATGAAATCCAGTTTCGCAGACAGGCCGTGACGCGCATGGTCTTCGATTCCAGTCAGAACATTCCGCTGTCATCCCTGCGACCCGCCAAGGTGATCGACCTTGACCTGATGCATCCCGAACTGCTGCCGGGTTCCTCGGTCAAATGGGAGCTCAAGGATGGGAGCCTTTTGGCGACAGCCCCGGAAAGCGGTGGAGCCTCGCGGCGCTGGGTCGGCGGATTCAATCCCTTCGCCACCTATGATCTGGCGATCGAACATGCGGCGGGCGACGGCTCGGCGGGCATGATATTTCTCCATTCGAAAAATGGCGACTCACTCACCGCGAGCTTGCAGTTCAAGGACGGCAAACCCGAGTCGGTCACTTGGCAGGTTCTCGTGGGTGGCAAGCAAGTCACAGATGAGAAGTGGCCAGTCCCAGCGGGGACAAAGGAGGAGAATCTAACACTGCGCGCCCAGATGTCGGCAGTGGGAGTGAATCTGTTCATCGAGTCTGCAGGGAAGTCGGATCTCATCGGCTATTCGGACTTCTCCCAGCATTTCGACCTCAGGGAGCGCAAGAGGGTCCAACAAATGGATTTCTGCATCAGCACGGATCTGAAGGCCGGCGCGAAAGTCCTGCTGGATGGCGCTTCATCCTACCTCTCTCCTGGTTCCGGCCAGGCCGACATCCGGGCGATCACCGATGAGGAAGGCGCACCGCTTCTCGACGAGGGCCGGCTTTGGTTCACGATCACTGTGCGGGGACGGGCCTTGCCTCATCCACTTCAGGGAGTTTTTTCCCTGAATCCCTCGGTGTTCGATCTGCGCTTCGAGGGCATCATCGTCTTCGATATGGGCGATGGCCTGCTGCGCAACGATCTCGCCTCCCATATTTTTCGCGACTCCAAGTCCGGTGAGTGGCGGGGCTGGACCACCGGCTTCAGCGCTCTTGGTGAAGCAGGCAGAGCCGAGGAGAAGGCGATCCTTGCCATCAGTTCCGTGAGAGATCCCCGGCGGGGATTTTCCATCATGAAGGCCCACCCCATCGGCCTCGCGGGTGCCCACGAAGATCCGCACGGCGTGTATGACAAGGAGGCGGGGAAGTGGCGGCTGCTTTTGTGTGAGCAGGGGAAGAAATATCGCGCCGCCCTCTGGGAGAGCGATCAGTGGGATCGCGGGTTCACACGCCTCGCCGGTCCGGTGGAGATGGACAGCACCGGCACGATGATCCAGAAATTTGGGAACAAGCGCTATGCCCTCTTCGGCAGCGCTGACCGGAAGATCTACATCCGCACCTACCCGGATCTTCAACCCGCCGGTGAACTGAACGTGGAGCTGCCGCCATGGAATGATAAGAACGGCACCCGGATCTGGCCGAACGTCATCCCTTTGCCCGATGGATATCCAGCACCCTACATCGCGCTGATGATGGATCGGGTGAATGTTCCCGGCATGCCAAAGCAGAATTGGACCTATGGGGCCCTCTACCTTTACCACGGATACCCTGCAAAGCCCTGATTCTCCGTCACCAGCCGTCCGATCCCATTCTTTCCAAAATGACATTCCACATCAGAGAGCGTCCGAGTATTGCCGGGGAACTCTGGGTCTTTCGCGACTTGTAGAAAATGGTTCTCGCAGCAAAGTGACACGTAGCTTCTCAGCATTCACTGATGAACCGCTTCCTCACTTTATCTTTGGCCCTGCTGCTGGCGTCGACGACCGCCCTTCACGCAGCTGATACACCAACCAAACGACCCAACGTTCTCTTCATCGCGGTGGATGACCTGAACGATTGGATCGGCTGCCTCGGCGGGCATCCACAGACGAAGACACCGAACTTTGACCGGCTCGCGGCGAGTGGCGTGCTGTTCAACAACGCGTACTGCGCCGGAGCCTCCTGCAATCCCTCGCGGGTGGCGGTCATGTCCGGGCTGTCGCCTCATCGCTCGGGGCTTTACGACAACCGGCAGAAGATGCGCGAGGTGCTTCCCGATGCGGAGCTGATGCCGAAGTATTTTTCCCGCAACGGCTACTGGTCCGCAGGGTCTGGCAAGATGCTCCACTACGTGATCGATCCCCCCTCGTGGGATGATTACTTCCCGGAGAAAACAACAGACAATCCGTTTCCCCGCACGTTCTATCCAAGCAAGCGTCCGGTAAATCTGCCGCGTGCCGGTGAGTGGCAGTATCAGGAAACCGACTGGGCCGCGCTGGATGTCACCGACAATGAGTTCGGAGGCGACTGGCTGGTGACCCAGTGGATCGCGGGGCAGCTTCAGCGCACGCATGAAAAGCCGTTTTTCCTCGCTTGCGGACTCTATCGGCCCCACGAGCCATGGTTCGTACCCAGGAAATACTTCGAGCCATTTCCGCTGGAGAGCATCCAACCCGGCCCGGGCTACAAGGCCGACGATCTGGACGACGTTCCGCCGGCAGGCCAGAAACTGGCGCGGAACCGCTACTTCGCCCACATCCAGAAAGAAGGCCAATGGAAGCAGGGCATCCAGGCCTACCTCGCCTCCATCCATTTCGCCGACGCCATGCTCGGCCGCGTGTTGGATGCACTGGAAAAAAGTCCGCAACGCGACAACACCATCGTCGTGCTCTGGAGCGATCACGGCTGGCACCTCGGCGAGAAAGAGCACTGGCAGAAATTCACCGGATGGCGCGCTTGTGACCGGGTGCCGCTCATGGTTTGTGTGCCGAAAGGCGTGCGCGGTTTGCCCGAAGGCACGCGCGCCGGTTCAGAATGCGAGCGCCCTGTTGGTCTCGTCGATCTCTTCCGCACCCTCACCGATTTGTGCGGGCTACCAGAGAAACACGACATCATGGGCCACAGCCTCGTCCCTTTGCTGCGCGATCCCTCACTGGCCTGGCCGCATGCCGCGATCACCCATCTCGACCAACCCGAGAGCTACGCCATCAGCACCGAACGCTGGCGCTACATTCACTACAAAGGGGGCGACGAAGAACTCTACGACATCGTAGCCGATCCTTACGAATGGACCAATCTGGCACCCAATCCCGAGCACGCCGCCAAGCTCACCGAGATGCGCGCGCTCGCACCCAAGGAAATGAGCGCGTTGGTTTTACCGGTAGAAGCGAAAAAGCCCGGTCGAACAAAGGTAACGCAACCTCCGCCATAATGCCCGCGATGAAGCAGTTACGGATCCTCACCATGCTGCTGCTCATGCCGCAGGGCACGCTGCACGCTGACGAATCACCAGCGAAGAAGCCGAATATTCTTTGGCTCATCGCGGAGGATATGTCGCCGCACTTCGGATGCTACGGCGAGAAGTCGATTCAAACGCCCAACGTGGACAAGCTGGCGGCGGAAGGCTTGCTGTTTGAGCACGCGTTTGTCACCGGCCCGATTTGCTCGCCTTCGCGTTCAGCACTGATCACGGGCATGTATCAGACGAGCATCGGTGCCCATCATCATCGCAGCAGTGTGGGTGCGAAGATCGAGCTGCCTGCCAATGTGCAGCTCATTCCCCGGCTGTTCCAGCAGGCGGGCTACCACACGTCAAACGGGGGCTACCCGGCCATGCTGAAGGGAAAAACCGACTACAACTTCGAGTTCGACCCGGGGATTTACAACGGAACGGATTGGAAGACGCGCAAGGAGGGACAACCGTTTTTCGCGCAGATCCAGCTCTGGGGCGGCAAGATCCGCGACGGAAAAAAGCAACTTGCAGAAGCTCGCAAGGAGCTCGGCAGCATCACACCCACCGACCAACTGCCGCTGCCGCCCTACTATCCCAGAACGCCCGCCATCCTCGATGATTGGGCCGCCACGCTTGACGCCGTGCGCATCACCGACAAGCAGGTCGGGGACATCGTCGAGCGTTTACGTGCCGAGGGCATCCTTGAGCAGACGATCATCTTCTTCATCACCGACCACGGCGTGAGCCACGGTCGGGGGAAACAATTCCTTTACGACGAAGGCACTCACATTCCCTTCGTCGTCAGTGGCCCCGGTTTACCGAAAGGTCAGCGTCGCAGTGACCTCATCGAGCACATCGACATGGCGGCCATGTCCCTCGCTCTTGCCGGTATCCCCCTGCCAAAGACGATGCAGGCACGCAATGTCCTTGCACCGGACTATCGATCACGCGACGCCACCTACGCCGCGCGTGATCGCGCCGACGAGACCGTGGACCACATCCGAAGCGTGCGCACCGGGCGCTGGAAATACATCCGCAACTTCCTGCCGCTGCGTCCCTATCTCCAGCCCAACGATTACAAGGATCACAAGCCCTGCCTCATCGCGCTGCGGGCCGCTGAAGCCGCCGGCCAGCTTAACGACGTGCAACGCCTGCTCTTTGCCAAAACGCGAGCGCCCGAAGAGCTCTACGATCTCGCCGCCGATCCGTGGGAGGTGCATAACCTCGCCGCAGACACAGCACATGCAGGGACGCTGCTGGATCTACGCAGCAAACTCGACCGCTGGATGGAGCAGACCAACGACCAAGGGCGCACACCCGAAACTGAAGGCCGCTACGATGCAGAAATGGCCGCCTATCAGGGCAACAAGCCCAAACCCGAGGTCACCAGAAACATCGAGCTGATGAAACAATGGGCCAGTGAAGGAAAGTGACACCCACCCAACGACTCCATGAACATCACCCGTCGAATCTTCCTCAAGCTCTCCGCACTCGTCTCCGCGTCCGGTACGGTTCCGCTGTCACACGCAGCCGAGGCGGAATCGATCACGCCGTTCACCACGGAGTATCCGAATCTCGACTCCCTTGCCACAGGCAAGTGGTGGATCAAGGTGCCGGGCGGCAAGGAGCCACCACCACCAATGGATGTTCCGCGCGACCAGGTGATCGCCTTCGCGCTCTACACGCAGGATCACGGCGTGCTCAAGCTCACGGCGCAACTTTATCCGCTCAAACCCGATGAGCCGCGCGAGGTCCGCTTGGAATTCAAACGTGATGAGGAATGGATCGAGGCATTGAAGACACCGGTGCTGTTTCCCGGCTGGAGCGCACACTTCCGGGTCGAGAAATGGGACGCCACCAAGGATGTTTCCTATCGCGTGCTGCATGGAGATAAAGCGGTGTTTGAGGGCCTGATCCGACGCGACCCGATCGACAAGGAAGAGATCGTGGTGGCGAACATGTCGTGCAACTCCAGCCGCACCACCGGGCTACGTCCGGAGATCATCGACAACCTCAAGGCCCAAAACCCGGACCTGCTGTTCTTCGGCGGCGATCAGACCTATCGGCACACCGAACACACGGCCGGATGGATCGAGTTCGGCCTGCAGTTCCGCGAGCTGATGCGCGACCGTCCGACGATCACCATTCCCGATGACCATGATGTCGGACATCCGAATCTCTGGGGTGAAAGCGGGAAGCGTTCGCTGCGCAAGGACAACGCGGACGGCGGCTATTTCTATCCCGTCGAATACGTGAACATGGTGCAGCGGCAGCAGTCATGGCATCTGCCTGACCCGGTCGACCCGGCCCCGGTGGAGCGCGGGATTACCGTCTACTTCACCCGCTTGCGGGTTGGTGGGGTCGATTTTGCCATTCTCGAAGACCGCAAGTTCAAGTCCGGTCCCGAGGGCAAGATTCCCAAAATGGGACCGCGGCCCGATCACATCAACGACCCCAAGTACGATCCGAAAAGCATCGATCTCCCCGGCCTTGAATTGTTGGGGCCACGTCAGATCAAATTTCTTCACGATTGGGGTCAGGACTGGACCGGCGCGGAAATGAAGGCGGTTTTCTCTCAAACTGCGTTCTGCGGTGCGGTGCATCTACATGGCGATCCGAACAATCGCCTGCTCGCCGATCTCGATTGCAATGGCTGGCCGCAGACCGGTCGCAACCGCGCGCTTGAGGAAATCCGCCGTGCGCGGGCCGTGCATCTTTGCGGAGATCAGCACCTGGCAGTCATGCTCAAGCACGGCATCAGCGAGTGGGGCGACGGCCCCTATGCCTTCACCAGCCCCGCGCTGGTGAACACGATCTATGGACGCTGGTGGCATCCGCTGGATGAAAAGCCCGGCCCGAATCCCATGCCTGACAGCCCCTTGCCCTGGACTGGCGATTTCAAGGACGGCCTCGGCAACAAGATGTCGATCATGGCCTATGCCAATCCACCGGACATCAAGAGCGAACATCAGCGCGGAGACGGCTACGGACTTGTTAGATTCCACAAGAAGACGCGCCGCATCACGGTGGAGTGCTGGCCGCGGTTTGCCGATGTGAAATCGGGCGACCGATCCCAGTTCCCCGGCTGGCCCATCACCATCGCCGCAGATGACAACGATGGCCGCAAGCCGGTCGCCTGGCTGCCGGAGTTGGTGTTCGAAGGTGTTGTCAATCCCGTCGTGCAGGTGATCGAAGACAAAAGCGGCGAAATTCTTTACACCACGCGGATTTCTGGAACCCGCTTCCAGCCACCGGTCTTTTCGACAGGCACCTTCACCGTGCGGGCCGGCCGCAACCGCCCCGACGGCCCGAAATTAGGTGGTCTGAGCGGACAAGAGCGCAAAGCAGCAGGTCAACGCACCATTTCCATTTCCTGATCGGACATCTCAGTGGCGTCCGCCCCGGTCGTCGGCCGCCATCCGGACAATGCTCTGATAGGTGGCGTGCTTTTCCAGTGCGTCTTCGCCGTGCCGGTTCAATTGGATGACGAGCCGCCGGATTGAGGCGCTCCTTCGAAATTCGTGGAGATCTCACGACCGCATGGGCGACCTGAGGTCGCTCCTAGACGGTGCGCAATTTCAAATGAATAATGCGCAAATCCATCTAGCTCCTCATCGGGCACGATGGCAGCCTCTCAGTCCGCTTGCCAACTTGGCTGGCGAAAGGGTCCGTGGTTCTCCCCGGCCAATCAACCCATTCTGAAAAGCCCGTTCAAAACCTCCATAGGTTCCACGTCGTCACGTGGTGAACCATTCAAGCAGACCGGGAAATCAGCAAATCGATCAACCTGCTGCCCGACTCCAAGCCCAAAGACCCACCATGAAACCCAATCGCAAAAACCTGTATCTCGCCGTCATCCTCTCACTTGCCGGCCTCGCCTTTGTGGTTCCCTCCGCATTTGCAATCGATTTCACCTGGGATGGCTCTGACACCGTCACCTCGGGCGCCCAGGGCGGCGCAGGGACTTGGGATACCAATACCACCGCCAACTGGTGGGACGGTTCTGCGGATGTGGTCTGGCCCAACTCCGGCACCGACAATGACGCCATCTTCGGCGGCACGGCTGGCAACGTCACCGTCTCTTCGGTCACCGCCAACGATGTCACCTTCAGCTCGAGCGGCTACATTCTCTCCGGTGCCTCGACTCTGACCCTCAACGGCACCACGCCCACCATTACCACCAACGCCGGCAGCCCGGCCACCATCGGCAACGCCACCGATACGGTGCTCGCCGGCTCCGCTGGACTCGTCAAAGCGGGCACGAACACGCTGACCATCAGCGGATCGGCCGTGAACACCTTTACGGGTGGACTCAACGTCAAAGCCGGAACGCTGGCCCTCAACCTCAACAACCTCGCCACGCCCACCAACTTGATCAACTCGGGGAATTCCCTCAGTCTCGGTGGCAGTACCCTGGCGGTGACCGGCAAATCCACGGGCGACACTGTGCAGTCCTTTGCCGGCACCAACGCCGCATCCGGCAACTCCGCGATCTCCCTCAATCGTACCACCGGGACCACTGCCACACTGAATCTCGGAACCCTCACCCATTCCAATGGCGCTGCTGTTGGGTTCACGACCGCGAATCCTTCGCTGGTTAACACTCCTTCGGTCATCACGATGATCAAGGTCTCGAATGCCGCCAGCACTCTCAATGGAGGTTTGGCTGCCTGGGCCTTTGTCGGCCCGTCAACTACGAATGGCGGGCGCTGGGTGGCAGTGGATGCCTCAGGCGCCCTCAAGATCGTCCTTGCCAGCACTGCCATTGGAACCAACTGGTCCACCGTCACCGACGCATCGACCATCTACACAACCAGTACGGCCGCGACCCTCGGAGCAAATGCCACGGCTCAGGGGTTGCAGAACGCTGCCACTGGCAACATTGCCGTTGCACTCGGCACCAACAAGCTCACCGCGAACGGGCTTTTGAGCATCAACAGTGGGGTGACCTGGAGTTTCACCTCCAGCGGGGCAGGCGGCATCACCATCGGCGCGGAAAAGGACCTGATCCTGGCCGGTGGCGGAAATTTCAGTCTTGCGGTCCCTGTCTCCAACAGTGGTGGAGGTTCATCGGGACTCACCCTTGCAGGCGGTGGCACGGCGACCCTCACCGGAGTGAGCGCCTACACCGGACAGACCACGGTCAATAGCGGCAAGATGGTCATTTCCACCGGTGGTTCCATCAATACCAGCAACGGAATCACGGTCAGCGGTGGCACTTTCGTTCAGGCCAACACCACGACCGCCATCACTCCGATCGTCAGCCTTCAAGGTGGCGCCGTGGACGGCACCGGAACCATCAACACCGTCAACGTCGCCGACCTCGCCACCACCAAGATCACCAACGGCAATGCCACGACCACTGCCTTGACGGTTGGCAATCTCACCTTCAGCGGCGATGCCGGGATCGACATCCGCACGGCAGGCTCCGCCGGACTCGCCGTCACCAGCACGCTCAACACCACCCCGGCCAACGGCAAGGTCATCGTCAACGTGACCTCCGCTCCCGTCTGGTCCATTGGAACTACCTACAACCTCATCAGCTACGGCACCTTGACCGGCTCGCTCGCCGACTTTACCAAGGGCACCATCGCCGGGTTGGGCGGACGCCAGACCGCTGATCTCGTGACCAGCGGCAACAACATCGCCATCACTATCGGCGGCGACAAAGTACTCTGGACCGGTGCTGCCAGCGGCAATTGGACCACGAGCGCAGTCGCCAGCCCCTTCAACTGGAAGACACTGGCGGGCGGATTGGATACCGATTTCCTTGCCACTGACGACGTTGTCTTCGACGACTCCGCCATATCGACCGCTGTCACCATCACCGATGCCACGGTCAGCCCGTCTACCACCACCTTCAATAACAGCACCAAGAGCTACACCATCTCCGGCGGCGGCATCGCCACAGGGAACCTCACCAAAAACGGCACGAACAGCCTCAGCCTCACGACTAGCAACACCTACACCGGCACCACCACCATCAACGGCGGCAGCCTGCAAATCAGCGGCGGCGCTGCGATTGCCAATACAGGCCTGGTCACTCTGGCAAATACGGCGGGTGCCACTTTCCAGGCAGTCGGCAGCGAAACCATCGGGGCGCTCAGCGGCGGCGGTGCCACTGGCGGCAATGTGGCGATTGATGCCTCGCAAACCCTCACGCTTTCCAGCGGCACCCAGACGTTTGCAGGCAACATCAGTGGAGCGGGGACGCTAACAGGTGCGGGTGCTATCCAAATCCTGAGTGGCGTCCTTTCCCAGAGCGGTGGTCTCACTGCCACTTCAGGTGCGCTCACGCTGAGCAATGCTGCTAACAGTTACACCGGCACGACGCTCCTCAGCTCAACGGTCACCGCAGGCGCAGGCATTCTCGTCACCGTCAACGGTGCCCTCGGTGCCGTCGGCGCGGGCAACGGAACCACGATCATTGGCGTGCCGGTAGCCCCCGGCTCCACCACGAGTCAGCTCGGTTTCTCGGGATCGATCAACTATTCCATGGCGGAAAAAATTACCGGTTCAGGAGTCGGTGGTGCAGCGAACGTGGGGCCGTTCATCGCAACGCAACGCGGATTCATCCAGTCCGTGAGCGGCAACAACACCTTCGCAGGCGATATCGAACTGAGTGCCAACGGAACCTCCCGCATCGGCACCCAGGACGGAGCGTCGCTGACCCTCTCCGGAGCGATCACCCAGGCATCGGGTGTCACCACAGCAAGCATCTTGTTCCGTGCTGGCAGCATTGCGGGTGACTTCGTCACTCTCTCGAACACGGGCAACTCTTTCGGTGGCAATTCGACGGTCTTCACCGGCTTGAATACCTCGGGAAGCTACGCAGGTGTCCGCCTCGGGGCCAGCAATGCATTGCCGACGAACCTGACCATCTCCGGGTTCGCTGGTACCAGCACCGCCAGTGCCGCCAGTGCCGCATTGGATCTCAACGGCTTCAACCAGACATTGAACGGCCTGATTTCAGGTAACGGTGCGAATTCAGTGATGAGCATCATCAATACGAACACCGGCACACCCTCAACCCTCACGTTGAACCCGACGGCAGACAGATCTTCAGGTGCCACTTCAACCGTCAACACCCTCGTCGGCGGTGGCGGTGGGCTGGGCGTGATCAACCTTGTGAAAGAAGGGGCGTTCACCCAGACCCTCACTGGCATCAACACCTACACCGGCACCACCACCGTCAATGCCGGTACACTGGCACTGGTCGGTGGCAGCCAAGCCTCGCCCATCACCGTGAACAGCCTGGCCTCCTTGGGATTCACCCTCGGGTCCGGCACCACCTCCACCAGCACGGTGACCTTGGTCGCTGGCTCCACCATCAAGATCACCGGCACACCAGCTCCAGCCACGAGCTACACCCTGCTGACGACCACGGCCACCCTTACTGGAACTCCGGTGCTGAGTGCCCCGATCGCTGGTTTCAAACTGCAAGTTGACGGAGGCAATACCCTCAAACTCGTGCCCGCCGCAGGCTATTCATCGTGGGCCGACCTCAACGGCGCAGGTCCCAACCTCAATGACGACCACGACAATGACGGCGTTCAAAATGGGGTTGAATATTTCATCGGCGGTCCCAGCGGCAATACCACCGGCTTTACCCCGCTACCCGGCGTGAACAAGGCATTGGATGGCACACTCAGCATCACCTGGACCAAGGCCGCCAGTTACACCGGCGCCTACAACGTTGACTACTTGGTGGAAACCTCTCCGACGCTCGCCACTGGGAGCTGGACGAACGCCACCGCTGATCCCACCCCGGGATTCACCGTGACATTCCCCACCGCAAACCAAGTGAAATTCACCTTCCCAGTCGGCACCAAGAATTTCGCCCGACTCAAGATCCTCACGACTCTGTGATGCATTGGCAGAAGCCAAGGACCTTCTGCATGGCTCGCCTGGCAGCCCCTGATCTCCATGACAGACAGACCACTTGATCGATCCAGCGGAACCGTTCACCGGTTGATGCTCGCGGCCCTGTTAGGCTGCTCGGCCTTCGCGTTCGCGGAGAGCGACAGGAATCTCGCGGCAGGGGCGAAGATCACCGCCAGCAGTGTCATGCCGGGCAGCAAGGCGGAGTCAGTGGCGGACGGGCTTGTCGCCGACGAGTCCCGCTGGCTCGCTGCTTCTGGAGACAAGTCACCGTGGATCGAGCTGACCTTCCCAGAGCCCGTTAAAATCGGTTCCGTGGATGTGTTCTCCGGTTGGAAAAGCGAACCCGGACTGGAGGGTTTCGATCTCGCGTTTGAAGTGGAAGGAAAGCAGGTCGCCCCGTCGCAAGGAAAAGTCCGTGGTGCCAAGGAGAACATCCGCCGGATCGAAGTCGGGCTGCAAAACGTCTCCAAACTGCGGCTGACCCTGGCCAAGTCAGGTCCCGGCAGAATCCGCGAGATCGCCGTCTATGAAAACAAAAGCGCTGCATCAGGGGCCGGGCTGAAGGGCAGCGCGGAATCTGTCGCCGTGGTGGATCGCTCGATCCATCAGATCGCAGTCAACCAGGTGGGCTACGAGACGCTCCAACCCAAACGTTTCACCGCGCCCTTGTCGCCCGATGGCACTGCATTTTCCATCCGCTCCGAAGATGGATCGGAAGTCCTTCACAAGGGAGTGATCAAGGGCGGCGTGGGAGACTTCAGCCCGTTTCATCCCGGGAATTCCTCCACCCGCTATGTCATTGATGTCCGCGGGGGAGCATTGAAGGACGGGCAAAGCGATCCCTTCCTGATCCGGAGCAATCTCATTCAAGATCAGTTCTGGCAGCCGGCGATGGATTTCCTCATCGATGCCAGATCGGTCGTGGGAACCCACCCCAGCGCCTTCGGCGGATGTCCATGGCGAGACGGCACCTACTACGATGCCATCATTCCTTCGCTGGTTCTTTTCTACCTTTCGGATCGCGAAAGGATCGCGGCCATGCCCCGTCAGATCGACTGGGCGGCCGACAAGGCCCGCGTGACCGCTGCCGATTTCAAGTTCGACGCCAAGAACCCCTCGCCCGAAGGCGTCATGGATGCCGTTCGCGGCTACTATCAGCTCGACCCCCCAAAGGCCGACGCCCCGGACGTCGTCAAACTCATCCACTGGGGCGCGGGCTTTTACCTGATGAAGCCGGTGACCCAGGACTGCATGGGGGATCCCGACAAGCGCATGCTGCATTCCCAGACGGTCGAACAGGTCGCCTACGTGGTCTGGGCATGGCCCGCGCTCAAGCAGTGGCTGCCGGAATCGTTTTATCAGAAATGCAGGGATTTCTGTTTTGAGAACTGGAAGCCCTCGCTCGAAATTGACAGTTGGTGGGATCCGAACACCTACCTCAAGCCGGAACAGCTCACGGAGGGAAACCCAATGGGAGGACTGCTCCATCCTTACAAAGGGCGTCACGCTCCGGGCCATTCCATCGTTCCCAATCTGCTGATGCATGAAGTGGCGAAACGGGAAGGTCGCGCCGATGCTGGCGTCTACCTCGATGCCGCTGTGAAACAAGCCGCGTGGTGCGTGGAAAACCTCGATTGGAATGACCCGCGCACAACCAAGGGCCATCGCATGAGCGAACACCGCACCATTCCCAATCTCGTCTGGCTGTTGCAGAAGTACCCCCAGCAGGCTCCCGCCGGATTGAAGGAAAAAATCAACCAATGGGTGGACGTGGCATTGAGCCGGTCGGACAACCTCTGGGACTTCCGCAGATATGACCTGCAGGACCACTGGACGATTCCCAAGGTCAACGATGTCGGGAACTCTCTGTCGCTGCCTGCCAGTCTGCTCTCCGCCTCATGGGTGGTCGATCCTGCCAAAAGAAAGCGGATCGAGGAAATCGCCTACGCCTCGATCGATCACGTCTGGGGGCGCAATCCCCGCCTGGCCGCCGCCCCGTGCGATCCAAAGATGGGTTTCCCCGAAGTCGAACGCGGCTGGCCGAAGTCCCATGCCCACAACGTCTGTGCACGCCTGGAATTGTGCCGCGGCTCCATCTCCTCACTGCCCGGCAGCGAGATGTATCCCTTCAATCCGGAAGGTGCCTACCGCCATGCCGAGGGTTGGGTGAACTACGGTGCCGCTTGGTGCGTCAGCCTCGCTTATCTGAAGTTCGACAAGGAGGCGAAATCCCCGCCGATGCCGTGAAGCCGCTGGCTTCCATCCAGCTTGGTCCTGCTTGTGGAAATGCAGTGGAGATCGAAAACTGTGTCCTGAATTGCAACACGTCCGACATTCGCGCCGACAGTTCCGACACCTGCTACCGTTGCGTGGGTGTGAAGTTTGAAAACAGCAGGCTCGTGGATTTTCACTTCTGGTTTCAAGCCTGCAAGAATGGTCCCCGAGCGAGAGGTATCGCGTTAGCTGGCAACCAGCGGACCGGAATGGAATTCAGAACATCGATCGAGAGCGATCAGCCTTCGATGGAAAATGACACGACCAACAGACCACTAAACTTCGGAATCCAAGCCCAACGCGGATTCCATCCAATGACATGAAACCCATCCATCTCACAGCCCTTGCTTTGCTCACTGCCGTCGTGACCGCCGCGCCTGTCGTCACGCCGCTGAAACCCAAGGCCGTGACTGCGAGTTCTGAAATCCCCAGGTATCCGCCAGCCAATGCCATAGACGGCAAGATCAGTGACGCCTCTCGCTGGGTCAGCGAGCAGTCCGATAAGCCCGCGTGGTTGGCCATCGATCTCGGCGGCACCCACAAGCTGGCAGGCATCCACCTCTTCACCGGTTACGGTTCCAAGGATGCCATCCAATCCTTCAAACTCGAGTTCCTGAGCGGAGATGAATGGAAGCCCATCCCATCCGCTGTGGTCACCGGTAACAACGCCAACGCCTTGGCCATCCCCTTCGACCAGACAGTCGCGGTGGAAACCGACAAGCTCCGCCTTTGGATCCCCTTCTCCCAGCCGGGGGCCGCGCGGGTGAAGGAAATCGTCATCTGGCCGTCAGAGGTGGGCGATCTTCCTCCTCTGCCGAAATCAAGCGAACCCGCTACCAATGCCCTGGCGACCCCTCAGTCCAATATCGTTCCGGTCTATCTGAACCAAAGCGGCTTCAATCTCGGCAAACCCAAACGATTCACCGCTCCCACTGTCGCCGATGGAACCCGCTTCATGGTTCGACCTGCAAAAGGCCGTGCCGCTCTTGCCCAGGGTGTTTTGCAGGATCACAAGGGCGATTTCTCATCCTTCAATCCCACAGGCGACGCTGAATACGTCGTCGAAGCCGGCGGCCTTGTCTCAGTCCCTTTCCGCATCGGTCCGTTCTGGTTGGAGCGCGTCACCTATCAGGGGGCCGTCGACTTCATGATCGACAGCCGCCACCATGTTGGCAATGAGCGCGCGAAGTGCCGCGGTTCCTTCGGTTGGCGGGATGATCACCACTTTGGCTGGGAGCTCAACACGCTGGTCCCCCAATACCTGTCGAATCCGTCCGCCTACGAGCGCATGCCGCACCAGGTGAACTATGAAGCGCCTGCGGACAAGACGCTCTGGGGAGCTCTCGATCCCTATCGGGACGATGCTCCGGACATCGTGAAACTCATTCACTGGGGCGCGGACATCATCGTCACCCAGAAGCTCGGCCATGAGATGCTCAAGTCCCAACTTGCCTATTTCCTCTATGCCTGGCCGATGCTGAAGCCTTGGCTGCCTGAACAAAACTATCGGGTCGTCCGCGACTATGCATTCAAGACCTGGGCCGATTCTGGCAAAGACCGCGATTACCCCTACGACGAGAGCGCGGGAAACAACCTGCTCGCGCTGAAGACGGTCACTGGCACCACCAAAGGGTGTCTCCCACCTGGATTCTCCATCGAACCGAACCTCATCATGCATGAGGTCGCCAAGCGCGAGAAGCGCCCGGACGCGGAGACCTACTTCGACGCCGCCTACAAGCAAGCCGAGTGGATGGTGAAGAACCTCGATTGGAATGACCCGCTGGTCACCAAGGGTCAGCGCATGAGCGAGTTCATCACCGTCACCGGGCTTGCGCATTTCCTCCGGGAGTATCCGGACCGCGCTCCAAAAGGCTTGGCTGACAAACTCAATGAATGGGCCAAGGTGCTCATCAGGCGTTCCAATAATCTCTGGGATTTCCGCAAGCTCGACGACGCCGACAAGTGGACGCCGATGGGTGAAAAGCCGACGATGTGGAACGAGCCCGGAAATGTCTGCGGGCTACCCGCTCCGATCCTGGCAGCCAAGGAATTCATCACCGAGGCCAAGGACCAACAACGACTCGACGAACTGGTTTGGTCGCATTTCGACAACATGTTTGGCCGTAATCCGGTAGGCCGCCACTTCTCGTTCGACGCGCCCCGCGAGATCGAAGGCGTTGAATACGGATGGTTCAAATTCCTGCCCGGCGGGATCGGGCAGCTCGCGAATGCACGGTTCGTCATCGATGGCAGCCCGAAAGACGCTCACTATCCCTACAGTCCTGAGAAGGGCGACATCGGCTGGACCGAAGGCTGGATCCAGTTCAACACCGCCTATGACATCAGCCTCGCCTACCTCGCGTGGAGTGAATCGAAAATCGATCTAACAAAGGATGGCGACGAGCTCGTCATCCGCCTAACCGCTCCGCTCAACTTCGATTACGGCAAGGTGGAGACCGGTAGCGTCACGGTGACCAACAGCGAAGGAAAGGAAGCTCGCGTCACCGTCACCGAGGATTCCGCCAATTCCACGACCTTCACCGGACGCATCAATCTCAAGCCTGGCGCTGCGGTCAAAGTTTCTCACGGCTACGGCTACCTCGGCCGCCACGCCACAATCAAGTTCTGATGATAAGAACATCTATCAATCACACACTCACCCGCCTTATGGCGATGGTGTTGGCACTGACGGACACACTGCACGCCTCCGAGCAGCGACCTGAGGCGATGCGGCTCCGCTTGCCTGGAGCCATCGAGAGCAGCATGGATGCAATCCCGCTGGGGAACGGGTTGAGTGGCGGCTTGCTTTGGGGTAGTGGCACGAATGTTTGTCTTTCGCTGGATCGCGGTGATTTGTGGGATCTTCGTCCGCATCCGAGTTACACCAACCCCCCATTTACCTACGGAACCGTGGTGCAAATGGCGCAGGCGAAACGCACCGATGAGTTGAACAAGAGGTTTGCAGTATCAAACAAGTTTCCAACGAAAGTTGCCGGCGCGCGCCTCGTCATCGAACTGCCTGACGGTGTCACGGTTGACGGCTTCTCGCTGGATTTGCAACGCGCGCTGGGTACTGCGGAAGTTAAGGGTGCGTCCGCCATCGAATGCTTCTTCAGCGACACCAACCCGGTTGCGATGGTGAAAATTCCCGGAGCGCGCCCAGCCTTCAAGCTTGTCGGCAATCCCAGCTTCAAGAATGAATTGGGGTTGGAGGATGCCGAGGTTAAAACCACTGCGGACAGTTCCTCGCTGGTGCAGAAGGTGGGCGGCGATTCCAGTTTTGCCATTCACGTGCAGGCGAAGCGGCTGAAAGACGAAACCGCTCTCGCCATCAGCATCGTCACCAGTCGCGACGATAAGGATCCGCTCGCGCTGGCCCGCAAGCGAACGGTTGCCGCCCTCGCCAAAGGCTACGAACGGCTGCAACAAGAGCACGAAGCGTGGTGGTCCAGGTTCTGGGCGAAATCGAGCGTGCAGATTCCCGACCCGGCGATTCAGTTGCAATACAACCTGGTGGAATACTTCTACGGGGCCGCCTCGCGCCAAGGATCGCCGCCAATCCCGCTGCAAGGCGTCTGGTCCACGGACAATGGTAAAATACCGGCGTGGTTCGGCGATTATCATCACGACCTGAACACCGAGTTGACCTACTGGGCCTATCTGAACTCCGGGCGCTTCGATCAGGGGTTGAGCTTCCTTGATTTCATGTGGTCGCTCAAACCGGTGCACGAAGAATTCGCCCGCAAGTTCTTCGAGGTTCCCTCCGGCCATATCGTGCCGGGCGTGATGGCATTGGACGGCAAGCCGATGGGAAGCTGGTTCCAATACACGCTCTCGACCACGATGGGCGCGTGGGTGTCGCAGAGTTTCTATCAGCACTGGCGCTACACGATGGACAAGGCGTTCCTTGAGGAACGAGCCTATCCGTATTGCGCTAGCATCGGCGAGACGCTCCTTGGGCTGATGAGGCCCGATCCGAAAACAGGCAAACTCAAGCTGCCGCTGTCAACTGCGCCGGAAATGCACGGCAATTCGCAAGCCGCTTGGTTCACTCCGAACAGCAACTGCGATCTCGCGATTCTCCGCTGGTTGTTCGCCGCCAACACGGAAATGGCCACCGCGCTTGGTCGCAATGACGACGCGATAAAATGGAAGACCACGCTGTTGAACCTCGATGACTTGGCCGTCGAATGCGACGCCGGGGCATTGCGCCTGTCGTCGGAAAAATCCCAGACCACATCGCATCGGCATCTCTCGCATCTCCTGGCGATCTATCCGCTGGGCAACCTCAATATCGATGGGACCGACCGCGACCGCGCCATCATTGACGCCTCGCTCCAACAACTGGATAAATTGGGCAACAGTGGATACTGCGGCTACTCACATTCCTGGCTGGCCTGCATGAAGGCACGCGCGGGCCGACCGGAGCAGGCGCTGAAGTCGCTTCAACAATACATGGCTTTCACGACCCGCAGTGGCTTTCACTGCAACTGGGTCGATAGGCCCGTCGTCACACTCGAAGGGAATTTTGCCGCCAGTCAGGCCGTGCATGAAATGCTCCTGCAAAGCTGGGGTGGCAAACTGCGGATTTTCCCGGCAGTGCCCAAGCAATGGAAAGATGCCGTCTTTGAAAATCTGCGCGCCGAGGGCGGCTTTATCGTCACCGCCCGACGCGTGGCGGGAAGGACCGTGAGTGTCACGATCACTGCAACCGTGGATCAGAACGTGCAACTCATCAATCCGTTCGGCGAGGTCGCATTTCACGGCGACCGCGAGATCACGCTGGCTAGCGATCTGATTCGCTGCGACTTGAAAGCGAATCAAACCTTGAAGCTGCAACCGTGAAAATACACCACCCCATCACCACTCTTCTCGCGGCCTTGCTGCTCGCACCACTGACTCCGCTCCACGCTGAGGATGTTGCTTCAAGCACCCCATCGCTCGGCGCAGAGCAAGTCGGTTCGTGGAATCTAACGGAGTTGAAACGCGCTCCCACGATGCGATGGCTGACTCAGACCGGGTCGGTGCATTCGCTACTCTACGCGGGTGAGAAGTTCAAAGGAGCCAACACTGAGGTGTTCGCGTTCTACGCCTCACCGATCACGCTCGGTGAGGCGAAACCCGGCTCGAAGTTTCCAGGCGTGGTGCTGGTTCACGGCGGCGGCGGGACGGCGTTTGCCGAGTGGGCGCATCTGTGGGCCAAGCGCGGCTACGCGGCGATCGCGATGGATTTGTCCGGCAGCCGGCCCATCGATCCTGTTTATGATGCGGAAGGAAATCCAGTTTCGGGTCAGGCGAACAAACCGGAAACGCGCAAACGCCTGCCTAACGGCGGTCCGGACCAAGGGCCCGCGGAGAAGTTCGACAGCATCGGCGGCGACGTCTCGGACGACTGGCCGTATCACGCAGCCGCGAGCGTCATCCGCGCGCATTCGTTGCTGCGGTCATTTCCCGAAATCGACGCGGATCGCACGGCGGTGACGGGCATCAGTTGGGGCGGCTACACAACGTGCCTCGTGGCCTCGCTCGATGATCGCTTCAAGGCGGCGGTGCCCGTGTATGGCTGCGGCTTTCTCCACGAAGGCGAGTCGGTGCAGAAGTCGTCGATCGACAAACTCGGTGACCGCCGAGACGCGTGGGTGAAAGCCTACGATCCCTCGAGCCTGCTGCCGCGTTGCCGCGTGCCGATCCTTTGGGTGAATGGCACAAACGACGTTCATTACCCGCTCGACAGCTATCAGAAGAGCTTCGACGTCGTGCCCGGCAGAAAGCAGATGCGCATCGAAGTGAAAATGCCTCACGGCCATCCGCCCGGCTGGGCACCAATGGAGATCGGGTTGTTCATCGATTCGTTCTGTCGCGACGGCAAGCCGCTCGCCGTGCCGGGCAGGATCACGAACCAGAGCGACGAAGTCCGGCTCGCATACGAGAGCGCTGTGCCATTGAAATCCGCCACACTGCATTTCACCACCGACACCGGCCTTCGCTCCAAGCGCGAATGGAAGAGCATTCCCGCCCAGATCAGCAATGGCGTCGTGACCGCGCCGAAGCCTCCCGCCGAAGCGAATACGTGGTTCATCGCGCTCACCGACGAACGCGGCGCGATGGTGACGAGTGCCGTCCAATTCCAACCATGAACATTCACTCTCAATTCACCGCCATTGCCTGTTCCTCGCTGTTAATCAGCCTCTCTGTCCCGTTGATGGCCCAAGTTGCTTATGAAGGTCGTGAACCCTGGAGCCAGCGCGCCGGATCAGGCCCCGATGCGAAAGTGCCGGGCTGGTTTTATCATCTGGGACTCACCGGCATACGGGCCGAGTTGGTGGCCGATCATCCCAAGGCGTTGCTGGTGAAATATGTCATCCCCAAGACACCGGGGAGTAAAGCCATCAAGGTCGGTGACCTGATCGTCGGAGCAGGTGGCAAGTTGTTCCAGCATCCGCACCGCAATGGTTACGGCATGGAAATCTTCGGGGCGGATGGCCCCGTGGCGGAGTTGGCGGAAGCCTTGGAAACCTGCCAGGGAAAATCCGGGACCGGCAAGCTCCCGCTCATGGTGAAACGCGGCAAGGAAGCGATCAACGTGGACCTCGATATCGGGAGAACCTACGGCAGTTACGCCGCGACCTACCCGGCAGACTGCCCCAAGTCGGAGAAGATCCTCAAAGAGTTGCTCGATTACATCTCCAAACATCAAGACGAAGAAGGTTCCTTTGGCGATCCAGTGCATAACACGTTTTCGGCTCTCGCCTTGCTAGGGAGCGGCGAGGAACGATACCTGCCGGCCGTCGAGCGCAACTTACGCTACCTTTGCAAGTCCATACGTGAGACTGGGAAAGAAGACAGGAAGTATGGTTTGATGAACTGGACCTACATGGGCACGGCAATCGTGCTCAGCGAGTATTTCCTGATCACCAAGAAGGCCTGGGTGCTGCCGGAGTTGGAAACTATCCGCGACCTGTTGGAGGCGGGGCAATATCTCAACATGTCACAGATCGATCCGAAGGCGAAGGAGTCGCATCCCGACGACTATCCCAAGGGGCCAGCGCAAGCTCACGGCGGCTGGGGCCACAATCCTGGCTTCGAGGGTTATGGACCCATCGCCATGCTCACCGCCCAAGGCGCGCTTTCCTACTCATTGATGCAACGCTGCGGTATCAAGATCGATCGCACCCGTCTCGACGCTGCTTACAAATTTCTCAAAAAGGGCACCGGTAAGAACGGCTATCTCTGGTATGCGGATTCACCCGGTGGTGAGCCGGACGACTGGGCAGACATGGGCCGGACCGGCGCAGCTGGCATCGCCAATTTCCTCAGTCCCTATGCCGATGGCGACTACCGCAAGCAATCGCTCCTCCACTCGAAAGTCATCGGCGAGCATCCACAGAGTTTCCCCGACACCCATGGCTCGCCGCCCATGGGCATGGCTTACACGGCGCTGGCGGCCAATATCGAGCCTGCCAACTTCCGCAAATTGATGGATGCCAACCGCTGGTGGTTCACGATGGCGCAATGCAACGACGGCACCTTCTATTACCAGCCGAATCGTGACAACGCAGGCTATGATTCGGAGGCACGGATGACGGCCTCATCGGTGGTGGCCTTCATCTACACCATCCCGAAACGAAGCCTCGTGATCACCGGCAAGGACGTGCCGGCTGCCAACTGATTGGCAGCACGAACTGTCGCATGTTGAAAACGACCATATCCAAAGTAATCGTAGGCGCAGTGCTTCGCGATGCGATGGTTACGAGCACCGTCCGATTCCATCCATGAGAAACACACTCACTTTCACCATCGTCACCCTTTTCCTGATCACCGCCTTCGTTGCTGACGCCGCTGTTAGCATTCACGTTTCACCAACGGGCAACGATTCGAATCCCGGCACGCCAGCGGAGCGCATCGAATTCGTGAATTTCCCGATGGATCAGTTTGGCGTGGCATCTGCGCATTTGAAATCACGCGCGAAAAAGTGGGATGGGCTTGGAGGACCGATGAAAGGTTCGGTGGGTGAACCCGCTGACACCGCGCTCTACACCTGGCAGGGAGCCACCTTGCGGAGTCTGGTCAATTTTGGCCGTGAATCCGAAATCCTCGGAGCCAGGGAATGGTCGGACAACAAGGGAGCCCTGATTAAGGCGGTTGCCGCCGATTCGGTCGCCGCGCGCGCGGAGCTGCCCGCCGATGCTGTGATCCTGGCGGTAAACGGTCGGCCGATCTCGGACATTACCGAGTTCGTCACGGTTCTCCGTGAGGCCGGGACGAAGCCGGTGCGCCTGAAAGTCTTTTCAACCACCGGCTATGCCGAGATCGAGATCGCAGCGGGGACGCAATTGCCTGCCCGAGCTTCGAAATGAATTTGCCTCGACAGTACAAAGATCGGATAGACCGGTGGGTTCCATCCAGCTCAGTCCTGCTTACGGAAATTCATCGGGGACGTTGCAAGCTGGGACCGGAACACGGACGCCATGTATTCCGGGCTGCTGAAGCCGGAGCGCTCGGCCACAGTACCCACGGAAAGATTCGTATGCTGGAGCAGATGGATCGCATGGTCGATCCTGACCCGCCGGATCTCCGCCGCTGGAGAGCGGCCTAACAGATTCTGGAAACGCAACTCCAGTGCGCGCCGACAGAGCCCCGCACTGCGGGCCACGTCGGTGACGGTCATGACGCGGGAAGGATCCTCACGGATGAAGCGCAGGGCCTTGACCATGGCGGCATCCTCGACCGCGAGGGTGTCGGTGGAGCGTCTTTCCATCAGGCCCCGCGGGGCGATCAGGACCTCTGCCGCTGGCTTTGCATTCGGATTCGACATCATCTGATCGAGTTCCGCCGCCGCCCGGTAGCCGATCTGATCGGAGCCGAGCTGCATGGCGGAAATCGGCACCGGGGTCACTTCACAGAACAAGTCATCGTCCGACCCGCTGAGCACCGCGATTTCCTCCGGCACCGCCAAGCCGCTCCGCTGGCAGGCGTAAATGAGATCCCGTGCGCTGCTGCTGTTCCAGGTGAACACCGCAAGTGGCTTGGGCAGCCTCTTCAACCAAATCCCGAGGCGCTTCATGTCGAGATTCCACGTCGGCTCGCTGCCCAGATGCGGTTGCACCGCGAACACCTCGCAGCGGTGACCTGCGATTCGCAAGGCATCTCCGAACGCCCGCTGGTGCTCCATCACATATTCCAGCCCCAACAGGCTGAAATAGCCGAAGCTCCGGAACCCCCTCGCCAGCAGATGCTCCGCCGCCAGTCCCGCCGCCGCCACCTGGTCCGAGATCACCCGCGGGAAGTTCACCTTTGGCAGGGTGATGGCGGATACATTGACCACCGGCAGTTTCATCTGCTTCAGCCGCTTGGCCAGATCCACAAAGCCCACGCGGGCGATCACCCCGTCACCCTTCCATTCCGGCGGCAGCCAGCGCCGCTGCTCCAGCCCGCGTGGCTCGACAAACAATTCCCAGTTTCCGCGTTCCTTGCTGTACCGATGGATGCCAGCAATCATATCCCGCCCCCACATCGTGGAGGTATCCACCAGGATGGCCACCCGCTTTGGGACCTTCGTGCTTTTCGCCGGTTTCTTCATCGGATCTCGCTGTGCGTAAAATCGAATGAATAATGCGCATTCTCTCATGGCCCGCAAACAAAATGACGATTAGCCTCTATCCCTTTCCTGCCTGCTTGCGAGGCGTCGTCCCATCCCGTCCAATACCTGCCCGATGAGTGTTAGTTCGCCACAACCAGCGCCCGCCACCCGCCCCGATGCGGGCGGAGGGAAACGCTTGATCATTCCAAGACTGCGCTGGTGGATCATCACCCTCCTGTTCGGTGCGGCAGTTCTCAACTACGTGGACCGTCAGACGCTCTCGGCGCTGGCACCCACCATCCAGTCGGACCTCGGCATGGACGACCGGGATTACGCCAACGTGGTGAACATCTTCCTCATCGCCTACACCATCGCTTACCTCATTTCCGGTCGCATCACCGACCGCCTGGGTACCCGCTCCGGCATGGTGCTGTTCGTCGCCTGGTGGTCCATCGCCAACATGATCACCGCCGGCGTTCAGGGCATGCGTTCGATGAGCTTCTGCCGCTTCACCCTCGGTCTCGGTGAAGCAGGTGTCTGGCCTGCGGCATCGAAGGCCGTCTCGGAATGGTTCCCTGCACGACAGCGGGCCCTTGCCATCGGTTTCTACACCATGGGTGCAACGATCGGCGCCACGGTCGCGCCCTACATTGTCATTCCGCTGGCGACCTTTCCCTATGCGGAGAAACTTCCCTTCATCACTTCGGTGTTCAGTCACGGAACCGGATGGCGTGTGGCCTTCATCCTCACCGGCGCTGCTGGGTTGGTCTGGCTCATTCCATGGCTTTTTCTCTACCGTCTGCCTCGCGAAAACCGCTTCCTCGGTGCCGATGAGCTCAAGGTGATCGAGGAAACCTCACCCTCCGATGCCGCCAAGGAAGCGGGTGATCCCTGGTCCTGGGGACAAGTCTTCAAGTTCCGGGGAACCTGGCTGCTCTTGTTGGGCCGTCTCATCACCGACCCGGTCTGGTACTTCTATCAGTTCTGGTTCGCCAAGTATCTGAGCAGCGATCGGCATCTCGATCAGGATCAACTCAAGATCACCTGGGTCGTATACGCCGCCGCCGGTGTCGGCAGCCTGCTCGGTGGATGGCTCTCGGGCCGCCTCGTCGCCCGTGGCATGGCCCCGGCGCGCAGCCGGATGTGGGTGTTGTTCGGCTGCGCCTGCCTGATGCCGGTCTCGCCATTCATTTCACAAGCCACCGGTCTGGATTTCTCCATGACCCTCGCCGCCTGCGCCGTCATCGCCTCATTGGCCTGGCTCATCAACATCAGCTCGCTGGTCGTGGATCTGGTTCCGAAACACTCGCTCGGCACGGTCTTCAGCGTGGTCGCCACCGGCAGCACCCTTGGCGGCATCGTCATGAACATGATCGTCGCCACCATGGTCACCGGCCCATCCACCAAGCCCGCCGGATTCCTCGATCAAGCGGTGAAATCCGTCTTTGGCGGCCTGCTGGAACAGGTGCAAGGCCACGGCTACGGCCAGTGGTTCCTCATCATGGCTTTCCTTCATCCCGTCGCCTGGCTGCTCCTGTGGCTCGGCCGCATTCACAAACCTTCCTCACTCATCACCACTCCCACACGTCCATGATCATTGAGCCACCTGCCTCTAACAGAAATCTGCGCTCCGTCAGCCACACCTGCGATCTGGCCGTCATCGGCGGCGGCCTGTCAGGAGTTTGCTGCGCCATCACCGCCGCCCGCGCTGGGGTCAAGGTGGTGCTCCTCCAGGACCGTCCGGTACTCGGCGGAAACGCCTCCAGCGAGGTCCGTTTGTGGATTCTCGGCGCCACCTCCCACATGGGAAACAACAACCGCTGGGCCCGCGAAGGCGGTGTGATCGATGAAATTCTCGTCGAGAACATGCATCGCAATCCCGAGGGCAATCCGCTGATCCTCGACGCGGTCCTTTTGGAATTTGTCCTCAACGAACCAAACATCACCCTGCTGCTCAACACGGCCGTCCACGATCTCGAGAAAGCGGGTAACGACACCATCAAGTCCGTCCGGGCCTTCTGCTCGCAGAACTCGACCTGTTATGAAATCTCCGCGCCGCTGTTCTGTGATGCCGGCGGTGATGGCATCGTCGGATTCCTCGCCGGTGCCGCATTCCGCATCGGAGCCGAATCACGTGACGAGTTCGGTGAGAAATTCGCTCCGCCCGTGGCCACCACCGAGCTGTTGGGCCACTCGATGTATTTCTACTCCAAGGACACCGGCCGCCCGGTGAAATTCACCGCGCCCTCCTTCGCCCTTTCCGACATCACCCAGATCCCGCGCTGGCGCGACTTCAAGGCCGGGCAGGACGGCTGCCGCCTCTGGTGGCTCGAATGGGGCGGCTCGATCGACACGATCCACGACAGTGAGGTCATCAAGATGGAACTCTGGAAAGTCGCCTACGGCGTCTGGGACCACATCAAGAATTCCGGCCAGTTTCCCGAAGCTGAAACCCTCACCCTCGAATGGGTCGGCACAGTTCCCGGCAAACGTGAAAGCCGCCGCTTCGAGGGCGATCTGATCCTCACCCAACAGGACGTGGTCGAACAACGGGTGCATCCGGATGCCGTGTCCTTCGGCGGCTGGGCCATCGACCTTCACCCGGTTGAAGGCGTCTACAGCGCCCAGGCTGGCTGCACCCAGTGGCATGCCAAGGGAGTCTATCAGATCCCGTGGCGCACGATGTACAGCCGCAACATCTCCAACCTCATGCTCGCCGGACGCATCATCAGTGCTTCCCACGTCGCATTTGGCAGCACGCGAGTGATGGCCACCTGCGCCCATGGCGGTCAGGCGACAGGCCTCGCTGCCGCACTCTGCCTGCGCGACGGAATCCTGCCGCGCGATCTAACCGAACCGGCCCGCATGCAAGAGCTCCAGCGCCGTTTGCTCCGCACCGGACAGTTCATTCCCGGCGTCGCCCATGAGGATCACGACGACCTCGCCCGCAGTGCGAAGATCACCACCACGAGCGAACTGGCTCTATCAGAACTTGTGCCTTCCGGCGAGACCCTGCCGCTTGTCGAATCCTGGGCCATGATGCTGCCCGCCCCATCCGGCTCGGTGCCAGCCATCAGCTTCACCGTCGACGTCATGGCTGCGACCACGCTGCGGGCCGAACTTCGGATCAGTGAAAAGCCAGACAACCACACCCCCGACGTCGTCCTGAAATCGCTGGAGATTCCCTTGGCTCCCGGCCTGCAACAATCCGTGAGGTTGGAATTCGCGACCGACCTCGACGCGACACAGTATGCCTTCGTCTGCCTCCTGAAGAACGACAACGTTGCTGTCCATCTCAGCGACCAGCGCCTCACCGGCGTCCTCGCTCTTTGCCAGGCCGGAAACAAGGCCGTGGCCAAGTCCAACACCCAGAGCCCGCCGCCCGATATTGGAATCGACACCTTCGAGTTCTGGACCCCGAAGCGACGGCCGGC
Source organism: Luteolibacter sp. (assembly GCA_031411755.1). Classification (GTDB taxonomy): domain Bacteria; phylum Verrucomicrobiota; class Verrucomicrobiia; order Verrucomicrobiales; family Akkermansiaceae; genus Luteolibacter. Next base: position 11,168 of record JANOBS010000229.1, on the reverse strand, counting down.
CGGAAAGAATTTCGCCCTCCGCTGCGAGCCGCCCCTGCGCGCCTTCAGCGCCACGAACCTCACCAACGGCATCAACCGCCCCACCCGCGCGACCAACGCCTGGGTAGCGGATTTTTCCCATGAACAAGCCGTCGTTCGACTTACGTGGGACAGCCCACAGACGATCGCGGTCATTGAGATCGACTTCGACAGCGACTTCGACCACCCGATGGAGTCCGTGCTGATGGGGCACCCTGAACGCGACATGCCGTTCTGCGTGAGCAATGTCAGGGTCACCTGCTCTCCGTTGGGCGAGTCGGCAGGAACCAGCGGCCAATCCTCGGTCACCACCCTCACAAACAAGGCTACGCGCACCGTCGCTGAGATCCTCGGCAACCATCAGACCCGCCGGGTCATCAGCCTCGAAACCCCGGTCACGACCGACTGCCTGGAACTCCATGTCCTCGCCCCGTCGACCTCTGTTCCCGCAGCCCTCTTTGCCGTGCGTTGTTACGGCGGCTGAGGACTCTCCCGATTCTGATAAACCCAATGAACATTCAGAATAAACCCTCCAGACGCAGTCGATTCCGAGCCTCCCCGCCGAAGGGCTTCGCGCTGATCGTCACCTTGTCGCTGATGGTTCTGCTAACGATGATCGCATTCGGCCTGCTCACCCTGAGCAGCATCAGTCTTCGCGGCTCGACGATCCAAAGCGCCCAAGCCACCGCACGCGCGAATGCCCGGATGGCGCTGATCATTGCCATCGGAGAGCTGCAGAAATCGACGGGTCCCGACCAGCGGGTCACCATGACCTCCAATTTGAAGGTGGGCGAAGAGCCAGTGAATTCCAACTGGACCGGAGTCACCGACGTCAGTCCCGCGACCCAGACACCCGATGCGAAGTCCGCCCAGATCAGTTGGCTGGTGAGCGGTGACAAACCGGATCCAGCCAAACAATTGACCAGGTCCACTCAACTGGATCAGGGAGATGCACTCAAGCTCGCCACCTTCAAAACAGCGACATCATCCACTGCGGATCTGCTTGCCCCTGTGGTCAGCATCACGCAGGGAAAGAACAGGGGCCGCTATGCCTGGTGGATTGGAGACGAAGGCACCAAGGCGCGGGTGGACATGGCCAGACCCAAAACCACACCCGCAACGGACGGCGAACGTCTCGCCAGGTCTCAAGCACCACTTGAAGGTGGATTGGTCGGACTGGGTGGCAGTTGGTCGAAATTCGTCCCGGACGGGACCATCGACAAAACTGCATTGATCTCGATGCAGACCGCCTCACTCGCGGCGGAAAACAAGACGCTCTCCACCGAGTATTTCAACGATCTCACCACCGGTGGCCATGGACTGCCCGTCAATGTCACCACTGGCGGCATGAAGGCGGATCTTTCCCTCATTTTCGACAAGTCACAGGCATCGAAAAGATTTGGGGAGCTCTACTGTGGGGCCACACCATCCGCTGCTACAGTGAATGGAGTTCCGCTCTACAACTTCGCCACCAAGAGTGCCGCAAAGTTTTATCTCAGCGACGCGATCAGCAGGAACGGCGGCGTGTCGACCGGACCGAACTGGGGCAACCTCTGGAACTACGCCACCCTCTGGCAGACGGTCACTGGCCAGCAGATGCCAATGGTCGGTGGAAACCCGTTGGTCGAGTCCGACCTCCGTTACAAGACCTGGTTGCCTTACACAAACCATGATGAAGGGAGCTTCCGTCGTGATGTGCAACAAACCAACAGTCCGGTCGCGCCGGTGCTATCGATGTTTCAGATGGGCTTCCGCCTGAACTCCGAACTTGCTCCACCCACGGTGCCTCCCTCAAGCACGGTTTTCTATAAGGCACAGCTTGGCATTCAGCCGGTTCTTGGACTTTGGAATCCCTACAATGTCACCATCAAGGCGGCTCCCTACCGTTTTGATTGGGCGCTCTATCCTTATTTGCGGTTCAACTATGCCAAGCCGTCGGGCACCGGGACCTTCACCGACGGACGCCTGACGAAAGCATGGCTTCGCGAAGAGTGGACTGCAGGCTCCGGCGTCATCCCCACACCTGGCTCAGCAGCGGGTGGGAAATGGCTGCAGCTTGAGACTCCTGCCATTGATCTCCAGCCGGGCGAGTTCAGACTCTTCTCCGTGGTGGACCGGATCAGGGTGGCGGCGGGGCAGACCTACACGCTCAAGCCCGGTTGGAGCGAAAAGGGCTCATTCATCGTCGATCTCAAGGACGATGCAGGCAATGACCGCTTGGTTCCGAGTGGGTATCGCGCCTGGTTCGGTGAGATCGTTCTGCAGGACACGCAGAGCAACGAAGTGAAAACCAAGTTTCCGACACTGGACTTGAAGAACGTGTCTTCGACCTGGTTCACCCTGAAGTCCGGCAACAACGTCCTGCTCCGCTCCACCGAACTCTGGAACGGCGGCAGCGATCCGGCGGTGAGCACGGCCTTCAGAGTCCCGGAGCCAGTCGTCTCAGGCTCATCCGGTGGACTCGACACCACCAAGACGACCTATCTGATCGATGATCTGGCCGGAGACAAGGTCACGCCCAACATCGCCACGTGGACATTCTTCAGCCGCACGACCAATCAGGTCGAGGGGCCGGACGAAAACCAAAGGCTGCGTGGATGGATTGATTCGAATCCGCGGGCGCTGGTGACCAATTCCCTCTGGGATGGATCGAAAGTGAGCACCTCGGGTGAGCGCACCGGATGGCATACCTCCTCGCAGTTCATCGGTGCCTGGAACGCACCGGGCAAGGCCAAGCAGGTGGGCGACGGACGAGGTGGCAATCGCGGACTGTTGGCCGAGGGCGGCAGCGCTGTTTCCGAGCCCGAAGTCAGCAAGTCCGGTGGTCGCTACCAGGGATTCGGCGGGGCCTCCAACACCCTTGCTGGCGGCAGAACCAACGTCATGGTGTACGATGTTCCGCGCTCGCCGCTCGTCTCCCTTGGCCAGTTCCAGCACGCGCAACTTTCCCGTTACAACTTCGAGCCAGGCTTCGTGATTGGCAATTCCTATGCAAACCCGCGAATCCCACTGGGCTCCACTTCGAATCCGAATTTCAGCGGCATCAGCGGATTCAATGTCACGGACGTGTCATACGATGTGAACAAGAGGCTCTGGGATGGCTATTTCTTCTCCACCCTGGGCTTGGACTACCTCGGCGCGACAGGTTCCTCCTTCGACAGGTTTTTCGATGTCAGGAAACTCGTATCGACAGCCAGCACCCTGCCAAATCCCCGGATGGTCTTCGCTCCGCTCCAGGGGGATACCACGATCGACAAGATTCTCTCGGACAACGCCGATCGCGCTCCGGAAGCCATCGCCTCACGGATCCTAGTGAAAGGTGCGTTCAACGTGAACTCCACTTCCAAGACGGCGTGGAAGGCCGTGCTATCCTCGATGGGGGCGTCCCAACTGCCCGTTCTCAACCCGCAAACAGGGGTTGCTTCATGGCAAGACCCCGGCGGCATACGCTTCAACCGCTTTGGCCACGTGATCACCAACCAGGCCTACAACAAAGGCGGGGCTGGCGACGATGATGCCTTCTGGCAAGGCTGGCGCAACCTTTCGGATGCCGAACTGGATCGGCTCGCCGAGGAAATCGTCACTGAAGTCAAGGCGCGCGGTCCCTTCCGCTCGATGGCCGAGTTCGTCAATCGGAACCCCAATGCCAGTGATCCACAGCATAAGCTCAAGGGACCTCTCCAGGCGGCACTCGACAGGGCGATCAATACCGGTTTCCCCACCTCCGTCGGGAAAGCGGCTGTCGCGCCGCCCGGCACACAGTTCTCGGCCGCTGTCACCAATGAGAATCAATCGGTCGGCAGCGCCTCCTATCTCATGCAGGGCGATGTGCTCCAGTCGCTCGCTCCGGTTCTCCAGGTGCGTTCGGACTATTTCAAGATCCGCACCTGCGGTGAAGCCTTGGATGCCACAGGAAAAGTGATCGCCCGCGCCTGGTGTGAAGCCACGGTGCAGCGCACCAGCGACTACCTGGATCCACAGGATCAGGGTTATGAAAACGCCACCGGGCTGGCGGTCTCCATCAACAAGTCCTTCGGTCGCCGGCTGCGAATCGAATCCTTCCGTTGGCTTTCCAGTTCCGAAATCTGATCCTCATTCCATGAACAAATTCGTCCTGCTTTTTCTCGGTTTACTTGCCCTCCCCTGCTTCTGCCAGGAGGTGACGGTCGACACCGAGATCGTCACCATCGCCTTGGATGAACCGGTGACCGGACTGTTCTTTTACAACGGCAAGGAGACCTCCGCATTCGAGGCCAACCTCACCGGACTTGGCGAACCTCTGAAGTATAAAGGGCCGCAACGGTTCATGGTCAGAACTTCTGTGGCGGAGTTTTCAATGAAGCCTCCGTTGCCGCCCCCCTTTGCCGCAGTCGATCTTCCGCTCAATTCGAATCGCGTCCTGCTGGCCTGTCTGAAAAGCGGCGCGGCTCCTCTGAAGATCATCGCGTATGACATCGCGAAGGCACGCATCGGAGAGGGTGATTACCGCTTTTTCAATTTCTCGCACTCGGTGATTTCCGTGATCTTCGGTGACAAGAAGTTCGCGGTGAAACCTGCCGAGGACACCCTGGTTTCGGATCCGTCTTGGAAGAAGGAGGTCGGTGAGATCGATCTGGCGATGGCCATCATGAAGGAGGGCAAAGCCAAGCCGGTTTACTCCAGCCAGTGGGGAAACCGGCCCGGACGTCGGAACTACATTTTCATGTTTGATGGCCCCCAGGAATACAAGCCGATCAAGATCTGCCGTTTCTTCGATGTCCCGCCTTCGGATTCCGAAAAAGCAAAACCTTAGCGGCTTCCATCGCAATACGTTGGCCGCGTCGGCCCGCGATTCCGCATTCACATCCTTCGAATCGCCCGTCCCCGCGGGTGAACCCCACCTGACCTTCACGACCAGCGGCATCGAGACCGATGGATCGAATTTCCAAATCCAGCCCCAGATCCTTTGAACGAGCCCATGATCCTCATGCATCTCCGAGCCATCGCAAAAGGCGTCAGCCTTCTTTTCAGCGTCCTGTACTGTGCCGCCATGATTGGGACTGCCGCACCAGCACAAAGCGCCTTCCGCCCTGGCCAGCCATGGCTCGATACCAATGGCGAACCCATCAACGCCCATGGATTCTGCATCCTGCATCACGAAGGGACCTATTACTGGTACGGTGCCCACAAGATCCCCGGCAAGACCGAGGACGAGAAGAACGAGGCGGGTGTGAGCTGTTACATCAGTAACGATCTATTGAATTGGCGGAATGCCGGCCTCGTGCTGGATGTATCAGCCCCGGGCATCAACCCCGAAGTGCGGGATGCGTTCATTCTCGATCGTCCAAAGGTGATCTACAACGACGCGACGAAGCGCTTCATCCTCTATTTCAAGCTCTACCCGCCAAAGGAACAAGGCGGCAAGACCGGCAAGGATCTCGCCTATGTCGGCGTGGCATCGGCGGACACACCAACCGGACCGTTTGAATACCAAGGCAAGTTCCTTGGCGGGGGCAGCGCGACCGGTTCGGGCGACTTCGCGATCTTTCGGGAGGAGGACGGCGCGATCTATCACATCGCGGTGCGAAAGCCGGATGGGACTCGAACCGACAAGCCCTTGGTTTGTGGACGAATGTCAGCCGACGGATTGAAGCCAGCCGGTGGGTATGTGCCGATGGAGGGCGTGGAGAATGCGACGGAAGGTCCGGCACTGATCCGGCGCGATGGAAAGTATTACCTGCTTGGCTCCGGCAGCACCGGCTGGGCACCGAACGCCGCGCGCCTGTTCGTCGCCGATCATCTAACAGGACCTTACCAGGCCCTCGGCAATCCCTGTCGCGGAATTAACCCCCACAACGATCTCGGTCCGGAAAAAACCTTCGGCGGGCAGAGCACCTTCATCCTTCCCTTACCAGGCCGGCAGGATGCATGGATCGCCATGTTCGACATCAACCAGCCGAAGGATCCCGTCCATTCGGGTTACATCTGGCTGCCGCTTGATTTCGCCGGAGAAAAAACTCCCACCATCACCTGGAAGGCCGAGTGGACTCTGGAGACCACGTTGAAATTGCCCGCCATGTTCGGCAGTCACATGGTGCTGCAACGCGATCAAGCGGTGCCGGTCTGGGGCTGGGCCAGGCCGGGGGAAGAGGTCACCGTTGCATTTGCTTCCCAGAAGAAGACGGCTAAGGCCGATGCGGAGGGTAAATGGAACGTGAAACTCGATCCGCTCCCGGCAAGCGCCGAAAAGCGGCCGATGGTGGTTTCGTGCGGCAAGGAATCGATCTCACTCAGCGATGTGGTGATCGGCGATGTCTGGCTCTGCTCCGGCCAATCCAACATGCATTTCCAGATGAAGTCCGTTGAAAGCGCGCCGAAGGAAATCGCGTCCATGAACTTCCCCGCCGTGCGCTTTTTCACGGTGGAGCATCAGTTCGGCCAGAAGCCATCCATCGACGTGGCAGGCGCATGGAAGGCGGTTTCGCCAGCCACAGCGGCGGACTGCTCGGCAGTCGCCTGTTACTTCGGCACCGCGCTTCAACAGAAACTCGGTGTACCCATCGGCCTGGTCATCAGTGCCGTCGGCGGCACGCGCATCGAGTCATGGATGCGGAGTGAAACACTCGCCGCCACGGGCGAATCGAAATCACTCGTCGAGAAGTGGAAGAATGTTTCGCCCGATGAGTTCGCGAAAATCGCAAGCACCTACAGCGCCTTCCAACAGGATCGTGACCAGCTACATCCGCTGGCCGTCCAGCAGGCCAAAGCTCAGGGCAAACCGGTCCCGCCGCCACCTGTCGCCCCGAAAGAACGTTGCCACGACTGCCCCAGCGCCCTGCACAACGGCATGATCGCGCCACTTGAGCCCCTCGCCATTCGCGGCGCGATCTGGTATCAGGGCGAGTCAAACTCCGGCCAGGCCGCTGCTTATGAGAAACTGCTTCCGGCGATGATCTCCGACTGGCGCCAGGTTTGGGGAAACGACCTTCCGTTCTACTTCGTCCAGCTCGCATCGTATAAAGGCACCCATCCCGCCTTTCGCGAAGCTCAACAGCGCATCTGGCAAGCCACGCCGCACACCGCGATGGTGGTTACCACGGACGTGGGCGACGCCAACAACATCCACCCGACCCGTAAGCGTCCGGTGGGAGAGCGGTTGGCCCTCGCAGCCCGGGCCTTGAGCTACGGGGAGAAAGTGGAGTATTCCGGCCCCGTCTTCAAGGGCGCGAGTTTCGAGAAGGATCGCGCCGTGATTTCGTTCACGCACGTGGGTGAAGGGCTCGTGGCTCAAGGTGATTCCCTCAACGGCTTCACCCTGGCGGGTGCGGATGGAAAGTTCATCGCAGCCCATGCGGTGATCGAGGGCGCGACGGTGATCGTCACTTCCGAGAAGGTCACCAAGCCTGTCGCCGTCCGCTATGGATGGGCCTTCGTACCCGATGGAAATTTGTTCAATCGCGAGGGACTGCCAGCCGCGTCATTCCGGAGCGATTCGCCTGTGGGCGTCTTGTCTGTCGAAAAGTCGAAATGATCAGAAAGGGAGCTTCGAGGAATGACGGCACGGTCATTGGCCTTCACGCCTGAAACGAAACCCGTCTCAGCTCTCCTCCCGATCCCCGAGGCTTCCAATGTCGGGGGATTCCTGGCCGGGCCCAGCGATTGGAATTTGAAAGGCGTCGAACACACGATTGGAGCAAATGAGCACGAGTCCACTCACTTCCTTCGCGCTCGCCGTGCTGTTGTTCGCGCCGCTGGCCGCGACGGCATCCGGTCAATCGGCGTCGCTCACGGTCGAGGTCGAGGTCAAGCCCGGTTGGAAATAGGTGGCCACCACCACGCGGACCCTAGCCGACGACCTCCTTCACCAAGAATGGCAAATCGCCGAGGTTGGCTTTTCCTTCCATTGAGCTAAAACCGAACCAAACCCCATGAAATTCATTTCCCTCCTTGCCCTGGCGCTGGGACTCGGTGCGGCGAAGGCCGTGACCATCGATGCCGTTTATTTCGGCCAGACCCATGTACTGAAGGCGACGGATGCGTATTTCGGTCTGGTGGGGAACCGGGAGGCCTTGATTAAGGTGCATGTAACCGACCCGGCCACTCCCGCGTCGCCTGCGGTCTCGGCCACGCTCACTCTGAACAGTCAGACCCTGGTCCTGCCTCTCACTGGTCCCGCCACCTTGCCTGCCTCCATCCCCGATGGCCTTGGAGTGGTGCAGCATTCCTTCGCGAACACCTTCACCGGCTACATCCCCGCCGCCTGGATGAAGAAGGGCCTGCAGATCACCGTGAACGCTGGAACCGCCACCACCAGCCTCACGAATCTCGACATCGGTGCCCCCACCAAGGTCATCATGACGATGTTCGACGTGCAGTATTTCGCGGACACGAACGACGACTATCCGGCCAACACGTTCGCGGAGCTGGAAGCCAAGTGGCCGGTTGCGGATCTGGAAGTGCGGCGTCTGGGCCATGTCGTGTTTCCCGAACTGGTGATCCCTCCGCGCACGGACGTCGGCACGAAAGCCGCCCGCATCAAGTCCAAGGCGGAATACACCGTCCAGACGGGACTCGCTTTCGATGGAGAGCAGGCCGCGGCCCTGGCTTGGAACGCTGCGTTGAAAAGAGCATCGGGGCGATCCGGACGTTGGAGCTTGTACTATGTGAACGTCTACAATGCCTTCGCGGGAGGGCAGGCCGGCGGCTTCGCGGGTGTCGGCAGCGGCACCTCGGTGGGCATCCTGCATCATGAGCTCGGCCACGCGCTTTCCCTCCCTCACTGGGGCGACAGCGCAGCGTATCCATACAAGGGAGCGATGTATGGCATCCAGCCGCCTGCGAATTACAATGAAACCCACGCCGGTCCCGCCTGGGCCTTCGATCTGCGCACGAAGGCCTTCATCCCGCCGACCGTGCAGACCGGCAACGCGGGTGGCAAACCTGTCGGAACCTACAAGGTCGATCCCATGCAAGGCGGCGGCACCGGATGGCAGGAGCCGGCCTACCTGATGAATCATTTCTCCGACTATTCGGTGAATCAGATGAGGGACTACCTGCAAGGTCACGTCGTGGTGTGGAATCAGGCGCTCAACAGCTATGCCTCATGGAACCAGACCGCCGGCGACTACACGACCACGGTCACCAACAACGGGGTCCAGTTCCCGACCACGCGCGACACCCAAGTGATCAGCATCATGGCCTCGATTTCCGGCTCTGATCCGGGAGTGACCATGGTCTATCCTCCCATCGGCCCCTACAATTCAGGACTCATCCGGCTGTTCGATCCGTCCGTGCCAGCGGACCGCACCTCGGCCAATTCGATCTTCAGCCCTGCCACTGGCTCGGACCTCTGCGTGCGGGTGGTTCAAGGCGGAGTCACGAAAACCTACATGCTGGCGGCTTCGTGGCTGACCACCCAGGATCCCTATTCCAGCGGCAGTCTGGTCACGGAAGCAATCAATCTCCCCGCTGCCGATGGCGCGGTGACGAAGATCGAACTGCTGCTGACCCCCGATGCCGAAGACAACGGACTCCCCGCGAATCCGCAGGTGCTCTCCACCTGGGCTCCCCTCACACCGGACCCGGCCTCTTTTGCCCAGGCCCCAATCGCCTATGGTTCGTCCGCAATCACCATGAAGGCCACCGAGGGAGAACTCGCATTCGGCTTCACCGGCACGGTCGAATACCTCTTCACGGAAACCTCGGGGAATCCGGGCGGAACCTCCAGCGGTTGGCAAACCAGCCGGTCCTACACCGACATCGGCCTGCAACCGGGCACCCAGTACTCCTACACCGTCTCCGCACGTGCAGGAACGCTTGCCACTGCTTCTTCGGCAGCCGTCTCCGCCAAAACCTACAACGCCCCTGCAAGCCTCGGCGTCACGGTGGACTCCACGCAGTCATTCACCCTCCAGACCGGCAACGGTTTGAAAAGCGTCACGGGCTTGGGCACCTTCAATGCTGGAACGGCGGACAAGCTCGTCGTGGTCATCTCGACCGAGGACGCCAACAACAGCGGCACCGGCTTCGTCTATGACGTCCGCTACAATGGCAAGGTGATGACCGAGGCCATTCAGGAAGACGCAGGAACAGGTCCCGGAACTGCCGCCATCTTCTACCTCGACAATCCAGGTGCCATTGGGACCGGCACCATCCAGGTCTCGGCCGACAACCCGAACGGAGGGATCGGCGCCGCCTACGCGCTTTCCAACACCATGCCCGGATTCGCCGCTTCCAACAGCAGGACCGGCAGCACGGTCAACTCGGTGAGCCTCACCACCGCTGGCGATCGCTCGGCGGTGATCGCGGTGATCGACAACGCCGGCAAACCGAACAGCGCCGGGACTCCCACCGCCACATCGGCCTCGCCATCCTTGCTCACGGCAGTCAGCAGCGGCTCGTGGGGCAGCCAATGGGGCGGCCACGCATCGGGCTACCGACTCGTCACTTCACCCACCGCCATCACGCCGACCTTCTCCACCACCACCGGCACCGGCTATACGATCAACGTCGCCGCCGTGGAGTTTCCGGCGCAGCCTCCACCGCCGAACGTCTGGACCCAGACTGCGGGCGGTGCGCAGAACTGGACCACCGCCACCAACTGGGCAGACAGCACCGTGCCGAACCCGCTTTCCGGCGCGACGATGGATTTCAGCACCGTCAACCTCGCTGCCAACACGACCCTCAATCTCGGAGCCAGCCGCACGGCAGAACTCTGGAAATTCGGCGACACTTCCGGCAGCCAGTCCTGGATCATCAGCCCCGGGAACACGATGACTCTGGCCGGCACGACACCCGGCTTTCAAGTGAACAACGGCACCACCCAGGTGGACAGCGTCGTCGCAGGCACGGCCGGACTCACCAAGACCGGCGCGGGAACCCTGGTCCTCACCGGCATCAACACCTACACCGGTCCCACAACGCTCAACGCCGGAACCCTGCGCATGGGAGGGTCCTCGGCAGCCACCGACGTCATCGTGAATGCAGGAACCCTTCAAATCGGCTCCGCGACCGGCCTCAGTTCTGCGAACGACCTCACGCTGAATTCCACTGCCACCCTCAATCTCTTCGGCAACAGCGTCACCATCGGCACTCCGATCACCAGCGCGACCTCCATCATCACGAACAGCGGGACCGGTAGCGGCACTGACACGCTGACGGTCAGCCCGATC